>NZ_JBKORD010000014.1:0-267852 GCF_046764875.1 Nocardia arseniciresistens
CCCGCCGCCGTGCCGCTGGTGTGAGTCCGACGTAAACGGATTCATGGAAATGTGGCGGTTCCAGGCGTGGCAGGTGCTGACCGCCTCCGGTCCGCACGGCACGGGATGGAACGAGCTATGGCTCGCCCTCCGCTTCCAGCGGATCCACGAAACAAGCGGCCGGGAAGCATTGCGGCCGCTTGCGATCGCCTATCTGGAGCGGGTCGTAACCTTCGCGTTCGCCGATGACGAAATCGAGCAACACGAATTGGACAGCTTCCAGCAAGCGGTGACTGATCTTCAATCGGCTGCTGATCTGGGCCCCGCCCAACCACGCGTCGATGAACTTCGACAGCGTCTGCTCCGAGGCCGATCACTAACCCAGGTTCGTGCAGGTGAGCTGCCCCGCGTACAACGATCGGACCTACATCTGGAAGCTGACGAAACACCGTACATCGACGTCAATGCAGTACAAATCAAATACACCGCCAGCGGACCGCGGCACAACAGCGGCAGGCTGATCGGCAGCAGCAAGAAGCTCCGATTCGTCGGGGCGGGAGCGGGTACCGAGCTTCCATGGGCGAAAATTGTCTCGATAGCGAGCGAGTACGGCAACGTCATTATCTCCGCGACTACGGCCCGCGGCGGTGGGACATACAGCGTTGCAGACCCTGAATATGTTGCCGCTGTGCTCGAAGGAGCACTACGGATCGCGAAGCGGCTCGTACTTGCTCCAGGGCAACGGGACACCCGCTCGATACCGCCGAACATCAAAGCCGAGGTCTGGCAAAGAGATGACGGCAAGTGTTGCCAATGTGGTGACAGCCACTACCTCGAGTTCGATCACGTCATACCGTTGAGTCGAGGTGGCGCGACGAGCGTCGGAAACCTCCAAATTCTGTGCCGCAAATGCAATCTCGAAAAAGGCGCGCGAATCTGATGGTACTGCCCTTGACGCACTCCCACGGTGTGTGGCCGACGTAGCTGAGAACTCGCCGGACGGTGATTCAACCGCACCACAGGCACGAGGCGCTGAGAGCCTTCCCAGCCACGTAATAGCCGACGTGCTGACGCATGCTCGAATGAATATCGTACCGATCAAGATCTGCAGGTTGAACAAACACGTCGGCGTCGTCGGCTCACCGCCGCACGGGCTGACCAACGCACGCGTACTCGTACTGCGGACGAATCTCGTCATGGGTGTACGCCACGGTGTGGTGCGGGTGGTGTAAACACCTAGGAATACAGTGATCTCAGCGACGATCCCCGTCTTCCCTGATCGCACATTGGGCAGCGGTCTCGCCGATATCCTGGGCGCCGACCGGCAGTGCCCACTGTCCGATATCGCGGCGTAGCTGCAACCGGATCGCGCCGGTGTCATCCACGGCAAGCAGATCGCCGACCGGGATGAGAGCGTTCACCTTGGGAGCTTTGGGATCGATGCAGTACTTGATCCTGCCCATTGCTACGGCCTTTCGTCCGCTGGATACCGATTCCCTTGCTGAGTCAACCTTGTTTGCGCGCAGCACCTTCGGGCCACACGACATCAACGGGAACATCACGCGTGCGAGCCAACTCGACCACCGCACCCGTGCCACCCTTCCCCCCTGCCCCGCCATCCCATACCGCGACTAAACGATCGCAGGACGACAACATTGCTTCATTGGCAGCTTCGTACGCTTCCCTACCAGCGTCATCGAAATCCATGACACGCACGGTGCCCGCGCGGCCGAGCAAGCTGTCGAATAGCGCGGCATGGTCCGGCTTCACCTTCCGCTCACGGTAGTTCTGCGGGGGCAGCACAACCTCGAGTTGCCCGCCGACGTCGAGCACCGCCTGCGCGAATACCGAGTCCGCGCCGCGGGCAATACAACTGACACCTACCAGTTCGCCCGAGACTTCTTCACCGGCAAGGAGCTCGCTGATCGCCTTCTACACCAGCGGCGCGGTGTCTTCGGTGATGTTCATATGCCCGGTGACCCCGATACGCACCACTCAGCTCCTCCTATGCCGTCGCTACCTCACCGGCCTCATACGGTCACGCAACTCGGCCACTACACCGACATTCGCGAGTTCTTCGGTTCGGCTATCAGCTTGACCAACCGATTCTGGACGTGGTCAGATGCAGCCCGACCGACCACGGCTAACGCATTTCCCGATACCGCAGCAAGACTCCCATCACAGCCTCAGTGACGGGCGGCTCTTCGGTCAGGCTGGTCCAGGTGTAGGCGTCGTGCTCGGTCAGCTCGACTGGCTCCGGGTCCACTACATCGACAGTGAAGTTGAACTGTCGACTCTTCCTGCCACTGCCAGATTGATAGTCGAACTCGCCCAAGTAATCTCGGACCTTCGCGATGTCGAGGCCAGTCTCTTCCTTGACCTCGCGGATCAGAGTGTGGCCGACCGTCTCGCCAGGATCGACTTTGCCGCTGGGCAATTCCCAGATGCCGCCCATGAAGTCGTCGATCGGTCGCTGCAGTAGAAGCACTTTCCCCTCGTTTTGGACGACGGCGCCGACGACCAACTGTTGCACCCCGTCGCGTTCGGCCGCATCCGTCAACTTCTCCAGCAGTGTCGTTTCGATCATCAGTCCCTCCCGTTCGCCCCAGTGGACAATATGAGCCTCGCCGTCAATATCCAGCAGAGGTTGTGATCGATGTCGAACCCTCGCTCATTCCAGTGCCTTCCACCCCGACCACGGCCGTGGCCCGCGCTCGCCTCGGATACATGCCAGCCGGCGCTCTGCCTGCTCTCGAAGCGCCGGCCTGTTCGATGCTGCCTGCACGGCCATCGTGGTCATCCGGAACTCCCGGATATCGCGGAGCAGTTCGAAGCCTTCCCACTCCGTGACATCGTGCCCGTACACGTCACAGAATTCCGCGTACTGCTCCGCGGTAATCCAGCCGAACGACGTCCCCTTGATCGCCGTGTGCACCAGATCCCATTCCGGTGGCCCGATCGAGGTTCGTTCCAGATCTAGCAGGACAACCTGGCCGTCGTCCGTGGCAGCTAAGTTGCCGACCCAGGCGTCACCATGAATCACGCACCAAGGCAGGCCCTTTGGCAGATCCTCCCACCGCTGCTGCAGTTCGGCGAGATGCGCACGCAGCCACCGCCGATCCTCGTCGCTCAAGCCGTGGGCAGCTTCGATCCGATCTTCCAGTCGTATGAATGGCGCTACTTCGCCGAGATCGAAACTGGCCGGGATAGACAGCCGGTGCAGCTGCTCGAGCACTGCGGCCACCTGCGTCGGCGTGCCGTGATGGTGCGACGGGAGTTCGCGCC
Source organism: Nocardia arseniciresistens (assembly GCF_046764875.1). Taxonomy (NCBI): domain Bacteria; kingdom Bacillati; phylum Actinomycetota; class Actinomycetes; order Mycobacteriales; family Nocardiaceae; genus Nocardia; species Nocardia arseniciresistens. Next base: position 3,265 of record NZ_JBKORD010000014.1, read on the forward strand.
AGAAGGTGACTGCCCGGCCACCTATATCCACTGGCTGGTCAACATTCGGGACAACCTGCACGGCTGAGACACCGGAGGCCTCTAGCCACCGAGCAACGTTCACTTCCCGCCGCGCTGCGGCCAGTTGGCCGGGTCGACTCACCCTGGCAACAACGCATCCCGGCAGCCGGTAGATGGCATTTTCACTGACCTGAATGGGATCGGCTTGATCGACATCCAGTCCAACTTTGGCACCAGCCGACCGCACGATCGTCAGCCAGTCAGTCTCGACAGCCTTGCTCATGCGGGAACCAACGTGCGGTCGATCTGGACGTGCAACTCCTCGACCTCAGTGATGCGGGTATGCGGCTGAGCGAACGTGCGAAGCTCGCGCAGATCATCAGCGGCGCGACGGGAACGCAGAGTTCCGGCATCGGCCAAAGCTGCCTGGCCGAACGTTGCCGCTTCTAACGGATCACCGGTGGCCATAGTGAGCGATGCCAGCTTTATGCCCGAAATCGCACGCGAGCGAACGAACGCGGCGGTATGCCCGGCAACTGCGGCATTCAGTCGGGAGCGAGCATCAGTGGCAAAGTGGCCATCGAGCGCCACGTCAAACAGGGCGTGACCGGTGTCGCCGGAGTGTTGGGCCACGTCGTAGTAAGCCATCCAGGGCGGATCGTTGTTTGGCGAGGCGCTCGCGAATTCCTCATCGGCCTGGCCGACAGCACGGACGGCTTCTTCGGTCCGATGCAGCTTGGCCAGTGCCCGTGCTCGGGCAGAGTGCAACATGGCGCGTTCGGTTGCGGTCAGTCGATCGGCACGCACCATGGCCAGCTCGATGAAGGTCAGACCGTCGTCAGGATGGCCGCACCAGATGGCTTGCCGTGCCATCGAAGACAGCACTTTGCCGCGCAGGTGCCAGTCACCAACTTCTTCGGCACAAGTGAGGCCGAGCTGGAACATGCTGCGGGCATCCGTGTGCGCATACGCATCGAAGGCCATGAAGCCTGCCGTGTGCCCGAGGAAGCCGACGGCACTATGAAGCTCCATCCGGTGCTTCCCCGCACAGTGGGCACCCAGTAGGTTCACGGCGTAGCGCAGTTGGGCGGATACGGCCTCTCGTACCAGCCCACCACCGTAGGTGTGATCCCACGAACTGAACTCGCGCGCGGCCGTGCGCACCTGTTCGATTTCGGTCAGGCCAACCATCGACGGTATCGATGTCGGTTCGATCTTGCCCAGCAGGTCCAGGAGCGGCTGCTGCGTCGCTGCCGCCACCGTGACGCTCAGCGCGGCACGGACAAATTCCTGGCGGTTCACATGGTCGAGCGTAGCGCCGGAACCTGCGGGCAGCTTGAACCACAGCAGCTCCGGCGGGACAGCTAACGTTTCGGCCCACCGGATAAGTTTCGAGAGTTGTTCCGGTGCCGGACCTTTTTCGATCCGACTGAGCTGCGCCTGTGTCAGCCCAAGCCAGTTGGCAACGAGTTCCTGCGGCAGGGCACGGCCATGGAAAGGGTGCGTGCGGTAGGCGAAGATCACCCGGCCCATGTGCCAGGTGGCGAGCGCGTCATGCATCTGGTCGGCCTTCCAGAAGGCCGGCGGCAAGAGTGGCGGTTGTTGCCGCTGATCGCGGGATGCGGATTCGCAAGGAGCGCAGAATGATTCGAGGTTGTAGTTGTTCAACCTGGTCCCACACCGCGCGCAGTAACGCTGTATCTGGGGTACCCGCGTCATGATGGCCGCTCCGTGGGTGTCCGGGGGATTTTTCGCCTTTCCGCCTTGGTCGCGTGAACGTACCAGGGCTTGACACCAACGACTATACGTTTCGTACATACCCCGCATACGCCCTTGTCGTGGCCGTTTTCGCCACCTCGGCCCAACCTTGGCGAGTCTCTAGAAGTAGCCGCTAGGAAAGGGGTAGGCCGTGGCATTGTCCCTAGTAGTCCCCATATTTGGCCCGCCAGCCGCTGGTAAAACCACACTCACCTTGTGTCTCGGATCGGAGCCTGGGCGCCAGGTCTTCCGTCTGCGGGAACATGTATCGAAGGAGGTCTTGGCGGCAACCGCCACCAGCAGTGAACGACTCGGGTGGATCGATGAGTTCACCGTGATGGAGGCGGTGCACTCTTACTTCACCGCCGCCAACACCAATCCCGGCATCCACACCGTGCTGCTAGATAACTTCCCGGGATCAGGCAGCCAGGTCGACCAACTGCTCTCCACAGTCCGATCGGTGGCACCGAGCTGTCACATCGAGTCGATTGAACTCCTGACGGACGCCAAGACGTTGAAACAGCGGTCGAGGAACCGGAGGGTCTGCCACCGCTGCGAGCGTGATCCCATCTCCGATCCTCGCCTGCCGGCGATTCCGTCCGATGACGACGACTGGAAGTGCGCTCAGTGTCGCGGGCTGCTGCATCCCCGTCGCGGCGATTCGCCTCGTCTGTTCAAAGCACGGATGCAGCGCTACCACCTGACGGCAGCCGGAATCCGTGCCGGGTTTGCCGAATCCGGTATCAGAGTCACCCAACTCGATACCACCAACACCATCGACGGAGCAGCGAATCTCCTTGCCCCGCTACTTATCTCCCGGAGTGTCTCGTTATGACCACCGTAGATCTGCCTCTTCCAAGTCTGAGAACGAACAGTGACGGCTACGGCCATGCTCGGATGCCACGCGGCGGCAACCTGCCCGAGCCAGATCGCATCGACCGTGTCGCCTACGGCCGCTTCCGCAACGTCTACCTCTACATCACCGAAGCCTGCCAACTGCGCTGCGAGCACTGCTATATGGGCGAACGGCTCGATCGGGCGCTGAAAATGCCGCTGCCGCAGATCGTGGAAACACTCTCCACCTGGCGACGGATGGGCGGCGACAAACTGACCATCCTCGGTGGCGAACCGACGCTGCACCCGCACTACTGCGAAGTGATCCGGCTCAGCCGGAAACTCGGGTACGGGTACGTCATCACGACCACCAATGCCCAGAAGCCCGCCTTGCGACGGTTCCGGCAACTCGAACCCGACGATTTCGCCTACATCCAAGTCAGTTTGGACGGCGGCAGCGGTGAGAGCCATGACGCTATTCGCGGTGCGGGTACGTTCACGTCGGCGTTGGAAACGACGGCCGAGCTGACCCGACGCGGATTCGACACCCGCATCATCTGCACGGTCAACAAGTCGAACGAGCGTGACGTGCTGCAGTTGCTCGGCATCGCCGATCACCTCGGTGTCAGCCTGGTGAAGTTCCATGTCTTCTCGACCATCGGCACGGGACACGGCAACGCGGAGATGGCGATGAACCCGCTGGAATGGGTGACGTTCTGTGATCGCCTCAATGAGGTCGCGCCGCAGTACAACACGCGCGTCTGGTACCAACCCACCTACGCCCGACGTGACCAGATGGAGCGTTACGCCACTGAGGGCTACCAAGGATGTATCGGCCGCACACTCGATCGAATCTCGATCTTCCCCGATGGCCGCTGTTACGTCTGCTCCTTCCTATTCGACACGGATCTGTTCTTCGCCCAGATGGTCGATGGCCAGGTACAGCTCAACCACGGTGTCAATGAATTCGATCTGTTCACCAGCGCCCTCGCCGAAAGTTCCTGTGGCGGTTGCAAAGCCAGCGCCTGCCAAGGCGGATGCCCGGCCGAGGAACTGGTGATAGGCAGTGCATCATGCACCGCCTATGACGACATCGTGCCGGTCTGCCGGTTGTGGAAATCCAGCGCCAAGCCCGAGGAATGAGGACCCAATGGACGAGATGGACCGCATCGCGGAAAACCTGTGCTGGATCGACTGGAACGACATCGACGACGTTGAACTCAACTGCCGCGAAGCCTTGAACGAACTCGCTGCCGAACCTCGAATTGTGCGCACACGGCTTGACGATCTGCCCAACCGGCCGGACCTGCTGGCCATGTGCGAGCACTACGACATCTTGGACAAGATCGTGCTGCACAGCGAGGACGACCCAGGCGTGCGCATCCGGCTGCACGTCTTCCTTCCTGGCTATTTCGACCGGCCGCACAACCACCGATGGTCATATGCCAGCCGCATCCTGCGCGGCCAGTATCGGCACTTCTTATTCGGCAACGCGGAGCTGGACGAGCAGATCGACCCAGCGAAGTTGCCAGTGCTGCAAGCGCGCGAGGAACCGGTCGGCATCAGCTACGCCCTGCACCACAGCATGGTGCATGCCGTGGTGGCCGAGCCCTACACCGCGAGCCTCGTTATCCGCGGTCCCGCCATCAAGGACCGCTTTCTGGTGATGGACCGCAAAACCCGCGAGGCATGGTGGCAATACGGGGCGAAGCAGGAATCTGCTGACGAGGTTGACCAGAAGCGGATGAGCCCCGAACGACTTCAGGAAGTGATCGGGCAGTTGGAGGAATGGAAGCTGTTCTGAAACAGCAGGATTCGGTTGAGTGAAGCAGCGCCCGGAAGCCGCTTGGCATCCGGGCACTCTGCTGATTCCTACCAGCCGAATGTCGAGAAGGGCGATCCCACGCCGATATGCTTCATCGCCGTTCGGCAGTAGGCGATCATATGGTCGGGCAACTTATCCACCGCAAACCAGTCCAGGGCGCTGCACTTATCCGGCTCCCGATTGGTCGGCTCGCCCTGCCAGTTCGTCACGACGAAGAAGAAAGCGACCCGCCCACCCGACGATGAGTTGTGCATGATGTGGCTGAACTGCACATCTTCCGGCTTGATCACAACCCCGATCTCCTCCTCGGCCTCGCGGATCAGAGCGGCAATGACGGATTCATCGGCCTCCAGGTGACCCGAGGGCAGGTGCCATGCGCCATCCTCGAAGCCGGTGTTCTGGCGCCGACCGTAGAGCACGTTGTCACCGCGGCGCAGAACCAGATGAACATCACCGGTCACCTTGTGCCGCTGTGGCTTTACCTGCTGATCGGACTCGGTTGTCGTCATGCTACCGGGGAATTCCTTCCATCCATTTATTCCGCTGACCTGGCCTTTTATGGCTCCGCCTCTGAAACGAACCGAGCCTAATCCCCCCGACAACCGGCGGACTATACGTCGGACGTATAGCGGCCCGCGACCTGGCGGTATAGCCCCTGCACGGCCCGAAACACAGGCTGGTAGCTGGACCGAAGTCGCATAACCAGAAGGAATCCGGCCATGTACTCCCTTGCTATGTATCAGGCTGTCGCACTCTGTCATCCAGCGGCCCACCGGGCACCGCTCGTGCCGTTCACTGTTCCTCAAGCTCACGAGTCATGCAGATTCATGTGGCCTGCCGAGCGATGCAGTGCCCGAGGAAAGCTGCCGCGCAAGACACCTTGATCGGGGCGGGCCGGGTAGTGCTGAGCCTGACCAAACCGCGGTGATGGGCATGGAGCTGCCTCGGCGTATCCGACACATCCACATTGAATCGGGCGCGCTCTGCCTGGATTACCAAGCCGGCGCGGAACAGGCGCAAAGCGTGGCTGATGAACTGGCGCAGGAGTTTCCGGAGTTCTTGGTGACTGTGGATGACGAGGTGCGTGACGATCTACCAGTGCTGCCATGCGCCGCGCTGTGGGACCTCCGCACCTCGCCCAGACCGAACATGTCGGCCAGCGCGTACCAGCCCTGCGCGGACTCGTAGTCATTGGAGGTCTCCGAGGACTGTCGGCGTTCGCCGGTCTCGGCGGTAGTTGAGCGGAATCTGCGAGGCGATCGAGATGTCGCTGTCGAGGCCCAACGCGACCGCCCCGCAGCGGGTGTGAACCGTGGAGGATGCGCGCGACATTGGAAGCTGGACCGTGGGGCCCTCAGTCTCCGCTGAACCACAGGTATCCACGTTGCCGGATCGCCGATTCGGCGGCGTCGCGTAAGACGGTGAACAGTTCGCGCTCGCTGTCGTTCTTGGGCGTCAAGGAGGAAATTTCGTCGATAAAGGAATTGAGCTGGGTGGTGTTGAACATTGTGTCTGCGTGTTTGCTTATTCCCCGCATCAATGAATCTAACGGCGCCTGCGAAATCACCTCGTCAAGCGTCTTTGACGCATACCCGGCAGCTTCCGTAACTTGTTCATGGATTTGGTTCTGAATAAATACGGCAATTCCCACTGATTCTCCTGCGAGGGATCGGATACATGGTGATGACGCCCCCGAATCGGTAGGTCACCACTTTGTATTGGCTGGTGGTGGTGCCACCCAGTCCTGTCGACACGTTTGCAATTATTAAGGTCACGGCCAGGTCGAGTCGCACGATTTCGTCTGTCCAGCTTCGGATTCGGTGAGCTGGCGTTTCAAGATGCTCGCCCCGGACCGTTCACCCGTTGATGTCGTCTGAGTCTGTGTCGATGTCGAGATCTTCTGGACGTGGCGGCCACGGTGGAGCGTCGATTCGCTGTCCGGTCCACGGGTCGAGCGTGACCACGGAAAATCCTGCCGGGGAGAGCATGCCGGATCGATTCCACATCAGGGTGTCACCGAAGAAGACAGTGGCTGTCACATGAGGGTGCCGTTTGGAGACGAAGAGTTTCCAACCGTTCCCTAATCCGAGCCGCAGGCTTCCAGACTTGAAAAATACCGGTGAGAGAATCGGCGCGGAGACATTGCGTTCAACTTCGGCTCTTGTCCAGTGGCTGATCATGTGACGTTCAGGCGCGTCTTCGGCAATAGCGCGTGGCGCCATCTCGGCTCCGTATCCGACAACTATCCGGAATGGCGTGTCCGTCTCGAATTCGACCTGTTCATGCAGCCAAGTAGTACGAACGACACGGCTCCCACGCAGAGGCTGCATGATCCACCTGTCCTCGTACTCCTTTATCGTCTCTCGCCGACTTTTGTCCACGTCACTCATCCAACCCGTCGAGAATGTTTCCGACGCTGTCTTCGGACACTTCACCGCCGGGGAGCTTCACATACACCTCGCCAGTATCCAAGTCCACGACGACATCCGGGTTCTTGTCGGCGCCATCCCCGCGCCAGGCCCCGTGTGCCACCGTGGATCTGGTCCCGGCGTTGGCTAGCTACAGGTCGGAGTGATCCGACCTTCGAAAGTGATAGCGGACGCGTTAAGCGCCTGGCTTCCACCTCAGTGCCCATCGTGCCCTGCCCCGCCCGGTCGGATCCAGTGAACAGGTCACCAGGTACAGGCATTTCAGCGCGGCCTGCTCGGACGGTAAGTACCCACGGGCTTGATTGCGCGCCGATACGTGGCGTTGAGCGACTCAATCGCGGCAGAGCACGGCCGTGGAACGGGCGCAGTGCGGTAGGCGAAGATCACCCGGCCCATGTGCCAGGTGGCGAGCTGGCATCACACATCTGGCCGGTGTGCCAGAAGGCTGGCGGCAACAGTGGAGGTTGCTGCCAGCGACCATCAAGTGCGGATTCACTAGGAGCGCAAAATGATTCGAGGTTGCAGTTGTTCTTCCTGGTCCCACACCGCGCGCAGTAGCGCCGCATCTGGGGGACCCGCGTCATGATGGCCGCGCTCTGGGTTTCCTGGATACGTCGCCTTCCGCCTTGGAGAGCGGGTCAGGGGATGCGAACGTGCCGGCCTGTCAAAGCCCTGGTGCGGATGTGGAATTTGGTGTTTCATGGAGTAGGGAGAATCGCGGACCGGCTCAGAAATGAGTACCGTATGTATTCACCCCTCCGTCGCTTGGCAATCTCCTTGTACGAGAACAACTACCACTACGTATGGCGTAGACGGCAATCGAATTCATCTCTGCAGCAGACTCATCCGATCAGGCCAGATGTAGGACTGCACGACAGAATCGCCGCCCTCCAGGGGCTCGGATGAACCCCGATGACGTGTGGCTGAGCACCGACGAACTGGCCGCACGCCTCAAGATTCCCGCGAAGACGCTCGCGGTCTGGGCCTCCGCTGGGCGGGGCCCCAGATACGCACGGATAGGGCGCTACCGACGGTATCGGTTGAGCGATCTACTCGAGTGGGAGCAGGACCAACTCGACAAGAGTGGGCGGCCCGGAGCCGATGAGTCGACCGATCGGGCACAACCCCCGCGACGGCGACCAGCAACGAGGCAAGAGCGAGGCCGCCAGCGGGACCATTGAGTACAAATACACCTCATTCAGCTACTTTTCAGCAATCAATCGAGCCTTGTGCTGCGCTGCTGGGATATAGCAGTTTGTGCGGTGGGTTCGGCCATCAGAAATCGACGGGCTCGATCCCCGCTCGATGTTTCACCGATCTACGCAAACTCCTCGCGTCCCGATGGCCATCCGGTCCGATCACGGTCACGCGGCAGCCCAACGACCACCCACCCACAGGAAGGACACCGATGTCCAGGCAATCGCTTCCACTCGGCACCTACGGCCGGATCACTTCCAAGCGGCAGCCGAACGGAAGCTGGCGTGCCACCACGCGCTACCGAGACGACGATGGCATTACCCGCCCCGTGCACAGGTTCGGAACCACCAAGGGCCGGGCTGAAGGCACCCTGCGTGCATCGCTCACTCAGCGCACTGGAGGTCGTGGTCGACTGATCACCCGGGACACGAAGCTCGCCGACCTGGCGGACCTGTGGCTAGCGGAAAAGGTTCTGCAAGAAGGTATTACCGAGCAGTCGCTGGACCTGTACCGGATGGAGATCGAGGTTTCCATCGATTGCAGGGCGAGCAAAGGGACCGTCAAGATCAAATCAGCGCTCGGCGGCCTGCGGGTGTGGGAGGCCACGACCTCCCGCATCGATGCCCACCTGAAGCGGATTGTGCTCAATGGACACCGGGAGAAAGCGCGGCGGCAGCGGGTCATCCTGTCGGAGATGATGAGCATGGCTGTCCGTCACGACGCGATCGACCGCAACCCCGTCCGCGAGGTCGCAGACCTTCCCCGCAAGCGTCAGAAGCCGCGTGCGGCCGATCTCGAAACTCTGGCAGAGCTGCGAACCCAGCTTCAGGGGTGGGTGGACGGTAAGCCACTCGATGGCGCGCCCGCCTACACCTACGGTCCCAAACGCAATCCGAGGGTCCTGGACGTCGCCGACGTCGAACTCGGAACCGGTCCACGCCCCGGCGAAGCGCTCGCCATGCGCTGGTGTGATGTCGATCTCGAAAGCAAGCCGGCACGGATCACCTTCTCCGGCACCATCATCCGCATCAAAGGCAAAGGACTCATACGCCAAGAATGGACCAAGACCGACTCCGGCTACCGGACAGTCGTGCTCCCCCAATTCGTCGTCGACACCCTCCGCCGGGTCAAGGCCGAAGCAGTCGACAACGACCTGGACCTGGTCTTCCCCAACCGTGACGGCGGCATCTGGGATCCCCACAACTTCAACCGCCTGTGGCGCCAAGCACGCGGCGAGCAGTTCGCCTGGGTCACCCCCAAGACCTTCCGCAAGACCGTCGCATCCCTCATCGCCGACCAGTACGGCCCCCAGGCCGCGGCCCGGCAACTCGGCCACGCCAACGACTCCGTCACTAAACGCCACTACATCGACCAACCCACCGAAGCACCCGACTTCACGGCGGCCTTGGGCCACCTCGCGGGCTGAAAGCGTGTCGTTTCCGTGTCGTTCTACCCCAAAAACGACTAAAACCAGGGTCGAACGGTAACGTTCGCCCTGGTCAAAGCTCCCCCATCTGGACTCGAACCAGAAACCTGCCGATTAACAGTCGGCTGCTCTGCCAATTGAGCTATAGGGGACTATCCTTAGCCCGCCCGTGTGGGGCGCGCCGAGGAGAAACTTTAGCGTATTGGCGCGTGGCTTCCCAAATCGTGTCACTACCAGGGGACATGCGTCCAGTTCGGCGTGTCTGTGGGTGGGTGGGGCTGGGGGTATCCGGATCGACAGGGGTGTGGGGCGTCGGGCAGGATGGTGGGCGCGGACAGGCGATTGGGAGGAGCTTTACGAGATGCTGCGGTTGATCATCGGCGTCGCTGCTGGGTATGTGCTCGGCACGAAGGCTGGGCGGGTTCGTTATGAGCAGATCAGTGCGGCGACTCGTGCTGTGACCGAGAGCCCGGTGACTCGCAAGCTCGTGCTCGTCGGGAGACAGAAGCTGTCGGATAGGTTGAGCACCCGGCCGCAGTTGGAGCCGATGGAGCCGCTGGATGAGCGGACCACCATTCTGGTTCCGCAGGATCAGTTGCGGCGCTGACCAAGTCGCGCTGGCCCAGCCGAGCGGAGTTGTCGGGTTGTCACTGTGGCGCTGAGCAACTCGGGCTGAAGCCAGCGGGACCGCCGGTCAACACCACGACGCCGAGCAACTCGCGCTGAAGCCAGCAGGACCGCCGGTCAACACCACGACGCCGAGCAACTCGCGCTGAAGCCAGCAGGACCGCCGGTCAACACCACGACGCCGAGCAACTCGCGCTGAAGCCAGCGGGACCGCCGGTCAACACCACGACGCCGAGCAACTCGCGCTGAAGCCAGCAGAAGCGCCGGTCAACACCACGACGCCGAGCGAGTCGGGCTGAAGCCGACCGTCGGCTACCGCGCGAGGATGTTCAGCTCGAAGCGAAGTCGTCGTGGTTGCCCATGGCCTGTTCCATCAGGCTCTTGCGGTATTGCTCGAGCGCGACCACGTCGCCGAACAGCGTCATGTACGCCTCCGAGTCCTCGGTCGAGGACACTCGTTGCAGTTTCGATTTCAGCTCGGCGACCTGACGGCCGACCCAGGCCGCTTGGGTGCGGGCAACAACGCCCGCGATGAACCGTGGAATGCCGTTGGCTGTTTTCACTGGCAATGGTTCGCCCGATAATTCGGATACCAGTGCGCGCATGGTGAGGTCGTCGGTGCCGTCGCAGACGGCGTTCACCCATTCCGCGCCGCCGAGCCCGGCCGCGGTACCGCCCGCTTCGGCGATCAGTGCGTGCACTGCCACGTAGGCGGGATGGGTGAAGGCCTCGGATTCCAGCGAGTCGAACAGCGGGCCCGCCATCGCGGGGTATTGCAGGGCGGCGCCGAGCGTCTGGCGCTGTGGCAGCAGCACAGGGTCGCTCGGGTTGGGGCGCGCTGCGGGCCGATCGACGACACCGGCGTTCGCCGGGTCAGGAGCCGCACTGCGGCGAGTGGGGCCATTGCCGGTGCCCTGCACACCATTTCGGGTGCGCTTGGCCTCATCGCCGACCCTGCGGATGAGCGACTGGATGTCGTCCTCACCGACCCAGCCTGCCAGTTTCGTCGCATACATCTTGCGGAGCGCGTTGTCCTTGATCTGTGCGACCACCGGGACGGCACGCTTGAGCGCCTCCACCCGCCCTTCGGCGGAGTCCAGGTCGTGTTCGGCGAGCACGCCGCGAATCACGAACTGGTAGAGCGGGGTTCGCCGGGCTACCAGGTCGCGGACAGCGGCGTCGCCGGAGTGCTGGCGCAGCTCGCACGGGTCCTGGCCGTCGGGGGCGATGGCGATGTAGGTCTGTCCGGCCAGCTTCTGGTCGCCGGAGAAGGCTTTCAGCGCCGCCGCCTGGCCCGCCGCGTCGCCGTCGAAGGTGTAGATGATCTCGCCGCGCCAGAAGTTGTCGTCCAACAGCAGCCGGCGCAGCAGCGCGAGGTGTTCGTCACCGAAGGCGGTGCCGCAGGAGGCTACGGCGGTTTTGACACCGGCCAGGTGCATGGCCATCACGTCGGTGTAGCCCTCGACGACGACGGCCTGGTGCCCCTTGGCGATATCGCGCTTGGCCAGGTCGAGACCGAACAGCACCTGAGACTTCTTGTACAGCAACGTTTCCGGCGTATTGATGTATTTGCCGGGCATGGTGTCGTCGTCGAAGAGCTTGCGCGCGCCGAAGCCGATGACGTCGCCGCCGAGATTGCGGATCGGCCACAGCAGCCGCCTATGGAAGCGGTCGATCGGGCCGCGCTGACCCTGGCGCGACAGCCCGGCCGCCTCGAGCTCCTTGAAGTCGAAACCCTTGCGGAGCAGGTGTTTGGTGAGCACGTCCCAGCCCGCGGGTGCGTAGCCGCAGCCGAATTGCTTGGCGGCGGCGGCGTCGAAGTTGCGGTCGGTGAGGTACGTGCGCGCCATCTCGGCGTCGGGCTCGCGCAGCCTGTCCATGTAGAACTCGTGCGCGGCCGCGTTGGCGGCGACCAGCCTGGACCGGGTGCCGCGATCGCGCTGCACCGAGGTGCCGCCACCCTCGTAGTTGATCTGATAGCCGAGCCGGTCGGCCATCTGCTCGACCGCTTCGACGAAACCGATGTGCTCGATCTTCTGCAGGAAGGCGAAGACATCGCCGCCCTCTCCGCAGCCGAAGCAGTGGTAGAGCCCGTGATTAGGTCGCACATGGAACGACGGCGATTTCTCGTCGTGGAACGGGCACAACCCCTTCGCGGAGTCCGCGCCCGCCCGTTTCAGAGCGACGTACTCCCCGACGACATCCTCGATCCGGACGCGTTCGCGTATTGCCGCGATATCGCGATCTGAAAGTCGTCCGGCCACGGAGAGAGTCTAGGCCAGTCCGCACCTGACACACTCAGTGGCTGGTCATGCCACTTTCCCGCGATGTAATTACCGAGCAGGGGTTCGTCCGACCGATTCGAGTAGGCGGCGGCCAGGTCGCGTTGCGCCTGCCCTCGACCTCTATACGCCGAGCAGGGTGGCGACGCGCTCCAGTCGGCTTTCGGTGTAAGAGGCGATTTGGTCGACGATGACGCGGACTCGAGCGGTGTCGTCGGGGGCGGCTTGCCACCATGGCAGCAGTAGCGGGTCGAGGTGGGTGGGGGCGGCGGCGAGGAGGCGGGTGGCTACCTCGAGGATCAGGTCGCGTTGGGACGCTTGGCGTTGTTTGTGGACTTTGTCGGACATGACGTAGCGCAGGGCGACGGTTTTGAGCATGGCGACTTCGGCCGCGACTATGCGCGGGATTTCCAGGTCGGCGGCGTAGCGGGACAGCGGGGACGGGCCCGCGACACCGCGGGTTGCGGTGATGGCGGCGGTGGCGAAGCGGCCGACCAGTTCGCTGGTCAAACGTTTCAGGGCCACCGAACTGGTGAGAGTGCCGTCGTAGCCGGTGACGGCGGCGACTACCGGCAGCTCCGAAAGGCGTTGCGCGGCTGCGACGAGTTCGTCCACCGACAGCGTGGGGTGCCGCGGGTGGCCGAGTTGGGCGAGCGCTTCCTGCTCGGACGGATCGGCGAGGGCTTGCAGCTCGATTCGACCGGCGATCACGCCGTCTTCGACATCGTGCACGGAGTAGGCGACGTCGTCGGACCAGTCCATGATCTGGCATTCGAGGCTCTTCTTGCGGTCCGGCGCGCCCTTGCGTACCCATTCGAGGCGGTCGGTGTCGATGTCGTATGCGCCGAACTTGGTGCCGGGACCTGTTCTGCCCCAGGGGTATTTGATGGCGGCGTCGAGGGCGGCGCGGGTCAGGTTGAGGCCCGCGCTGACGCCGTCGGCGTCGAGAACCTTGGGCTCGAGGCGGGTGAGGATGCGCAGGTTCTGGGCGTTGCCCTCGAAGCCGCCGTACGCGTCGGCGAAGGTGTCGAGGGCCTTCTCTCCGTTGTGGCCGTAGGGCGGATGGCCGATGTCGTGCGCGAGGCCGGCCAAGTCGACAAGGTCGGGGTCGCAGCCGAGGCCATCGGCGATGCTGCGGCCGATCTGGGCGACCTCGATCGAATGGGTCAGCCGGGTGCGCGGGGTGTCACCGTCGCGCGGTCCCATGACCTGGGTTTTGTCGGCGAGTCTTCGCAGTGCCGCCGAATGCAGCACCCTGGCGCGGTCACGCGCGAATTCGGTGCGGTGCCCGGTTTCGAATTCGGCACGCGCCGGGCCGAGCCCCGCGGTCTTGGTTCTCTCGACGACCATCCGGTCCCTGTCGTGCTCGGTGTAGCCGTCGCTCATCGAATATCACTGCCCTGCTGTGTATTTGAAGTCCGCCGAGAAATGGGTGAGCTGATACCAGAGCAACGCGCCGGTCTCGCGCAGGATGCCATGCGCTTGTGACTCCCTGGTGTACACCGCGGGTCCGGTACGAGTCGGCGCTGTCCAGGCCTCGAGCCCAGCGTCGCGCGCCATGGTTCGGGTGCGCAGTGAATGCCATGGATCGCTGACCAGCACCGCGGAGGACAGCTCGCGGGTGTCCATTGCCGTCGCGACCGCTTCGATGCTGCGCAGGGTGTCCGAACCGGTCTCCACCGCGAGGATATTTTCGGAGGGAACACCCCTGTTCTCCAGATAGTTCTTGCCGGAGGCGGCCTCGGTGTACAGATCCCCCTCCTGCTTGCCGCCGACGGTGATCACCCGCGGCGCGACACCGGCTTTGAACAAGTTGTAGGCCCGGTCCAGCCGCGCTTCGAACACCGACGAGGGCGTTCCCGAGTACTGCGCCGCGCCGAGCACCACGATCGCGTCGGCCTTCGTGTAATCGTCGACGCGGGCCACCTGCCACACCCGGAAGGCTGTCCCACTGACGAGCACCAACCCCATCAGCAACGTGCCGACGATCAGCCGTCGCGCCCAGCGCAGCAACCCGCCCCCACAGCCACGTGGCGGGCCGGATTCCGTCGCGGTGCGCTGAGGGGCCGAAGTCACCTCACCCAGTTTGCCAGGTGACCTGTGGTGTCGATGCGCCTCGGGTAACCGCTGGATCTCGACCGCGCCGTCACGTCACCAGAGAACCAATACTTACCTATAGGTAAGTACCAGACCAAATAGTAGGTACTTGCCGCTGCTGCGGTACGCCGTGAGAATTGGTTTCGGCGCGCCACACCGATCCTTCTATCACTCGGCGGATCCGGATCCTCGGACCGACGAGGCAATTCGACAACATTGACCCGGAAACACTGAGGAGTGGGCAGCATGGCGGAATCTCCGCGCACAACGGTGACGGTGCTGGGACTCGGAGCGATGGGCCAGGCGCTGGCCGCGGCTCTCGTGCGAGGCGGGTATCGAACAACGGTCTGGAATCGCAGCCCGGGCAAGGATACCGAACTCGTTGCGGCAGGGGCGAAGAGCGCGGCAACCGCCGACGAAGCGGTCGCCGCGGGCGACCTCGTCGTTGCGTGCCTGTTCGACCATCAATCGGTGCACGACGTGCTCGACCCGATCGCCGATCAACTGGCAGGTCGGTCGTTGGTGAACCTGACGAGCACCGAACCGAAGGGTGCCCGCGAACTCGCCGAATGGGCGCGGCAGCACGGCATCGACTACCTCGACGGCGGCATCATGGCCACTCCCCCGATGATCGGGCAGCCAGGGTCCTCGATCCTCTACAGCGGATCGCAGCGGGTATTCGACGAACACCGCGAGGTATGGGAATCGCTCGGCTCCGCCGAATATTTCGGCACCGACGCGGGAACCGCTTCGGTGGTCGATTTCGCCCTGCTTGCCGGGATGTACACCATGTTCGCGGGCTTCTATCACGGTGCGGCGATGGTGCGGACCGTCGGAATCTCCGGAGCGGATTTCGGGAAGCGAGCCGCGGACTGGTTCAGTGCGATGACGGCTTCGCTGCCGGTGGCAGGCGCGCAGATCGACACCGGCGACTACACCACGGTGTTCCAGTCTCTCGACTTCACCAAGGCCGCTCTCGACGCGATTGTGTCGGCCAGCCGCCACGCGGGCGTCGACCTGGACATCGTCGGCCCGCTCAAGAATCTCGTCGACCGCCAGGTCGCGGACGGCTACGGCACCGAAAGCACCGAGCGAATGTTCGAGAGTCTCAACCCGCCGCCCTTGCAGCGCACCTGAACGGACCCGCTACCAACCCCGTTTGCGCCACTCGATCAGGTGCGGACGTTCGGTGCCCAGGGTGGTGTCGTCACCGTGACCCGGATAGACGATCGCGTCGTCCGGGTATCGGTCGAAGATCTTCTCGGTGACATCCGCGTGCAGGGACGCGAAGTCCTTCGGGTTCGTCGTGCGACCGAGACCGCCGGGGAACAGAGAATCGGCGGTGAACAGGTGGGCGCCGCCGACATCGTCGATGAGGGCGAGCGCCAATGAACCCGGCGTGTGCCCGCGCAGGTGGATGGCTTCGATGGCCAGCTCACCGATGTCGATGATGTCGCCGTCGTCGAGCAGGCGGTCGGGGCGGATAGGCAAGGAATCGGCGTCGAGCGGGTGGGCGGCGGTCGGCGCGCCGATAGCGGCCGCGGTGTCCTTCAGCGCCATCCAATGGTCGGCGTGCAGGTGGCTTGTGACGATCAGGGCGACCCGGCCAGGCGCTTCCTGCGCGATCACCGCCTCGATCCGGTCGGGTTCATTGGCGGCGTCGATGAGCAGGGCCGCGCCGGTGGCGGTGCACTGCACGAGATAGCAATTGTTGTCCATACCGCCGACCGACATCTTGACGATGCGGGCACCGGGGACGTCGCGCTGCTGGGGATTCGATCCCGGAGACACATGCCCGGTGTACGGGAGATCGATCGTGATCACTCCTCGATGGTATCGAGGGTGCCTGCGGCAGGTGGTGGCTCGCGATAGATTCGTCCCATGCTGCTGCCGAATCGCCGAGCCCGCTGGTCTGTGTGGGCGGCGATCACCATGCTGCTCGCGGGTGTCATGCTGGTCGGTGCGCCGACCGGGTCGGCCGAGCCACCGACCAGGTTGGGCACCTATGTGGTCGACACGGCGGAGGCACTCGACCCGGCTCAGTTCGACGATGTGCGTTCAGCCGTGGACCAGTTGTACGGCAACCAGCAGATTCGCCTGTGGATCGTCTACGTGCGGGATTTCGACGGGCTCGGCCCACAGGTGTGGGCCGAGCGCACCGCGACGCAGTCCGGTTTCGGCAAGCGGGACCTGCTGCTTGCCGTCGGCACTCAGACCCGCGACTACTGGCTCTACGGCGTCTTGCCAAGCAGTGTCAGCGATTCCGAGCTCGATGGCCTGCTCACCAACGATGTCGAACCCGCGCTGCGTGAGAGCAAATGGGCCGAGGCGGGCATCGCGACCGCGACGGGCCTGGATTCGGCCATGCGCGGCAGCGGCGGTATCAGCGTGCGCACGCTGCTGATCGTCGCGCTGTTGATCGCCCTCGTCGTCGGTGGGCTGGTGCTGTACTCGCGCAAGCGGCGCAAGGACAAAAACACCGCCGAATTGCGGGCTGCGCGGCAGTTGGATCCCGACAACAGCGTCGCGCTCGGGGCACTGTCGCTCGATGTCCTCCAGGTGCGGTCGCGGGAGGTCCTTGTCGAGATCGACAATGCGATCCGAACCAGCGGCGAGGAGTTGGACCTGGCCACCGGCGAGTTCGGCGCCACCGCCGTCACGCCCTTCAGCACCGCGTTGACGCATGCGAAAACGGCGGCCTCCAAAGCCTTCTCGATCCGCCAGCAACTCGACGACGACATTCCGGAGACCCCGGACCAGCAGCGGACAATGCTCGTCGATCTGATCGGCACGGTCGGGCGCGCCGATCGGGAGCTCGATGCCCAGGTCGCGGAGTTCGATGCGATGCGCGACCTGCTCATCAACGCCGCCGACCGGCTGGCCGCACTGACCAGGGACATGGTCGAACTCACCGGGCGCGCACCGGTTTCGGAGACCGAGCTGGCCCGGCTCACCACCACCTACCCGGCCAGCGTGCTCGCACCGATCCACGACAACGTGAGGATGGCACGCGAGCGAATCACCTTCGCGGAACAGAACATCGACAACGGGCGCGCCGCATTGGCCCAGCCGGTCGGCAAGCAGGGCGGCGCGGTCGCCGCCATCCGCGCCGCGGAGTCGGCTATCGGCCAGGCCCGCACCCTGCTCGACGCCGTCGACAATGCGGCCGCGAATATCCAGCAGGCCACCGACGGACTGCCCGCCGCGCTGCAGGAGCTGCGCGCCGACATCGACACAGCGAAAACCCTTGCGTCCTATGGCGGTCCGGAGTCGGTCATTGCTATCGCCGCGGCGGAGGCCGCGGTGGCGAAGGCAATGGCCGACGCGTCGAGCGATCCGCTCGACGCCTTCCATGCCGCGGTAGCGGCCGACGCCGAACTCGACCGCGTCAACGCGACGGCAACCGATCGCAAACTAGCCGCCGAGGACCTGCGGCGCAGGCTGGAACGGACGCTGACCGACGCCCGCTCCCGGCTCAGCGCGGCGACCGACTACATCACCACCCGCCGGGGCGGGGTCGACGCCAACGCGCGCACCCGCCTTTCGGAGGCCCAGCGCAATCTCGACACCGCCCAGCGACTCGATGCCACCGATCCCGCACAGGCCCTCGCCAACGCGCAGGCCGCCGCCGATATGGCAGGACGAGCGTTGCAGGAGGCGCAGGCCAGCGTCCGAGCCTGGGAGAGCAGCCGGGCGCCTTCGGGCACGGCGCAGGCCGGGGCGGTGCTCGGCGGCATCCTCATCGACGGGCTGCTGCGCGGTGCGGCGGGCGGGAGCAGGTCCGGGTCGGGCGGCTACCGTGCGGGCTCTTTCGGCGGCTCCTCCGGGTCCCGCCGAACCAGCCGCGGCGGGCGGTTCTGAGAGCGTGCTTGACCCTGACACCGTGTGAGGCGATAGACCGGGAGTCGTCATGTTCAGTATCGGAGACTTCGCAAGACACGGACGGGTGTCGGTCCGCATGCTGCGTCACTACGACACGATCGGACTGCTACGGCCGGATCGAGTCGACGCGGCGAGCGGCTATCGCTACTACGCGGCCGGGCAGTTGGCGCGGCTCAATCGCATTGTCGCGCTGAAGGATCTCGGCTTCACGCTCGAACAGGTGGGCCGGATCCTCGACGACCGCGTCGACAGCGCCGCCCTGCGCGGCATGCTCACGCTGCGCAACGCGGAACTGGAGCAGCGGATCATCGGCGATCGCGCCCGGCTGGTCCAGGTCGAAACGAGGCTCCGCATCATCGAGAAGGAGGGCGCCATGCCTGCCAATGATGTGGTCATCAAATCCGTTCCCGCGGTCCGAGTCGCCGAATTGACCGGCGTCGCAACCGACTTCGAACCACAGTCGATCGGCCCCGTGGTCGGGCCGCTGTTCGAGGAGGTGTGCGCACGCCTGGAAAAGGCCGGGGTCGCGATCGCGGGCCCAGCGATCGCATATTACGAGGAGAACGCCGAGGGCTCGGTGCTGGTGCACGCCGCCGTGCCCGTCGATATCGAGCCAGATGCCGCGCACGACTTCGCTGTGGTCGACCTTCCCGCGGTCGCTCGAGCGGCAACGGTGGTGCATCGGGGCAGCATGGACAACGTGCTGGAGCCGTGGCAGGCGTTGGGCCGCTGGATCGATGCCAACGGCCACAAGTCGGCAGGCTACGCCCGCGAGGTGACGCTCGAGTACACCGAGGATCCGAGCGGATGGGTCACCGAACTGCAAGAGCCGATCACCACGGTGTGACCGTCGGAGGCCGAGGGAGTCCGGAAGGCACAACTCTGGACGGATATCGTCCAGAGTTGTGACCGCTCGGACCGTCTCTCAGACCCGGACGGTAAGGGTGTGGAAGCCGGTCGGACCGGAGGGGAACGGCGCGCGATCGGTGCCGTCCTGCATCTCGCCCGAGCGGCCGATCGCCCGAGCCTGCACGGAGTGCTCACCCGAGGGCAGTTCGATCGTGGTGCGCCAGCGGCGCCAGGCGGCGGGAGCCAATTCGGTGCCGAGATCGACTGGGCGCCAATCCCCCTCGTCGACCCGGATCTCCACGCCTAAGACGCCATCCGGCGGTGCCCACGCGACACCCGCGATGGTGGTAGTGCCCGCGGCAGCGCGGCCGGGCGTGGCGAGGTCGATCCGAGCTTGGGGCGTGACCCAGATCAGCTCCGAAGGCCAGCCGCGCCGCACCCAATAGTCGGCCTGGTCATCGTCGGTGAGTTGCAGCTCGGCGAGCCACTTCGCGCCGGTGTACTGGCCGTAGAGGCCGGGGACGAAGACGCGGGCCGGAAAGCCGTGCTCCGGTGCGAGCGGCTCGCCGTTCACGCCGACCACCAGGTATCCGGGCCATTGCCCCGAGCGCAATGGTTCCACCGGCAGCGAAATGGTGTACCCATCGACGGCCCTTGTCACCAGCCTGGTCGCGCCCGCTTCCGGAATCGCGTGTTCCAGCAGCTTCGCGAGCGGGACACCGAACCAGCGTCCGTTGGCGGCCCTCCGCTCGCCGGGGCGGTTGTGCACGCACACCATGACCGCATCGAATTCCACTGCGTCGGAGACCAATTCGGCCAGCGAAAGCCGCAGTGGATGCGCGACCATGCCGGTGACCGCCAGCCGCCAGCGGTTCGGGTCGATCCGGGGAGGCGTCAGGTTGACATCGGCCACATAGAAACTACGGTTTCGGGTGATCAGCGACGAGAGCCCCTGCTCGTCCTCGAGCCCGTCCTGCGGCACCGCGGCGAGACTGCCCATCGGACCGACCTTCTGGATCGCCTCGTCCTGCTTGCGGTCCAGGTCACGATGCAGCGCCCGCGCCGCCGCGAACAGCCCGGCACCGGCACTCGTCCACGCGAACGAGCCGAGCAGCCCGCGCGGGCCCTTGCTCAGCCCGGCACCGAGCACACCCGCGGCCGCGAGCGCACCCGCGACGGTGGTCGCGGAACGGGTCGCCCGCCGCATCCCGAGCGCCACAGCGCCCGCGCCGACACCGGCGACAGCGACCGTACGTGCTCGCGGGGGCAAGGCGCCGAGGCCGACAGCGGCCGCGACCGCTCCGGCACCGACACCGATCCGGGTGACAACTTTGTCGTGCCTGCCCGATAGCGCGACGGTGGCCTCGACAACAGGAACCGGCGCGGTATCGATCAGCAGTCGGCCTATGGCATCGATCAGCGAATCGCCCCGCGCCGCGGCGATCACTTCGCCGACGCCGAGCGCCCCCACGCCGACCGACGCGGCACCGAGGCCACCGCGTCTCCGGTCTCCGTTAGTCCGCACCGTTCGAACACCCGCTTCCTTCGATCACTACCCGTGCCCTGCTAACCAGCATTCTCCACCAACCGGTCGACCAGGCAGCCGCTTTGCCTTGTGCAGCGCCTTCTGTCACCGGGTGCACGCGGTGACCGCGTAACTCATCCGCCGACCGATTCCTCGGACAAGGCCGTCAGTTCCTTGCGAACGGCGGCGAGGAGGCGGTCGGCGTCGGGTCCGCCGCCGAGTAGGCCGACGGTGAGGCGGCCGGTGAACGTATAGACGAGGAAGGTCACCACGGCCCCGGACCCGGCCGTCGGTCTCGGATGTGCTGAGAGGTAGACGATTTCGTAGTCGACGAGTTCGATGTTCGGTGGGACGCGGAAGGTGGGGACAACGCCGGTGTTGGTCACGGCGACGTGCCCGGCGAGGGAGTGGACCCTGGTGGGGCCGAAGAAGTCCGGGAAGTGCAGTACCGACTGCTGGGTGACGCCTTCGGCCAGGTCGTGGTGTAGCCGTGATGAGATCTGCCGGGCGAGTGGGATGACTCCTGCCGAGATATCGACGTCGGCGGCGAAGGAGGCCAGGCCCGCCATATTGGTTCCCGCGGCGGCGGGGACCGGCGGGGTCAGGCGCGATCGCATATCTACCGGGTACAGGCAGCCGACCGGGACCGGTTCGCCGGTGAGCTCGTTGCTCGCGACGCCTTTCTCCGCCGCGTACGCGCGCAGCAATGCGGCGGTGACCAGCCCGTTGACCGTGACGCCCCGATGGCGGCCGAGTCCGATGATCCGCGTGGTCGGCGCTTGGTCGAGCACCGCGCGCCGTGGCCGCATGAGCGCACTCGGCGCCGGATCGGCGGGATCGGCGGGAAACGACCGCTCCTGCGCGGCGAGTGGGCGCGCGACGGCTTCGAAGCCGGACCGCTCGTTTCGAGAAACCCCGCGCGCCGCCGCATACCACTCCAGCGGACGCGGATAGTCATGCGGCACAACAGTTGTCGTTCCGGATTCGACGAAGTCGGTGTAGTGGTCCCACAATCGGGACAACAGCTCGACACAGTGGCCCGCGTCCGCGATGCTGTGATGGGCGAACAGCGTGATGCGCGAGCGACCCACCTCCGACAGCGTGAGGTCCACGTAGACGAGCCGACCGGCCGGATCGATCGGCCCGGCAGGCAACCGCACCGCATCGGGATCGCCGAGGCTCGCCCACACGCCGACCGGCGGTCGTCGGCCTCGGCTCAGCAGATAGCCGCGTCCGGCGGCGTCCTGCACGATCCGGCAGGTCATCACGGGATAGGACTGTTGCAGTGCGGTGAAAGCCGATCTGAGCGCATCGATATTCAGTTCGCCGACAACAGACACCGACCGACCGGTGTAAGTACCGTGACGTACGAATCGCTGTTCCGACGGTGCCAACATCCGCACCACGTCGTCGTCATCCCGCAACACATCGCAAGCGTGCGGCAACTGTGGCCGGGGTGCAAACCGGAGACCACACAGGCTGCGAGAGACTGCAAGCATGAGTCTCGCGGCACATCTGGAGGAACTCGGCCGACCACTGGTCGAGAAACAACTCGCGCACCCCACGGTCGTCGGAATCGGCGACGGCGACTTGGCCGAGCAGGTCTTCCGGTCCTGGCTCGAGCAGGACTATCTGTTCCTGCTCGACTATGTCCGGGTGTTCTCCCGGCTGGCTTGGCGGGCGCCCGCGGCACACCTCGGCGACCTGGTGGATCTGGCCCATGCCACCTACCACGATGAGTTGTCGCTGCATCGTTCACTGGCCGCCGAGTTCGGCGCCGACCTCGACGGTGCCACGAAAGGTGCTCCGTGCGTGGCCTATACGGAGTTCCTGCTGGAGTCGGCCGCCGACTATGGCGAGGGCCTCGCCGCGCTGTACCCGTGCATGTGGGGCTACTCGACCCTTGGTGCGATCCTCGCACGCAACCCACCGGCCGAGCCTCGCTATCGCCGCTGGATCGACACCTACGCCGATCCCGGCTTCGCGGCGGCGACTCGCCGCTGCGCGCAGATGATCGATGAGGCCGACGTCGATCCCGCCCGCGCGCAAGAGCTCTTCCTCGCCGGAATGCAGCACGAAATCGCCTTCTGGGATGTGCCGAACTGAACTGCCGAAGTTGCGCGCGGAGCTGCCGACCTCGAACGCGGCGATACCCGACTCCCCCGGCGGTTCAACCGATCGGTTCGTCCTTGAGCAGGTGCGCACCGCCGTAGAGTCGGCGGATGGCCGCACAACTGACCCAGGGGCAAACAGAAGTGCTCGGCGTCGATGACATCATCGTGTCGGTTCGCCACCAGGAGGCGATCGATCTGTCCGCGTTCCTGCTCACCTCGGAGGGCAGGGTCCGCGGCATAGATGACCTGATCTTCTACAACCAGCCCACCGGTCAGGGCGTGCGGCTACTGCCCGATCGACCGAACGCTGCGGCTATAGCTCTGCGCGAGATACCGTCGGAGATCGATCACGTCCGGCTCGTCGTCTCGCTCGACGATCAACTCGCCCAGCTCGGCGACTACCCCGCACCCGAAGTTTCCATCGCGGACGCCGAGGGAAACATCCTGTACGAGTATGTGATCGAGGAGTTGGGTGCCGAATCGACGGTAGTGGTACTCGATTTGGACCGATCCGACCTCGCATGGCAGATCCGCGCACAGGGCCAGGGTTACCGCAGCGGTTTCGCCGCGCTGGCCACCGGTCACGGTGTCGCCATCGACAATCCGCCGGTGACCGCACCCGAAACGCCGCCGAATGGTTTCGCGCATCCCGCGGCGTCGGAGCTTCCCGAACTGGCGCTCGGCGGCTCCTACACCCCCGAACTCGTTGCGGGCCAAGACGTCGCATTACGCAAGGAGGGCGGCGCCGAGCTCACGCTGGTGAACATGGCGCTCGGCTGGGACCCGATCAAGATCCGCGGACCGCACGGATCACGCGACGTCGACATCGATCTCGACGCCTCCGCACTGTTGTTCTCCGGCCGGCAACTGGTGGACGCCGCCTTCTACGGTCAGCTGTCCTCACAGGACGGGTCGGTGCGCCACCAAGGCGACCACCTCACCGGCGAAGGCAAGGGCGACAACGAAGTCATCGTCGTGCACCTCACCGACCTGCCACAGCGGGTGACCGCGGTGGTTTTCGTGGTCACCTCCTACGCCGGTCACACCTTCCAGCGGGTACGAAACGCGTTCTGGCGCTTGGTCGACGGCACCAGCAAGGCCGAACTCGTCCGCGGCAACCTGCGTGCGGGCGGCGCGCACACCGGCATGGTGGTCGCGAAGGTTTACCGCGCCGGTGCCGCGTGGAAGCTACAGGCGATCGGCGAGCCCATCCAGGCAGGCCACCTGGTCGAGGCGGCCCCGCAGGTGACCCGCTTCCTCTGAGCGAGCAGATCATGCGACGGGTCCGCGTCTCACAAACAGTCTCATAATTATTCCGCCGCGGCGCTCGGCGCACCGCGTGCCGACAGGTGTCGGTAGAGGGTGGCGCGCGAGACGCCGAGCTCAACGGCAATGTCGTCGACGGTGTACGCACCGGAAGCACGCATTTTCCGCGCGGCGTTCACCATCTCCCCGCTCATGGTGCCCGGCCTACCGCGAACGGCAGGCCGGTCCTGCGCGAGCCGTCGAGTCGTCGCGGCCGGCGGCGGATCAGCCGACATTACTTGGGGCACAGGCGAACCGAGCAGCCGACGCGCACCCTCGAGAATCGCGGCACGTAACTCCACAGCTGGCTGATCGGCGAAGATGACCACCGGATCGCTGAGGGCGGCGTAGACCTGCGCGGCATTCACCCGCGCGGCCAGGTCGGGGTCGGCACCCGCGATAAGCTCTTGGGCCCGCATGGCCGCATCCCGTAACCGGCCGAAGGTCGCGGTGTGCGCCGACAGCGCCTGGTCTCGCATGTGCATCTGGAGCAGTCGACCGTGCGACAGCCACAGATCAAGCAGTCCGGTCACGACTGCCCATCGCGCACTCTCCGGATCAGGCCTGCGTTCTGCTGCCGCGAGCACGGCGTCCATCTCGGCGAGCAATGGCTCAGCCAGTGCGGGGATGATGTCGCTCTTACTCGGAAAGTGATAGAGCACAGCAGTTTTGGTCAGACCGAGATGCTCCGCGATCTCCCGCACCGTGACGGCGTGATAGCCGCGTGCGGCGAACATGTCGAGCGCGGCGCGCAGGATCCGAGCGCGGGTGTCATCGGTCATTCGCGCAATTCTAGCCCCTTGACTGACCTGCGGTCAGGAGCCTATGGTCGCTACTGACCAGTGGTCAGTATTTATGAGACGTAGGAGTGGGCATGCAGAACGAGCGGATTCTCATCTCGGGCGCCAGCATCGCCGGGCAGACGCTGGCGTACTGGCTTACGCGGCACGGGTTCCGGCCGACCGTGGTCGAACGTGCGCCGCGGCCGCGCGCAGGCGGACAGGGCATCGATGTCCGTGACCAGGCCATCCAAGTCGCCGAACGGATGGGCGTAATGCCGAGGATCCGCGCGGCCGCCGCCGACGTGGCAGCGATGCGGTTCGTCGACGCGCAGGATCGCGGTCTCGCTCGCATCGACATGGCCGGCATCCAGGACAAGCACGGCAGCGGCGAGGTGGAGATCATGCGCGGCGACCTCGTCCGGATTCTGCACGAGAGCAACGGCGACGATGTCGAGTATCTTTTCGGCGATTCGATTCAGTCCATGGACCAGGACGACAACGGCGTCACCGTCACCTTCGAGCACCGAGAGGTCCGCCGGTTCGACCTGGTCATCGGCGCGGACGGCATACATTCGAACGTACGCCGCCGCGCCTTCGGCCCGGAGTCGCTATTCCTGCACCACATGGATCACTACTTCGCTTTCGGCAACGCCGATGCGTCCCTCGGCCAGGATCGGTCGATCACAATGTTCAATACTCCAGGCACGATGGCCGGCATCTATCGCTCAGGCAATCACGCCCAAGCCAAGGCGTACTTCGTGTTCCGCAGCCCGCAGCTCGACTACGACCATCGCGATCCGGCCGCCGAGCGCGGCCTGCTCACCGACGCGTTCGGGAGCCGAACCGATTGGCGGATACCGGAACTGCTCGCGGGCGCACTGACGGACCCGGACCTATACATCGACGCTCTCAGCCAGGTGCGCATGGACTCCTGGGGGAACGGTCGACTCGCGCTGGTCGGCGACGCCGCCTACTGCGCCTCACCGGCCTCGGGCGCGGGGGCCGAGCTGTCGCTGATCGGCGCGTACCGGCTGGCGGGTGAGCTGGCAGCCGCGGGCGGCGATCATCGCATCGGTTTCCGTCGCTACGAGGAAACCCACCGTGAGTTGGTAGATCGTAAGCAGAAGATCGGCCCGAATCTGCGCCTGATGGTGCCGAGGACACGAATCGGCATGGCCGTTCGCAACACCATCGCCCGGTTGCCGCTACTGGAGTCGCTGGCGGGCCTGGAGCGGATCACGGCTCCGAAAACCACTGCCCTGCTGCCCGAATACAAATTCTCTCCGGCGCGATGAATGTGGCCCGGCCACCCTCGGCCGACCTGAGCGAGGCCGCCAGCTGGCTGACGGCCTCGAGGTTGTCGCCTCGGGCTCAGGACCCGATCAGGTGCTGCGCGAGGTAGCCCTCGACCTTGTCGAGGGCGATCCGCTCCTGCGCCATCGAGTCACGCTCGCGGATGGTGACGGCCTGGTCGTCGAGGGTGTCGAAGTCGACGGTGATGCAGAACGGGGTGCCGATCTCGTCCTGGCGACGGTAGCGGCGGCCGATGGCGCCCGCGTCGTCGAACTCGACGTTCCAGTTCTTACGCAGCTGGGCGGCAAGGTCTTTCGCCTTCGGCGTCAGATCCGCGTTGCGCGACAAGGGCAGCACGGCCGCCTTCACCGGCGCGAGCCTGCGGTCCAGGCGCAGCACCGTGCGAACGTCGACACCGCCCTTGGCGTTCGGCGCCTCGTCCTCGGCGTAGGCGTCGACAAGGAACGCCATCAGCGAGCGGGTCAGACCGGCCGCGGGTTCGATGACGTACGGGGTGTAGCGCTCGTTGGTGTTCTGATCGAAGAAGCTCAGGTCGGTGCCGGAGTGCTCCGAGTGCGTCTTCAGATCGAAGTCGGTGCGGTTGGCGACACCCTCCAGCTCCCCCCACTCGCTGCCCTGGAAACGGAAGCGGTACTCGATATCGACCGTGCGCGTCGAGTAGTGCGAGAGCTTGTCCTTCGGATGCTCGTAGAGTCGCAGGTTCTCCGGGTCGATGCCGAGCTCGGTGTACCAGGCCAGCCTGGTGTCGATCCAGTACTGATGCCACTGCTCGTCTTCGCCGGGCTTGACGAAGAATTCCATCTCCATCTGCTCGAACTCGCGGGTGCGGAAGATGAAGTTGCCCGGGGTGATCTCGTTGCGAAAGCTCTTGCCGATCTGCGCGATGCCGAACGGCGGCTTCTTGCGCGCGGTCGTTTCCACGTTCTTGTAGTTGACGAAGATGCCCTGCGCGGTCTCCGGGCGCAGGTAGTGCATGCCGTCCTCGGACTCGATCGGGCCGAGGTAGGTCTTCAGCATCATGTTGAAGTCGCGCGGTTCGGTCCACTTGCCGACGTTGCCACAGTTCGGGCAGGCGATGACTTCCATCGAGACGCTGTCCGGATCATCGATCTTGTGCTTCTCGGCGTACGCCTCCTGCAGGTGGTCCTGCCGGTGCCGGTGATGGCAGCTGAGGCATTCGACCAGCGGATCGTTGAACACGCCGACGTGGCCGGAGGCCACCCAGACCTGGCGCGGCAGAATCACCGACGAGTCGAGGCCGACGATGTCCTCGCGACCGGTGACCATCGAACGCCACCACTGTCGTTTGATGTTCTCTTTGAGCTCGACGCCGAGTGGACCGTAATCCCACGCCGATTTGGTGCCTCCGTAGATCTCACCACTCGGGTACACCAGACCCCGGCGCTTGGCGAGGTTGGCAACGGTGTCCACCTTCGACTTGGGTGCCACGCGAGAAATCTCCATCCACTGCGAGTCGGATTTGTAGTGACGGCGCAATCGCGTAGTCACTACGCTGCAAGTGTCACCACACTATCGGCAGCGGCCAATGGGATTTCCACCGCACAGGCGACACGGTGCGGCGAGCCTGTTTGACATGCGCAACTATGCATATCAAAATGGGATCGCTTTCCAATAAGGAGTTGGTTCGATGACCGCCGAGATCGCCACCGCACATCCACACAACCCGTATCGGTCGCCCGCGCCCGCCGCGGTACCAGCACGGACCGTCCTAGAGGACGCGGGCGAATTGCTACGCGCCCTGGCGGCCCCCGTCCGCATCGCCATTGTGCTCCAGCTACGCGAGTCGCCGCGCTGTGTGCATGAGCTGGTCGATGCGCTCGGTGTGACTCAGCCGCTTGTCAGTCAGCATCTGCGCATTCTCAAGTCCGCGGGCGTCGTGCATGGGGAGCGTTCGGGCCGCGAGGTGTTGTACGAACTGGTCGACGACCACCTCGCGCACATCGTCGTCGATGCCGTCGCGCACGCCGAGGAAGGGTAATTCGTGTCAGACAAGACGGTCTTCCCACAGAAGCCGGTCGGTATCCGCAGCACTCGCCAGCGCAGTGCGATCGCAGCATTGCTCAGCGATATCGAGGAGTTCCGCTCCGCGCAGGAACTGCACGACGAGCTGCGCCGCCGCGGTGAGGGCATCGGGCTGACCACGGTCTACCGCACCTTGCAGTCACTCGCCGACGCCGGTCTCGTCGACATGCTGCGCACCGACACCGGCGAATCGGTCTATCGCCAGTGTTCCACCGGGCACCATCACCATCTGGTTTGCAGGCACTGTGGACGCACCGTCGAGGTGGAGGGTCCTACCGTCGAGGCGTGGGCCGACGCCATCGCGGGCGAACACGGTTTCACCGAGGTCAGCCACACGATGGAAGTCTTCGGCACCTGCCGCTCCTGCGCGAAAGCCGACCGCACCACCATCTGAAGACGACCATCGAGGTCACCGGTGGCACGCTTACTTCTCGGTGAAGACGCCCGACGGCCGGAAACTTCCCGCCGATTTCCGCGGCCCGATCAACCGAAGGCCACCATCATCCGATCTAACGGAATATTGGTGGCCTTCGCGCTGTCGCCATTCGGACCGAGCGATGGGTCCTTCGGGATCTCTGATCGGGTCAGGCCGCGACCGGCTCCGGTGCGGTGACGGACGGCTGCGGGGTGTCGGTGTTGCGGCCGCGCACCGCACCCACGCCGAGCAGGGCCAGTGCGACGGCGGCCCAGATCAGCAGGACGACAAGGGGTTTCGTGGCGCCCGCGCCGTCGAAGTAGGCGACCGAGCGCAGCAGCGAGGCGGCGGCACCCGGCGGAAGCAGCTGGCCGATGGCACCCCATGGCCGCGGCAACAGTTCGGGGGCCGAGGTGGCGGCGGAGAACGGGTTGCCGATGAGCAGCATGGTCAGCGCTGCGATGCCGATGCCCGCTCTGCCGATAGCGCTGGCCAGACCGACGACCGTGCCGGAGACCGAGAAGGACACCAGTCCCGCGACAGCCGCCAGTCCGAGGTAGGGACCGGGCACTACCGACATCCACCCCTGGATGATGGCCATGCTGAGCAGGCCACCCCCGAAGCTGAAGGTCGCCAGGCCGACCAACCGGCCGCCGGCCGCCGGAATCACCAGCGTGAGCAGTACGCCCGCAGCGATGCCCGACATGACGAGGGGCAACACCATCGCTCCGAACGCGGTGCCGCGCGGATCGTCGGCGTCGGCGGCGACCACGTCCTCGACCTGCGCGGCAGGCGCGCCGGAGAGCTGCTGCGCGATCGCGCTGAGCTGCTGGGCGACCGCAGGGCTCGCGCCGGAGGCGATGAGGACACGCGGCGCGCCGCCGCCGGTGACGATCGCGCCGTAGACCTCGCGGTCCTCGATGGCCGCGCGGGCGGCGGCCTCGTCGGCCGGGTTCGAGATATCGAAGGCGTCGGGGCTGTGCAGGCCGAGCTGGTCGGCGACCATGGCGGCCTGTGGTCCGGTGACGGCGAGCGGCACATCACGCGGCGCGATATTGGCTGCTGGCCAAGCGAATGCGATCAGCATCAGCGCTTGGAGCAGGACGGCGCCGAGGCCGACAGCGAGCGCCCGCTGAGTGGTGTTCATGACAGCCTCCCGTAAATCGGATATTCGTTCTCTTTCGATATCAACACGGTCGCACGGGCCGAGAATGTTGTCAAGAACGGACATTCGTTTTACTTTGGTGGCATGCCCCGAGTCAGCGAAGAACACCTGGAACGCCGCAGGCAGCAGATCCTCGACGCCGCGCAACTGTGTTTTGCCCGCAAGGGCTTCCATGAGACATCCATGCAGGACGTCTTCACCGAATCCGGGTTGTCCGCCGGGGCGGTCTACCGGTACTTCAAGAGCAAGAACGACCTGATCGCGGCGTTAGCGGCCCAGACGACGGTCGGCCTGCGCGCAAATATGGCGGAGTTGATCCACGGCGACCCGCTGCCGACCCCCGCCGAGTTGGTCGCCGCCCTGACCCAGCTGATAGTCGCGCAGAGCGGACCGGAGGGCCCGGTCCGGCTGGCTCCGCAAGCCTGGGCACTGGCCCTTGTCCATCCAGAGGCATCCGAGTACGTCAAGGAAGCTGTCCTTGCGATGCGTGGCCTGTGGCACGAGTACGCCGAGCTGATGCGCGCGGCGGGCTGGCTGCCCGCAGCGGCCGACACCTACGCGGTGGCGACCGCGTTGATCTGCTTCATGCCTGGATTCATACTGCAGCACTTGATCATCGGCGACCCCGCGCCCGAAACGCTGGCCCGCGGCATCAAGACCCTGCTCCCCTACGGCGAGCCTGCCGCGCAGACTGTGGCACTCTGACCACGCCAACACTCCACGCCCCGGTTCAGAGTCACGACCCCCGGCACGACAGATGTCATGGTCGCTCAGTGGCGATCAGGGCAGCAGGCCCTGCCTGGCCCGGCCCGCGCCGGACAACACCAGCACCAGCATGGTCGCCAACGCCTGATCGTCGAGGCCCGCGGCGGGAAAGGTGTAGCGCAGAATCACATCGGCGAGCTGGCCGTGTGCGATCAGGGTGATCGAACCGAATTGCAGCGCGCTGTTGCGCTCCGCGACCTTCTTGTGCAGCTGTGGTTTCAGCGGACGATCCCAGGCCAGCACGCAGGTCAGCGTCAACACGTCGAGCCCGGGCGCCAGGCTGACCGCGCGCAGCGAGCACAGCGCGCCCTCGTATTCGAAACCGAGCGAGCCTTCCGGATCGACGCGCACGTCGATGTCGTAGAGCGACATACAGGCACCGGCCTTCGCCTGCAGCTCCTGCTCCCGGGTCACCGCTGCGTCCATATCCGTGCCGCCGTTCACTCGGTGCCGCCGTTCATTTGGTCCCACCGAAGCGGCGGTCACGCGAAGCGTACTGGAGGCAGGCCTCCCACAAGTTACGCCGGTCGAAATCGGGAAAGAGTGTGTCCTGATAGACGAATTCGGCGTACGCGGACTGCCAGAGCAGGAAGTTCGAGCTGCGGAACTCCCCCGATGGGCGCAGGAACAGATCGACATCCGGCATATCCGGTTCGTCGAGGTACTTGGCGATGGTGGCCTCGGTGACCTTCTCGGGGTCGATCTCGCCCGCCGCGACACGTCGGGCGATTTCCCTTGCCGCGTCCGCGATTTCGGCGCGTCCGCCGTAGTTGACGCACATGGTGAGGGTCATCACCGTGTTGTCCTTGGTCAATTCCTGCGCTGTCTCCAGCTCGTTGATCACGCTGCGCCACAGTCGTGGCCGCCGCCCCGCCCACCGCACGCGCACGCCCATCTCGTGCATCTCGTCGCGCCTGCGCCGGATGACGTCACGGTTGAAGCCCATGAGGAACCGCACCTCATCCGGGCTGCGCCGCCAGTTCTCGGTGGAGAAGGCGTAGGCCGACAGCCACTTCACGCCGATCTCGATGCAGCCCTCGACGGTGTCCATCAGCACCGCCTCGCCACGCTCGTGCCCCGCGGTCCGCGGCAGCCCACGCTCCTGCGCCCAACGCCCGTTGCCGTCCATCACCAATGCGACGTGGTTGGGCACCAGCTCCGGCGGCAATTCCGGCGGACGCGCTCCCGAGGGGTGCTGCGACGGCGGACGGACGATGCGCGCGGCACCCGCGCCATTCGTCCTGGTCCCGGAAGAGTCTCGACGGAGGATCACGGCCTCCATCCTGCCTGATGCCACTCGCCCCTCGGAATACCCTCCACCATCACCGGCCGAGCGGCACCAGCGGGATGGTCAGCCCGCGTGGCCTGCGGCCGCGGGCTCCGGTGCTGTCGCGCTGACCGCCGGGCGTGGCTGTGAGCGTTCGATCAGGGGCAAGGTGCGCAGTTGGCGCTCGAGGTGCCATTGCAGATGGGCCGCGACCAGGCCGCTGGCTTGCCTGCGTACCCCGTCGGAGGTGTTTTCGATATGGTCCCACTCGCCTCGGCGCAGTGCGATGAGCAGGTCGAGGACTCCCGGTGCCGGTGTGGCGGCGCCCGGTGGGCGGCAGTGCACGCACACCGCGCCGCCCGCGGCGACATGGAACGCTCGATGCGGGCCGGGGGTGGCACAGCGGGCACATTCGTCCAGGGCGGGTTCCCATCCCGAAAAACCCATGGCGCGCAAGAGGAATGCGTCCAGAATCAATTCGTGCGGGCGTTGCTTGGCCGCGATCGCGCGCAATGCTCCCGCCGTCAGCGCATGCAATCGGGGCGCGGGCGCGCGCTCCTCACCTGCCAGCCGCTCGGCGGTCTCCAGCACCGCGCATGCCGTCGTATACCGCCCGTAGTCGTCGACGATGTCGGAGGCGAAGGCCTCCATCGTGTGTACCTGGGTGACGGTGTCGAGATTGCGCCCGGGATGCAGCTGCACGTCCACATAGGCAAAGGGCTCCAGCCGAGCACCGAACCGCGATTTGGTACGTCGCACTCCCTTGGCCACCGCGCGCACCAACCCGTGCTGCCGCGTCAGCAACGTGATAATGCGATCCGCCTCGCCCAGCTTGTGCTGGCGAACCACGACCGCCTCATCCCGATACAACTGCACGTCGTCATCCTCCCACGCCCACCCGACACCAACTCCCCGACGCACCCACCGTTTCCTCGCCGAGCGGGACCGACGCAACGCCCCCGCACTCGAGTTCACGGGGTTATCGCGGCCGCTAGCGAGCCTGGACCAGGCCCGCGACGAGCAGCATGAGGGATTGCTGGGCTTGGGCTCGGGCGGTGTCTTTATCGGTGGCGTGCGCGACGATGAGGCCGGCTTCGGTGACCGCACTGAGGATGAGTTGGGCAAGCACGGGGATCGAGACGTCGGGAATCAGGTCTTCGGCGCGGGCGCGTTCCAGTTCGGAGATGATCAGGCCCAGGCCGTGGCGGGCCTCGAATTCGCGCCAGGCCTGCCAGCCGAGCACGGTGGGGGCGTCGAACAGGGCGATCCGGATCATGTCGGGGCGCTGGCAGATCTCCAGGAAAACGCCGAGGCCGATGGCCATGGAGGTCAGTACGTCGTCGGGACTTACCACGCCGATGGCGTTTTCGATTTCCGTGGTGTTCTCGACCTCCAACCGCTCGAGCACCGCGAGAAAAAGACCGCGTTTGTCGCCGTAGTGGTGATGGAGTGCGCCACGGGTGACGCCCGCCTCGGTGACCAGTTCTTCCGCCGAGGTAGCAGCGAAGCCGCGCTCGGCGAACAGGCGGCGGCCCGCCTGCTCGAGCGCGGCTTTCGTGGTGCGGGAGCGGTCCTCCTGGCTACGGCGTGGCATGCAGCCGAGTGAACTCCAGAATCGTTTCGGTGAGCAACTCGGGCTGGTCTTCCGGCAGGAAGGTGTAGGAATCGTCGATGAATTTCAGCGTGGCATTCGGCAGGTCACCGGCCAGGCGCTCGGCAAAGGAGACCGGAAAGAATTTGTCCTCGCGAGCCCAGGCGACCAGAACCGGGATCCGGACCGACGGGAAGCGCGTCGCGGCCTCCAGCGTGTAGCGGCGGTGCACCGATTTGATGAAGCGCCGCAGATCCTTACGGATGGCGGCGGAGTTGCGGCTCGGCAGCAGATAGGAGTCGACGATCTCCGGCGGCACCGGATATTTGGACGCCCATCCGAAGGCGATCGGCAGTCGGTGCAAGGCGCGGATGCGCATCAATTCCGTCAGTGGACGCAACGAGCCCGGGATGCGCGCGAGCAGCGGCAGCGCGGCCAACGGCTGCGGGAAGAAGCTCTCGTAGGAGTCGACCGACGCCAGCACCACGCGTCCGATGCGGGCCGGATTGCGGGTCAGCAATATCTGGGTGATCGCGCCGCCGGTGTCGTTGGCGACGAGAGTTACGTCGTTCAGGTCGAGTCGTTCCAGGAATGCGGCGATGAGATCGGCGACGCCGGTCGGGGTGAGGTCCGCGTCGGGGACCGGGATCGAGTGCGACCCCAACGGCAGATCCGGCGTCAGGCAGCGATGGCCCGCGGCCGCGACGGCCGGAACGACCTTGCGCCAGAGATCGGCATTGACCAGGAGCCCGTGCACGAAAACGACCGGCGCTCCCTCCCCGGTGTCGTGGTACCGGATTCGGCCGCCGGGCAGATCCACCTCATGCGTGCGGCCGAGTGAAGTACTGGTTCCCATGGTTCCTCCAAGGTGCTCGCGGTACCCGCTCACTCTTACATACATACCGTATGTATGTCTATAGAATCAGTGTGAACTTTCGACCCCGCGCGTACGTAGCTCCCATAAATGACGGCAATATGGACGACTGACCAGATGCGCGCTACCGTGCACATCTAGAGAAAGAGGAGACGGAGCTCACATGGCAGTATCGGACCCCGCCCAGCTGCCACCCGAGACGGCGAGCACCCGGGCCGCCGAATCCTCGACCGCCGACCTCGGCCTGGCCGATCTCGCCGCCGCGATCGCACGGGGCACCGTTGGCTCCGTCGCGGCGGTCGGCGCGGCCCTCGATCGCATCGAAGCAAGCCAGAAGACGCTCAACGCCTTTCGGATCGTGCGTCGCGAAGAGGCGCTCGCCGAAGCGGCCGAAGCGGATCGACGGCTGGCCGCGGGCGAACGACTACCGCTACTCGGCGTGCCGATCGCGGTGAAGGACGACACCGATATCGCGGGCGCGCCGACGGCATTCGGCTGCGGTGGTGACCTCGCGCCGAAAACCGAAGACGCCGAATCGGTTCGGCGACTGCGCGCGGCCGGTGCGGTAATCGTCGGCAAGAGCAATACCTGCGAACTCGGGCAGCTACCGTTCACCAGCGGCCCGGCCTTCGGGCACACCCGCAACCCGTGGAACCGCGCACACACACCCGGCGGCTCCTCCGGTGGTTCGGCCGCCGCGGTCGCCGCCGGATTGGTACCCGCCGCACTGGGTTCCGATGGCGCGGGCTCGGTTCGAATCCCTGCCTCGTGGACGAACCTTGTCGGCATCAAGCCACAGCGCGGCCGGATCTCCACCTGGCCGGAGGCCGAAGCGTTCTACGGGCTCACCGTGAACGGCCCGCTGGCCCGCACCGTCGCCGATGCCGCGCTGCTGCTCGACCTCGCCGCGGGACCGCATTCCGGCGACAAACACACCCCGGACCCGCTGCGGATCTCCGACGCGGTCGGCCGCGATCCCGGACGGTTGCGGATCGCACTGTCACTGCGAATTCCCTTCACCGCCACCAGAACCGCGCTGCACCCGGAGGTCGAGGTGGCCGTGCGGGGCATCGCCACCGCACTGCGCGGACTCGGTCACTCGGTCACCGTCGCCGACCTGAATTACGGCATCATGATCGGCGCGACCTTCCTGCCACGGTCGATGGCGGGGATCCGTGCGCGACACGACAAGATGCCCGGCGCCGTCGTCGACCCACGCACCAGGGCCAACGTCCGCTTCGGTCAACTACTCAGCGGCCCTGCCCTCTTCGCGGCCCGGCAGGCAGAACCATTGCTACACAAGCGAATCGGCGGCTTCTTCGACGACTTCGACCTGGTGCTCGCACCGACCACCGCGACGCCACCGCCCCGCGTCGAAGAAATCGACGACATCGGCGTCAACGCCACCAACAACCTCATCACCGCAGCTTGCCCCTACACCTGGCCGTGGAACGTCCTCGGCTGGCCGAGTGTGAACGTCCCCGCGGGCTTCACCGACGCGGGCCTGCCCGTCGGCGCACAGCTGATGGGCACCGCGAACTCGGAGCCGATGCTCGTTTCGGTTGCCGCCCAACTGGAATCGGTACTGCGCTGGGACCGGCACCGTCCCGAGCCCTGGTGGTGAAGCCCTCCCGGACCCGGTGTCAGAACCCGAGCTTGCCGAGCTGCTTGGGGTCGCGCTGCCAGTCCTTGGCGACCTTCACATGCAGGTGGAGGTAGATGCGGACACCGAGGAGGTGCTCGATCTGGTGCCGGGCGTTGGTGCCGACCTCTTTGAGGCGGGAGCCGCCCTTGCCGATGATGATGGCTTTTTGGCTGGGCCGTTCGACATAGAGGAGCGCGTGGACATCGAGCATGTCCTCGTTCTCCTCGCGCGCAAGCACCTCTTCGATGACAACGGCGAGCGAGTGCGGCAGTTCATCGCGGACGCCCTCGAGTGCCGCCTCGCGGATGAGCTCGGCCATCAGCGTTTCTTCCGGCTCGTCGGTGAGTTCACCGTCGGGATAGAAGGCCGGGCCCTCGGGCATTTTCGAGGCGATGACATTGATGAGGACATCGACCTGTTCGCCCTTGACGGCCGAGACCGGCACCACGTCGGCGTCGGGGCCGAGCAGTTTCGAGAGCGCCATCAGCTGTTCGGCGACCTGGTCGCGGCTCACCTTGTCGATCTTGGTGACCACACCGAGCACAGTGGTCTTCGGCGCCATCTGCCGGATCTGCGACACGATCCACTTGTCGCCGGGACCGATCTTCTCATCGGCCGGAATGCACAGCGCGATGACGTCGACCTCGGAATAGGTGTCGCGCACAAGGTCGTTGAGCCGCTGACCGAGCAGGGTGCGCGGACGGTGCAGACCCGGCGTATCGACCAGGATCAGCTGGGCGTGCTCGCGGTGCACGATGCCGCGAATGGTGTGCCTTGTCGTCTGCGGACGAGAGGAGGTGATCGCGATCTTCGAGCCGACCAACGCATTGGTCAGCGTCGACTTGCCGGTATTCGGACGACCGACGAAACAGACGAAACCGGAACGGAATTCAGCCACCGTGCACCTCGGTAGTCGCGGCGTCGTCGACGATGTCGAAGACCGCGCCGTCCCGATCGGTGAACACGATCCGCGCCTCGGCCGACACTTCCCGAACCGCCGTGACCCCGGCGTCGGAGAACCTGCCACCGACGACAACGGCCGCCTCGAATCCCTCAGCGCCACTGGAGATCGCGGCGGCGACGGCGGCCTGCAACGCGGTCAGCCGTAGCGCTTGCAGTGCGACATCACCCGCCGCGTAGGTCCGGCCGTCGGTATCGCGGATCGCCGCACCGCTCGCACCGCTCGTGCGGCCCAAGGCGCCTCGCGCCAGAACAACGAGTTTGTTGTCCTCCGCATCCAATTCAGTCATCGCTGTCTCCATCCTGGTCCCGATCGGGCACGGTCTCCCGCTCCGATCCGTTGGCTTTGCGCTTGCCGTTCGATTTCTCGGTCTCGGCATTGTCGCTGTGTGTCTTCTCCGATGCCTTGCGCACCACAATGGTGTTCACCCGCACCCGACCTCGGGCATCGGGGCCGCCCTCACCGCGCAGCACCAGACCGTGCACGACGGCCTTCGAGCCGGGCAACGGCACCCTGCCGAGCGCGTGCGTGAGCAGGCCGCCGACGGTATCGACGTCCTCCTCCTCGATCTCCATGCCGTAGAGCTCGGCGAGGTCGTCCACCGACAACCGGGCCGACAACCGGTACCTGCCGTCGCCGAGATCCTGGATGGGCGGTGTCTCGTCGGTGTCGTACTCATCGGCGATCTCGCCGACGATCTCCTCGAGCACATCCTCGATGGTCACCAAGCCCGCGATGCCGCCGTATTCGTCGACAAGCAACGCCATATGGTTGCGCCTGCGCTGCATTTCGTCGAGCAGGCTGTCGAGCGGCTTGGAGTCGGGCATGAAAACGGCCGCGCGCATCACCTCGCGCACTTGCACCTTCTTGCTCCGATCCGCGTACGGCACAAGGTCTTTCAGGTACACCACGCCCTGAATGTCGTCGACGTTCTCGCCGACTACCGGAATCCGGGAGTGTCCACTGCGCACTGCGAGCGACATCGCTTGGGCCGCGGTCTTATCGGCCTCGATCCAGACCATCTCGGTGCGCGGCACCATCACCGCACGGGCCGCGGTGTCGCTGAGCTCGAAGACGGACTGGATCATCCTGCGTTCGTCGTCGGCGACCACGCCACGCTCCGACGCCATCTCGACCACCTCGCGCAGCTCGATCTCGGAAGCGAAGGGGCCGTTGCGAAATCCCTTACCCGGCGTGATCGCGTTGCCGATCAGGATGAGCAGCCTGCTCACCGGGCCGAGCAGCGCGCCGATGACCTGCAACGGCACCGCCGCGGCCAAGGCGATGGAGTACGCGTGCTGGCGACCGAGCGTGCGTGGACCGACCCCGATCACGACATAGTCGACGAGCACCATCACCACGGCGGTGAACAGCAGCGCCCAATCGTCCTCCCATAGCGGGATCAGCGCGGCGGCGAGCAGTACCGTCGCGCAAATCTCGCACAGAATACGAAGCAGCACAAGGAGATTCACGTACCTTGGCCGTTCGGAAACGATCCGGGCCAGCCGAACCGCGCCGCCACGTTCGGCGCGAACCATATCGTCGAGGCGGGCGGGTGAGACGGTATTCAGTGCCGAGTCCACGGCGGCGAACACGCCGCCGAACGGAACGAGCAGTACTGCCAGCAGTATCAGAGTCAGCGAATTCACGCGGGGTCCAGCGCGTCACCCGGTGTGGTGAAACCCGCCTTCCCCAGCAACCTGGCGTCGCGGGCGGCGAGTTCGGCGAGGCGCTGCTGCTCGCGCAGGCTCTCGTACCACTCCTCGAGCAGCCGGGCCTGCAACGCGAACATCTCCTTCTCCTCCTCGGGCTCGGCATGGTCGTAGCCGAGCAGGTGGAGTACGCCGTGCACGGTGAGCAGCGCGAGTTCGTGATCGAGCGAATGACCGGCCTTGCGGGCCTGGCCCGCCGCGAACTCGGGGCACAGCACGATGTCGCCGAGCATCGAGGGTCCTGGTTCCGGGCTGTCGGGCCGACCACCGGGCTCCAGCTCGTCCATCGGGAACGACATCACGTCGGTCGGGCCCGGGAGGTCCATCCAGCGCATGTGCAGGTCCGCCATGGTGTCGAGATCTACGAGCACCATCGACAGCTCGGCCGCCGGATGCACGTCCATTTGGGCGATGGCAAAGCGCGCGACACTGACGAGGTCTTCTTCGGGTACGTCCATACCCGATTCGTTGGCGATCTCGATGCTCACCCGCTAAGACTACGGCCCGGCGGTTGGGTGATCGGATCGGAGGCTACAACACGGCCGACGCCGCCTCATCGAGGCGGCGTCGGCCATTGTGTACCGACTATCGCCGATCGCCACGGCCTGCCGCGCGGCGTTGCGCGCGGTTACCCGCGTAGTGCGGCGCGACCTGTCCCCGGTCCTCCTCCTCGAACCGACCGTAGGCGTCCACAATGTCCGCGACCAACCGGTGGCGCACCACGTCGCTGCTGGTGAGCGTGGAGAAATGGATGTCATCGATATCGGTGAGGATTTCGCTGGCCATCCGCAGGCCGGACCTGGCGCCACCCGGCAGGTCGACCTGGGTCACATCACCGGTCACTACGATCTTCGAACCGAAACCGAGTCGGGTGAGGAACATCTTCATCTGCTCGGCCGTGGTGTTCTGCGCCTCGTCCAGAATGATGAAGGCCTCGTTCAGAGTGCGGCCCCGCATGTATGCCAGCGGAGCGACCTCGATGACACCGGCCGCCATCAGCTTCGGAATGGCCTCCGGGTCCATCATGTCGTGCAGCGCGTCGTAGAGCGGGCGCAGATACGGGTCGATCTTCTCGTTGAGCGTGCCGGGCAGGAAGCCGAGGCGCTCGCCCGCTTCCACCGCGGGACGGGTGAGGATGATCCGGGTGACCTGCTTGGTCTGTAGCGCCTGCACGGCCTTGGCCATCGCCAGATACGTCTTGCCGGTACCGGCGGGGCCGATGCCGAACACGATGGTGTTGGCGTCGATCGCGTCGACGTAGCGCTTCTGGTTGAGCGTCTTCGGCCGAATGGTCTTGCCGCGCCGGGACAGGATGTCCAGGCTCAGCACCTCCGCGGGCGATTCCGAGGCGCCCTCGGTGAGCATCGAGAAGGTGTGCCGCACCGCTTCCGGCGTCACCACCCGATTGCGGCCGGTCAGCGCGATGAGCTGTTCGATAACCCGCTCGGCCAGCGCGACATCGGGCGCTCTACCGGTGAGGGTCACGAAGTTGCCGCGAACGTGGATGTCGGCATCCAGCAACCGCTCGAGTTCACGCAGGTTCTGATCAGCCGAACCGAGGAACGGGAACACGGATTCTGGAGCGAGTTCGATGCTGGATCGCACGGTGCGTGCTGCGGGGGCCCTACCGTCGTCGCCGGCGCCGATTCCTGCCGTGGGAGTGGATGGGTCGCCGATCTCGCCTTGTGTTCTCAAAAGTGGCTACAGCCTGCTTTCCGGTCTCGACTGCTTCGATGATGAAAGTTTAACGCGCCCCACCGACAACAGACAGGGAATAAGCCGCTACCGCTGGGCACCCGATTACCGCCGTGGTAGCTGGATTCCCCGCCTCCGCACCGCCCAATCCTCCGCGAAATCACGAAACCGTCGCGCCGCGTCCGATGGCGGGCCCGCCGCCGACCAGATCAGCCCGACATCACGGGCCGATCCCGCATCGGCCAGCGGCACAGTGACCAGCCCTGGCAGTGGCGCCGGATCTTCCAGCGGCAGCACGGCGACACCCAGGCCCGCGGCCACCAGACCGGCGACGGTGACGAGATCGCTCGACTCGAACGCGATGCGCGGACGGATATCGGCCGCGGCACACATTTCATCGAAGATTCGACGCATGCCGAAGCCGGGAGGCATCGTGATGAACTCCGCGTCGGCGACGTCGGCGAGCCGGATCTGCCTGCGCGCGGCCAGCCTGTGATCGGCGGGTACGGCGAGAACCAGCGGTTGATGCAGCAGGCTGCGCCAGCCGATGCCCGCTTCGGTCGGGCGCGGCGAGACGATGCCGAGATCGGCTTCGCCGTCGAGCACTTGCGCGGTCACCACTTCGGCGGCCGCCTGGCGCAGGGTGACAGTGATGCGGCCGGAACCGCGACGGAAGCCGCCGACGAGCTGTGGCACCAACCAGCCGCCGAAGGAATTCAGAAAAGACAGTCGCACCACACCTTTGGCGGGATTGGCCAGATCGGCGATGGTGTGCGCCGCGGCATCGAGCTCGGCGCGGGCACGGCGGGCGTGCTCGTAGTAGATCCGGCCGAAATCGTTGAGCGCGATGCGTTTTCCGTTGCGGTCGAACAATTCCACGCCCAGCCTGCGTTCGAGTCTGCCGAGCATGCGCGACAACGTGGGCTGGGCGATATGCAGTCGCCCGGCGGCGGCGCCGACCCGCTCCAGTTCGGCGAGTGTCGTGTACCACTCCAGATCTTCACCCAGCACGGTCTGCCTCCCTATATGTGCTCAGCGCATCAGATCCCTAATTATTATTCATTTCCATTAGTAGCGATAGCTGGCAATCCTGAACGCCAGGAGGAGCAGCCATGACCACGACCGCAGTGCCCGGCACCGCGACCTCGCACGAACGCAGGATCACCGCCGCGTTGTTCGCCGCCGGGCTGACCACTTTCGCATCGATGTACAGCGCCCAAGCCTTGTTGCCGAGCCTTTCCAACGCGTTCGGGGCCACGCCCGCCCGCGCGGCGCTTGCGGTTTCGCTCACCACCGGGTTCTTGGCGCTTGCCATCGTGCCGGTGAGCGCGCTGTCTTCGCGGGTCGGCCGGACCAGGGTGATGATCGGCTCCGCCGTCACCTCGGCGGTCATCGGCCTGCTGCTTCCGTTCAGTCCGACGCTCGATGTGCTGCTCGCCGGGCGGGCGCTACAGGGTGTCGCGCTGGCCGGAGTGCCCGCCGTCGCGATGGCGTATTTGGCCGAAGAGATCGGTAGCGAGGGGCTCGGCGCGGCCATGGGCGTCTATGTAGCGGGCACGTCCATCGGCGGTCTGGCCGGACGGCTGATCCCGGCTTTCACCCTCGACCTGGCCTCGTGGCGCTGGGCCGAAGCGGCCGTGTCGGTGGGGGCCGCGGCCTGCACGATCTGGTTCGTGCGCGGCCTGCCGCCGTCCCGAGGCTTCATCGCTCGCCCGGCCGGGATCCGCATTGTCCTAGGTGATCTCGGCGCTCCGCTGCGCCATCCCGGTCTACTCACGCTCTTCGGCCTCGCCTTCGTCCTGATGGGCGGGTTCGTCTCGCTATACAACTACCTCGGCTACCGCCTGACCCGACCACCGTTCGAATTGCCCGCAACCGTAGCCGGTTCGGTGTTCCTGCTGTATCTGGCCGGAACCGCGGCCGCCGCGGTCACCGGGCTACTGGCCGACCGGCTCGGCAGGCGCCGTGTCCTCACAGCCTCGGTGGCCACCATGGGGCTCGGCCTGGCTATCAGCATCCCCGACCACCTCATCGCCGTCGTCGTAGGCGTACTACTCTGCACCGCAGGGTTTTTCGGGGCGCACACCGTGGCCAGCGCCTGGGTCGGCGCGATGGCGCCCGAAAACCGGGGCGCGGCATCATCGCTGTACCTTTTCTCCTACTACCTCGGCAGCGCGATCA
This sequence comes from Nocardia arseniciresistens, assembly GCF_046764875.1. Taxonomy (NCBI): domain Bacteria; kingdom Bacillati; phylum Actinomycetota; class Actinomycetes; order Mycobacteriales; family Nocardiaceae; genus Nocardia; species Nocardia arseniciresistens. Next base: position 45,825 of record NZ_JBKORD010000014.1, read on the forward strand.
TCGGCGGCGTAGCAGGTCTCGCGTACGCCAGGACCGGCTGGATCGGCCTTGCCGGTTTCGTCGCCACACTCATCGCCGTCGCCGCAGTCCTGTTGTGCACCTTGGCGAGGCAATCACACCGCACATCCGGGCACGACACCGTCACAGCACCGGATCAACTCGCCGTGCCATAGGCGCACCATTCCGGGCCAACCGGTGAAGAACAGCGACGCTACCAGCGGTGGGTCAGCGCGCCCAGGGCGCCGAGGGCGACAGCTGCGGCAGTGGAGGTGCGCAACACGGTGGGGCCGAGCAGGGTTACCTCCGCACCCGCGGCGGCGAATGCGGTGAGTTCGGATTCGGTGAGGCCGCCTTCGGGTCCGACGATCAGCATGATCTCGGTGGCCTTGCCGAAGGGCAACTCGACGAAGCGGGCAGCACCGGATTCATGCAGTGCCACCACGATTCCATCCGTCTGCACCACCTTGCTGATCGCGTCGAGGAGACCGCGGGTGCGGTGCAGGTCGGTTACCTCGGGGATGTAGGCGCGGCGGGATTGGCGGGCCGCAGTACGGGCGGCGGCGCGCCACTTGTCGACGGCCTTGCCCGCCTTGCCTTCCCAATTGGCGATGCAGCGGGCAGCCTGCCACGGGATGATCGTGTCGGCGCCCGCTTCGGTCATCAGTTCGACGGCCAGCTCCGAGCGGTCCGACTTGGGCAGCGCCTGCACGACGGTCACCCGCGGTGTCGCCGGAGCGGCCAGCACCCGGTTGTGCACCTTCAGCTCGAGCCGATCCTTCTGTGCCGCAACGACTTCCGATTCGGCAAGCAGACCGCGGCCGTCCGACAGCGTGATCGGCTCGCCGACCCGGGTCCGGCGTACTGTCGCGGCGTGGCGCCCCTCGGGGCCGTCGAGCACCGCGATCGCACCCGGCTCCGGTATGTCGTCGAGGTAGAAGACCGTGGCGGCCAACGGCTATCGTCCGCTGAAGGACGCCCGCAACCGGGCGAACAGGCCGCTGTTGTGCTCGGACTGGGCCGACATCACCTCGGCGCGCTCCCGCTCGCGGGTGCCCTTGTACTTGCGCAGCAGGTCGGTCTGCTTGGCGTCGAGCTTGGTCGGCACCACGATGTCCAGGTGCGCGAGCAGGTCGCCGCGCGCACCCGAGCGCAGGCGTGGCATGCCGTGGCCGCGCAGCACCGAAATCTCGCCGGGCTGGGTGCCCGGTGCGATGGTGAGCTCGGTGGGGCCGTCCAGGATGGTGTCGATGACCACGGTGGTACCGAGGGCCGCGTCGACCATCGGCAGCCGGACCGTGCAGTGCAGGTCGTCGCCGTCGCGTACGAAGACGTCATGCGGCTGCTCGACGATCTCCACATACAGATCGCCCGCATGCCCGCCACCGGGACCGACCTCGCCCTGCGCGGCAAGCCGGACTCGCATGCCATTGGCCACGCCGGCCGGTATCGGCGCGGCGATTTCGCGTCGCGCGCGCACCCGGCCGTCACCGCCACACTTGTGGCACGGGTCGGGTATGGTCTCGCCCGCTCCGCGGCAGGTCGGGCACGGACGCGAGGTGAGCACTTGACCGAGGAACGAGCGCTGCACCGACTGCACTTCACCGGCACCGCCACAAGTTTCGCAGCGCACCGGCTTGGAATTGCCGTTGGTGCCGGCACCGGTGCAGATGTCGCAGATGATTGCGGTGTCCACGGTCAGGTGCTTGGTGACACCTACCGCGCATTCGGCGAGGCTCAACCTGGTCCGCAGCAGCGAATCGGCGCCGGGCTGCACGCGGCCACGTGGCTTGCGGCCGCCGCCGGATCCGCTCATGCCGCCGAAGAACGCCTCGAACACGTCACCGAGGCCACCGAAGCCGGCGCCGGAGTAGCTCGCGCCACCACCGCCGGACTCGAGTGGGTCACCGCCCATATCGACGATGCGCCGCTTCTCGGAGTCCGACAGCACCTCATAGGCCGCCGATACTTCCTTGAACTTGGCCTGCGCTACCTCGTCGGGGTTGACGTCGGGATGCAGTTCGCGCGCCAGCTTGCGATAGGCGCGTTTGATCTCCTGGTCGGTCGCGTTCTTGGCGACGCCGAGCAGTGCGTAGTAGTCCCGTGCCACTTGAGTTCTCTAGTCCTTGGTCGCAACAGCATTAGTCGGATGCACTCAACTTTATCCGGCCGAAAGTTCGAGGGTAGCAGCGCCGTCGATGGACACCGTTCCCCTCAACGCTCGGCGAGAACCTCGCCGATATAGCGAGCGACGGCGGCGACCGAGGCGATCGTGCCCGGATAATCCATTCGTGTCGGGCCGAGCACACCCATACCGCCGAGCAGTGTGCCCGCCGCGCCGTAGCCGGTCGACACTACCGAGGTCCCGCGCATCTGCTCGACCTGGGTCTCCTCACCTATGCGCACGGTCACTGTGCCGGGGTTCTGCGCGGCGGCCAGCAGCTTGAGCACGATCACCTGTTCCTCGAGTGCCTCGAGCACCGCGCGCAGCGAACCCGGGAAGCCGAAGTCGGCGGCATTACGGGTCAGATTGGCGGTGCCACCGAGAACGAGGCGCTCCTCCGGATGTTCGACCAGCGTCTCGACCAGCACGGTCGATACCCGCACCAGCACGTCGCGCAGCCGCTGCGGCGCCCGCTCGGGCAGTTCGGCCACCGCCGCCGATGCCACAGCCAGCCGCTTGCCGTCCATCGCGCCGCCGAGCATGCCGCGCAGCGCGCCGAGATCGTCGTCGTTGATGAGCGCGCCGAGCTCCACGAGGCGCTGATCGACGCGACCGGTGTCGGTGATCACGACAAGCAGCAGCCGGGCCGCATTCAGCGCGACGACCTCGATGTGACGCACCGTGGACGCGGATACCGTCGGATACTGCACCACCGCGACCTGCCTGGTCAGCTGGGCCAGCAAACGCACACCTCGGCGCAGCACGTCATCGAGGTCGACCCCCGACTCCAAGAACTCCATGATCGCCCGGCGTTCGGCCCCCGACAGCGGCTTCACCTCGGAGATCCGGTCGACGAACTGCCGGTAGCCCTTGTCAGTGGGAATGCGGCCCGAGCTGGTGTGCGGCTGCGTGATGTAGCCCTCGGCCTCCAGCACCGCCATATCGTTGCGGACCGTCGCGCTGGACACCCCCAGATTGTGCCGCTCCACTAGAGTCTTCGAGCCGATCGGCTCCTTGGTCGCGACATAATCCGCGACGATGGCGCGCAGGACCTCGAAGCGCCGATCCTCCGTACTGGACATCGACCCCCACCTCCTCGCTTCGTCCACGGGTACGTCCCGCATGATGCACAGCCGGAATTCCGGTTCGCTCTTTACCCAGTCTAATTGCCCGGCCACCGATCGCCTGTCCACGTATCTGCGGATATCGGTGGGGCCCGAGCTGTACGGGATACTGCCAGCCCGCTATGGCCGACGAATCGTCTTTCGACGGAACGCTATCGGACTGATAGCCTGCCCGAAATCGTCTCAACACGATGCCAACAGGGGGGATCCTGATCTATTCCACGCGTTCGATCGGGCCTTCACCTGCCGAGCCTCCAGCACCCGAGTTGTCAAAAAGTAGCGATGACCTGGTGCGGGAACGCGGCGCGTAGTGACTGCCGTCGCCGCGATTAACAAGAGACGGCCGCGCGGATCATCGATGCCCGCAGCCGCATCACTGAGCGTCGGCATCTTCCAGGGCCTGGATTATCCGCGCTGCAAATTCGGCGACGTCGTTTCCGAGCTCCCGTAACCAGAGTAAGAACATGCGCGGGCCAATGGCGGACCGCGGACATCGGCAAACCATTCCGGCCGGTGTGGGTGGATTCCAGACAGAGGTACAGCGATGAGTAATCCCACTGGCGGACAACAGGACTCGCAGCAGCCGTACGCGCGGCAGCCACAGCCGTACGCGGGGCAAGAGCAGCAGATTCCGCCACACCAGCAGCCCCCAGGGCAACAGCCCTATCGCCATCGTCCCGGTGACCGCAGGACACAGCACCCGCACCTATTACCGCGCGCCCGTAGTTCTGACCATGAACGGCGCACTCGCGCCGCAGCAGTCGAAGTCGCCCGGTATGACGTGGTTCCTCATCGTGTGGTCGGTAGTTCTCGTGCTCATCCTTTTCGCCGTCGTCGCCATTGTCGTGAACTGACTCCCGGATACGAATCACCTTGGGGCAGTGACCTTCCGGAGCCAGTGGCGAGTGCGGCGTGAACCGCTCCGCGGTGTCCCGCTCGGGCCGAGGTCAGCGCACTGCGGCCTCGACCACGTCCGCCACCTCGGCAGGGTGCGAGACCAGTGATGCGTGGGAGGAGTTGATTTCGCTGGTGTCGGCGCCCATCCGGTTGGCCATGAAGCGTTGCGATGCCGGCGGAATGATGCGATCGCTGCCCGAGACCAGGTACCAACTCGGCGTCGACGCCCACGACGGCGCACCCGACGGTTCCAGGTTCGCGGCGACGGCGATCGAACGCTGGTGGGCGAGCATGTCCGCGGCGGTCGCGTCGCTGACGTCTTGCGCGAACGTCTCATGGAAGCTGTCCGGCGCGACGTAGCCGTCGATGTTCTTGCCCGCGATGCCCGTGGGGTCGTCGACGACCGCGAGTTGTAGCACCGGCGGTAGCAAGCGGCTGCCGGGGAAGCGGATCGGGTCCAGTGCGAGTTGGGCGACCTCCGATTGCACCGGCGCGAAAGCCGCGATGTAGACCAGCGACTCGACCTTCGGGTCGTGCACATTGCTGATGACGAAGCCACCGTACGAATGACCAACGAGCACAACAGGTCCCGCGATGGTATCGAGGGTCCGCTGCACGGCCGCGGCATCATTGGCCGGGCCGCGCAGCGGGTTGGCAGGTGTCATCACCTGGTAGCCGTGCTGTCGCAGCAGAGTCGCGACACCGTCCCAGCTCGTCGCGTCCGCGAAGGCGCCGTGCACAAGCACGATTGTCGGCAGTGGCGCCGCTGTGGCGGGTGCGGCCGCAAGGGCCGGCGTGAGAGCGAGGGTCAACGCGAGCAGACAGGCGCGCAGGCTACGGGTGATGGTCATCGTCCTACCTATCCATTCTTGATGAAATCGAGCAGGTCGGCATCGAAGGACTTTTCGAAATCTCCACACAATCCGTGAGGTGCCCCAGAGTACGTTTGCAATCGGCCGTCGACCAGCAGTTTCGCCGATTTCGCACCGGGCGCCGCGATCGGAACGATCTGGTCGTCGTCGCCCTGTGCGACGAGCGCCGGCTTCTTCGCAGGAGTCCAAGGCGGAATCGACAAGTTCGCGCCATCCGTCGACGGCTGGCAGGAAGTGGTTTCGGTCCTCGGGGACCACAAGCTCAGCACAGTGGATCATCGGCCAGCGGCTCGATGGGGTGTGCGCCGAACGCACGCGATCGGACGCCACACTTCGATCGCGATGGTCGCGCGACGATGGGGGTCCCGCGGCCTGTCGCATTTCGCCGGACGCTTCCGCGGCGCGCACAGTATGTCGCCGCGCGAATAGCGCCGAACGGCACGAGAGGACGCGGTCCCCTGACTTCGATACTTCGAACGGGACACGACCGAGGTGACAGTCGAGAACACGCCCAGGCCGCCTCCCGTTCGGCGGCGGCCGACGGTGGAGCTAGAGCTCCGGGCTGACGGTGACCCTGGCGAGCTTGCCGGCTAGGGCATCCAGGCCGAGCATCGCCAGCAGGGACACGCAGTCATCGGCGTTCTCGGAATGGCTGGCGACCGTCCTGGCCGCAATCGCGTTCTGCCGCAAGGTTTCGGCTTTTTCAGCGGCCCGCGCCTCAGCGAAGTCGCTTTGTTCGTGGATCAGAGTGATGTGTCGTGCCGGGGGCATAAGACTCCTTGGGTTACCTCGAAGCTTACGCGGGTTGACCGAACCGTGATAGTGCAACCAACCCAACAGCCCCGCGACCGGCTACTTGTCGGCACGACGCTTCCGGCACTGCCGAGCAGGACACCTATCCCCTCGGACGGCGCACCGAGCGCGATGTCCGATCGGCGGTCCGACCTCGCGACGATCAGTGCGCACCCGTCCATGGCAAGTGCAGTCCATCCCCTGCAACGCGGGGCACGATGTGCAGATGAGTGTGCAGCACGGTCTGGGTTGCGTCGGGGCCGATGCTGGTGATGATGTTGGACTGCGGGGCCGAACCACCATGAAAGTTCATGTCCCGCAACAACTCCGCGGCGGCTCGCATCGCGTTCGCAGCTCCCTCGGGATCGCGTGACGCGTCGGCCGCGTGCCGACGAGGCACGATGAGGAGATGACCCGGTGTCACGGGATCGAGCGGCGCGAACGCCACACAGTCGTACGGTAGTGACCGACAGTCCCCGCACCTGATGCGATCGCAAAACGGACAGCCGATCACCGCACGATCATTTGATGGGTCCGACATCGCCGCCACCTCTCCCTGATCGATGCCGAAACCCACGCGGTCACTCCGGGGCGGCACGAGTCCATCACGCCGGGGCAGGCTGCTCGTTCTCACTGGGCGTCAGAAGCTTCACGATGGCGTCGCCGATCACCTTGGCGAATCCTGACAAGTCTTTGAAGGCATCACCCATCTTGGCGAGCAGAGTCGCGATCTTGAACCCGTCCCTGGCGAATCGGCCCATTACCTGAGCGATCACGGCCGGAGTCGCGGCGCCGAGGGTGCAGGCGAGTTCGATGGTGTACGCGATCAGCGCGCCGACCAGGCTGGCGACGATGTCGCCGACCAGCGTGCGGACCGCTTTGACGATGGTGGCCGTCTTGGTCATGGTCTCGCCCATGGCCGCGGCGACCCCACCCGCCGCGCTCGTGTGATCGATGAGATCGGTGGCCTTGGCGCGGTAGGCGTCTCCGCTGGCACCGGTCCACGTGGAGATGTCCTGCTCCACGCCGGTCTTCCACTCGGTGCTGACCTTGACCAGTTCGGTTGCGATGTTGGTCCACGTTTTCGCGTACGCCCCGACCATGTCGGGGCTGCCCGCCAACGCGTCGAGGGTCTTGCGGTACACATCGAGATGTTCGAGCATCCACCCGGCGATCTGCGATCCGACGAAGCCGAACGGGTCGGTGACGGCCTCCTCGATATCGAGGCCGACCCCGATGCCGCCGAATATCGCGTCCGCGATATTCGCCGACCGCAGATCCGAGTACGCCGTCCAGGCATCGCCCGCGACGGTGCCTCCGAGGACCTCGAGGACCCCTTTTCCATCCTTTTTCAGGCCGATATTGTGAAACGGAAAGAGCGTTTCGTTGAAATACTCGTCGCGGTAGTCGGTACCGCTTTCGATGAGCTTGTTGTTCTCCGGGGCCGCCTGGTCGTCGAATCCCGGCGTGTTCTCATTGATCCATTTGCCGACCTCGGTCACTTGCCGCCCTTTTCGCCGATTGTTTCGCGCAACTCGTCGAGATCCTTCTTGAACGCCTTGTCGTATTCCTCCACCGTGCTGGCGACGGTGGCGAGCTTGTTCGGCAATTCGGCGACCTCGCCTGCCAGCTTGCTGATGGCCTTGACCGCGTTCTGCTGGTTGTCGTCGATCACCATCTTGACGAAGGGGCGCGGTATTTCGCCGAAACCGTCATCGGCGGCACCGATGTAGCTCGCGGCTTCCAGCGCCTTGTTCATACTTTCCAGCAGCGTCTTGACCTTGTCGGCGTGGCTGCGCACTTCATCCGGATCGATCGATATGGCGTCCGCCGGACTGGTCATCGCCGCACCGCCCCGGATTCGCACCGGTCGATCGCTGTCTGGCCGGAATCGACACCGGACATAGTTGCCTCCCTCTCGCGCGGCGGCCTCGCGGGCGCCACGGGATCTCTCAACCTTCAGTCATGGGATTCGACGCAACTCGACGCCGTTCGGTTCCATCGAATGTGCCCCGCCCTCGACCGGGGCCACCATAGGGCGTGCCACGACCGCTGTCCACTGCGCGCGGACGCGCTTGTCGGCGCACGAAAGCGATGTCTACAGAGCCTCGCAGGCTCGATTGCAGGACGGCGCTGTCCGGCGAAAATTGCTTCAGCTCAACAGGTCCCGCACGACGCCGTCGGCCAGCAGTCGGCCACGGTTGGTGAGGATGAGTCGATCGTCCGTACGGGTTGCCAGTCCATCGGCGATGATCCGGTCGACGGTCGCGGTTTCGGTGTGGGCAAGTTCGTTCAGGGGGAGGCCGGTGCGGAGGCGGACCGTGAGCATGACTCGTTCGGTGTGTTGTTCGCCGGGAGTCAAGTTTTCCCAACCTGCGGCGGGGAGGCCACCGCGGGCGACGTGGTCGGCGTAGCGGGCGGGGTGTTTGACGTTCCACCAACGCACGCCGCCGACGTGACTGTGCGCGCCCGGCCCCGCACCGAGCCAGTCGCCGCCGTCCCAGTAGCCGAGGTTGTGCCGACAACGTGCGGAATCGCTTGCGGCCCAGTTGGATACCTCATACCAGGTGAGCCCGGCCGCGCTCAGTCGCGCGTCGATACGTTCGTAGCGGGCCGCGAGCACATCGTCGTCGGGGGCGGGCAGTTCACCGCGGCGCACCCGCCGAGCGAGGGCGGTGCCGTCCTCGACGATGAGCGAATACGCCGAGACGTGGTCGACACCCGCGGCGAGCACCGCGTCGAGGCTGGCGTCCAGATCGCCGTCGCGCTCGCCGGGGGTGCCGTAGATCAGGTCCAGATTCACATGCTCGAACCCCGCCGCGCGCGCCTCCCCGGCAGCGGCGACGGCTCGGCCAGGAGTGTGCGTGCGGTCCAACACCTTCAACACATGCGGTGCCGCCGACTGCATGCCCAAAGACACCCGAGTGAACCCGGCCGCGCGGATCCGCTCGAAGAACTCGGGCGAGGTCGACTCCGGATTCGACTCGGTGGTCACCTCGGCATCGGGAGCGAGTGTGAAGTTCGCACGCACCGCGTCGAGTACAGCGGCAAGCCCATCGCCACCGAGCAGCGAGGGCGTCCCGCCGCCGACAAATATCGTGGCCACATCCGGAGTCGCTGTCGGTAACGCAGCAAACTGCTCGACTGCCGTAGCCAGCTCACCCCGCAACGCGTCGAGCCAGGACTCCGGCGACGCCGAAGTACCCAACTCCCCCGCCGTATAGGTATTGAAATCGCAATACCCGCACCGCGTCGCACAGAACGGCACGTGCACATAGATCCCGAACGCCCCGCCCCCGAAATCGCGCAGCACGAGGTCAGAGGTCTCGGCGTCGGTCACGGCAGCAGCTGAACTCACCCCACCAGTGTGAACGCCGTCCACCGGCCACCCGCCCCCGGGCAGCCCGACCACCACTCGGTGGCCGCCCGTTACCCCGGATGTCAGGAGTCGTGGCGATGTTCTGGTTGGCGGTGAGCAGCCGAGTCAGGTTCAGATCAAGACCTGTGTGCCGGTTCACAGCAAGCGAATAGGGCGCATCACCGCCTACATTCGCAACGCGAACTATGACAGCCATCACAGTTGCCACGGTCGATCCAGGGAATTTCCCTCAATTTTGCGGGAAATATGACCACGCGGTCGGAACGCCCATTCTGACGTGGCACAATGGGCTCATGCGCGGACTCGGAGTACGACTTGTGGCACGTCGCCACGTCGACTTCAAGCGCGTCTGTAGTGCGTGCTGTCTGCCCGGCTGTCCCCGGTAGTTCAGCGGCGCGCATTCCCGGGTCTCCCCGGCGATCTTCCGATTTCGATGACATCGGCCCGCTGACACCACAGGCGTGAGTCAGCCCCTCATGTCTTCAGCACGGATGTTCACTCACCCCGCAGGAGCGACCCCATGACGTCGAGCACCGACGCCGGTCCGACCGATCAGCCTTCGCCCGAATCCAGGCCCGGGCATCACACCCGCCCCGACCGTCCTGCCTCCGAGCGACGCGTCCGACCCGACCGTCCCCGCACCGAGGCGGCCGCAGCCGCGCCGCGCGCCCGCACCGGTAAGCCCGTCCGCCGCAAGGCCGAGGGCCAGTGGGCCCTCGGCTATCGCGAGCCGCTGAACCCGAACGAGCAGTCCAAGAAAGACGACAACCCACTCAACGTCCGGGCCCGGATCGAGAACATCTACTCGAAGCAGGGCTTCGACAGCATCGACAAGGGCGATCTGCGTGGCCGGTTCCGCTGGTGGGGTCTCTACACCCAGCGCGAACAGGGTTATGACGGCAGCTGGACCGGCGACGAGAACATCGACATTCTCGAGGCCAAGTACTTCATGATGCGCATCCGCTGCGACGGCGGTGCGCTCACCGTCGATCAGTTGCGCACGCTCGGCCAGATCTCCACCGAGTTCGGCCGCGACACCGCCGATCTGTCCGACCGCGAGAACGTCCAGTACCACTGGATCGAGGTCGAGAACGTCCCGGAGATCTGGAAGCGGATCGAGGCAGTCGGGCTGAAGACCACCGAGGCGTGCGGGGACTGCCCGCGCGTGGTGCTCGGTTCGCCGCTGGCCGGTGAGTCGCTGGACGAGATCATCGACCCGACCTCCGCGATCGACGAGATCGTGCGCCGCTACATCGGCAAGCCCGAGTACTCCAACCTGCCGCGCAAGTTCAAGACCGCGATCTCGGGCCAGCAGGATGTGGTGCACGAGATCAACGACGTCGCCTTCGTCGGCGTGCACCATCCCGAGCACGGCCCCGGCCTCGACCTGTGGGTCGGCGGCGGTCTCTCGACGAACCCGATGCTTGCCCAGCGCGTCGGCGCATGGGTGCCGCTCGACGAGGTGCCGGATGTGTGGGAAGCGGTTGTCTCGCTGTACCGCGACTACGGCTACCGTCGCCTGCGCACCAAGGCCAGGCTGAAGTTCCTGATCAAGGACTGGGGCATCGAGAAGTTCCGCCAGGTGCTCGAGGACGAGTATCTGAAGCGCAAGCTGATCGACGGTCCGGCGCCGGAGCAGCCGACCACGCCGATCGACCACGTCGGTGTGCAGAAGCTGCGCAACGGGCTCAACGCGGTCGGCTTCTCCCCCATCGCGGGCCGGGTGTCCGGCACCATCCTGACCCAGGTCGCCGAGGCGGCTGCCAAGGTCGGCTCGGATCGTGTCCGGTTCACCCCGTACCAGAAACTGATCGTGCTCGATGTCGCCGACGACAAGGTCGACGAGCTCATCGATGAGCTGGCACCGATCGGCCTGCAAGCCCGTCCGTCGCTGTGGCGGCGAAACCTGATGGCGTGCTCCGGTATCGAGTTCTGCAAGCTTTCCTTCGCCGAGACCCGCAAGCGGTCCCAGGTGCTGGTACCCGAGCTCGAAGAGCGGCTCGCCGATCTCAATGCGCAGCTCGACGTTCCGGTGACCATCAACATCAACGGCTGCCCGAACTCGTGCGCGCGCTCGCAGATCGCCGACATCGGGTTCAAGGGTCAGCTCATCGATGACGGCAGCGGGAATCACGTCGAGGGTTTCCAGGTTCACCTCGGTGGCAGCCTCGGATTCGACAGTGCGTTCGGTCGTAAGTTGCGCCAGCACAAGGTGACCAGCGTCGAACTCGGTGACTACATCGAGCGGGTCGTGCGCAATTTCATCAAGCACCGCGCGGACGGCGAACGGTTCGCGGTATGGGCGGTTCGCGCCGACGAGGCCGACCTCAAGTGATGAGCGACGGATCGGTACGGGAGATCTGATATGACAACACAGTTGGTCGACAAGCTGTCCGAGGACGACCTGCGCGCGATCGCCGAGCGCGGGGCCGCGGAGCTCGACGGCGCTGCTGCCGCGGAGCTGCTGCGGTGGACCGAGGACAACTTCGGCACCGGGTCCAGCGGCGCCCAGGGCGATCGTGCGGGCTATATCGTCGCCTCGAATATGCAGGATGGTGCGCTGGTTCACCTTGCCGCACAGGTTCGTTCGGGTGTGGACGTGCTGTTCCTCGATACCGGTTACCACTTCGCCGAAACCATCGGCACCCGTGACGCGGTCGAGGCCGTCTACGGCGTGAACGTGATCAATGTGCGGCCCGAGCATTCGGTGAGCGAACAGGATCAGCTGCTCGGCAAGGATCTCTTCGCGCGCGACGCGGCCGAATGCTGCCGCCTGCGCAAGGTTGTCCCATTGAAGCGTTCGCTCGGCGGCTACAACGCCTGGGTCACCGGTATCCGCAGGGTGGAATCACCGACTCGGGCCAACGCGCCGCTCATCTCGTTCGACGAGGCGTTCGGCCTTGTGAAGATCAATCCGATCGCCGCCTGGTCCGACGAGGAGATGCATGCCTACATCGAACAGCACGGCATCCTCGTCAATCCCCTGGTGGAAGAGGGATATCCGTCCATCGGCTGCGCTCCGTGCACACGGAAGCCGGAGCCGGGTTCCGATCCGCGAAGCGGCCGCTGGGCCGGCCTCGCCAAGACCGAATGCGGGTTGCATCAGTCATGACCGAAACCATCGTGGGTGAATTTGTGAACGAATCATCGAACACCGCCGAACGGGCACTCGGGATCACCGAATTCGACACCCTCGCGGCGCTCGAATCCGAATCGATCCACATCTTCCGTGAGGTGGCAGGCGAATTCGAGCGGCCGGTGATCCTCTTCTCCGGCGGCAAGGACTCGACGGTGCTGCTGCATCTGGCGCTGAAGGCCTTCTGGCCCGCACCGCTGCCGTTCGCGCTGCTGCACGTCGACACCGGGCACAACCTGCCGGAGGTGCTGGAGTTCCGCGACAAGATCGTCGAGAAGTACGGCCTGCGGTTGCATGTCGCGAAGGTCGAGGACTACCTCGCCGACGGACGGCTGGCCGAACGCCCCGACGGTATCCGCAACCCACTACAGACCGTCCCGCTGCTCGACGGCATCGCCGAGCACCGCTTCGACGCGGTATTCGGCGGCGGCCGCCGCGATGAGGAGCGCTCCCGCGCCAAGGAGCGAATCTTCTCGCTGCGCAACGCTTTCGGACAGTGGGACCCCAAGCGGCAGCGCCCCGAGCTGTGGAACCTGTACAACGGGCGGCACGCGCCCGGCGAGCATGTGCGGGTGTTCCCGCTGAGCAACTGGACCGAGCTCGACATCTGGCGCTACATCGCGCGCGAGGATATCGACCTCGCGAGCATCTACTACACCCACGAACGCCCGGTGTACCAGCGCGACGGCATGTGGATGACACCCGGCGTGTGGGGCGGCCCGCGCGACGGCGAGTCGCTGGAGACCCGTTCGGTGCGCTACCGCACCGTCGGTGACGGCTCCAGCACCGGCGCAATTCTTTCCGAGGCAGCCGACAACGCGGCGATCCTCGCCGAGGTGGCCGCCTCCCGACTGACCGAACGCGGTGCGACACGTGGTGACGACCGGGTCTCGGAAGCCGCGATGGAAGACCGCAAGCGAGAGGGTTATTTCTGATATGTCCGACCTATTGAGGCTGGCCACCGCCGGTTCTGTCGACGACGGCAAGTCCACCTTGGTCGGACGCCTGCTCTACGACACGAAGTCCGTGCTCGCCGATCAGATCGACGCCGTCACCCGCGCGTCGGTGGACAAGGGTCTGTCCACCCCGGATCTTTCGCTGCTCGTGGACGGGTTGCGTGCGGAACGTGAGCAGGGCATCACCATCGATGTCGCCTACCGCTACTTCGCTACGCCGCGGCGGTCTTTCGTGCTCGCGGACACTCCAGGGCACGTGCAGTACACCCGCAATACGGTGTCCGGTGCGTCCACCGCGCAACTGGTGATCCTGCTCGTGGATGCCCGCAAGGGCGTCATCGAGCAGACCCGCCGCCACGCCGCGGTGCTCGCGCTGCTCGGGGTGCCCAAGCTGGTGCTCGCGGTGAACAAGATCGACCTCGTCGACGACGCCGCGACCGTCTTCGCCGAGATCTCCGCCGAGTTCAACCAGCTCACCAGCACACTCGGGTGGCCGAGCGAGGACGTGCAGGAGATTCCGGTGTCCGCGCTGAACGGCGACAATGTCGCCACCCGCTCGGCGAACACCCCGTACTACGACGGGCCTTCGCTGATCGAGCACCTGGAATCGGTTCCGGTGGATGCCGACAGCTCGGGCGCGCATTCGCTCGGTTTGCGTTTCCCCGTGCAGTACGTGATCCGGCCGCGCACCGCCGAGTACCCCGACTACCGCGGCTACGCGGGCCAGATCGCGGCGGGCTCGGTCTCTCCCGGCGACGAAATCGTGGTGCTGCCTTCGGGTATCCGCTCCACGGTCGAGCGGGTCGACACCCCCGACGGTGAGCTCGCGGTGGCACAGACCGGGCGCAGCGTGACGCTGATCCTCGCCGATAACGTGGACATCTCCCGCGGTGACGTCATCGCGTCGGTCGCCGATGCCCCCGAGCCGATCGACGCCTTCGATGCGACCGTGTGCTGGTTGGGCGACAAACCGCTGCACGCAGGCGCCCGGTTGCTGCTCAAGCACGGCACCCGCACCACACAAGCCATCGTCGGCGCCCTGCTCGAGCGCTTCGACGAGCAGCGCCTGATCGCGGCCCCGGACCCGGAGTCGCTGGAGCTCAACGACATCGGCCGTATCTCGGTGCGCGTCGCAGAGCCCATCGCGGCCGACGATTACCTGGTGAACCGGCACACCGGTAGCTTCCTGCTCATCGACCCCGCGGGCGGCAACACTCTGGCCGCCGGTCTGGTCGGCGACGTGCTTTCGGCCGTCGAGGTCGGAAGCGCAGTCTGATATGCGGTCCGCGCCAGCACTTTTCGCCGCCGCGCCGGCGCGGACCCGGATGCCCACAGTCGCACCGGCACCGACCTCGGCAGGCCGGATATTCTCGTCAACCGCAACCGCGCCCACTCCGGCGGCGGTCCGGAAGACAGCAGCGGTGCGGCCCGCACTGATCGCCGTCGCCCACGGTAGCCGCGACCCGCGCTCGGCCGCGACGATGTCCGATGTCGTTGCGCTGATCTCCGCCGCTCGCCCGGATCTCGATGTGCGGCTGGCCTTCCTCGACCTGAGCGCACCCTCTGTCGAGCAGGTAGTCGATGCCATTGCCGCACAGGGACACACACACGCGGTCGTGGTTCCCCTGCTGCTCGGCAGCGCCTTCCACGCCCGAATCGACCTGCCGGCCCTCCTGGCCACCGCCCGCACCCGCCACCCCCACCTGCACCTGACCCAAGCCGACGTACTGGCCCCCGACCACCGCCTCATCGCCGCGCTCCGCGACCGAGCACTGGAGGCTCTCGCCTCAGGCGATGAACGGTCGGCGAGTGGCGCTCGGCTACGGCGCATCGCGAGAGACGCTCACGATGGTGTGCCACTCGGGGGCACGGAGCCGATCGGAATTGCGGTGGCGGCGGTGGGGTCGTCGTCGGAGGCGGCGAATTCGCGGACGGGATGGGTGGCACGACAGCTTGCCGCGGCTACCGGATGGCGGACCGAAATCTGCTTCGCCACAACCGAACCCAGTGTCACCGAAGCTGTTTCGCGGCTGCGGGCGCGTGGCGCCGGTCGCATCCTGGTAGCACCCTGGTTCCTGGCCCCCGGCCTGCTCACCGACCGGCTGGCGGCAGGTGCACCCGGTCTCACGCACGCCAGGGTCATCGGCTCGCACCCTGCCCTGGCCGACATCGTGTGGAACCGCTACGACGCGGCACTCGCTGCCACGCTGACCCTCTCGGCCTGAGCCCTCTCGGCCCGAGCCTTGCCGCCCGAGCCCAGGCCAACGTCGATATTCACCGATATCGCGCCGAGCGCCCTGGGACGGACGATCACGCTCGGGGCGGATCTCGCGGTCGCCTGGTGACGCTCACCGTGCGCAAGGACGGCGAGCCGGTCACCGATCTACAGCCCTACCTCGCCGCATTCGGCCACCTCGTAGTGCTGCGAGCGGGCGACCAACTCCTTACCCGCGGGCCGGGGCCTCTCCCAGCAGGCCGTCGACGATGGCTCGTGCCGTCGCGACGCCCCAGCCGTCGCCCATCTGCTGGGCGGTGTTGGCGGCGCTTACTACCGCCTCGATCTCGAAGGCGACGACATCGGCATTGCGTTCACCGAGGCAACCCTGCTCTTGGGCTCGCCGAATCTCCGTGGCCAGGAACGCGAGCCAGTCTCGGCGGTCCTCGATGATGGCGTCGCGGACGGGGCCCGGCTTGCTGTCGAATTCGGAGATGGTCGCGACACGGAAGCAACCGCCGGGGAAAGTCGGGTCGGTGATGTGATCGAACCACCGGTCGATCAAGACACGCAGGCGATCGTGGCCCCGCGGCTGCGCCATGCTCGGCGCGATGACCCGCTCGATGAACGCCTCGCGAGCGGACTTCACGGCGGCGACCTGTAGTGCCTCTTTGGTGCCGAACAGGGTCGCGATACCGCTTTTACTCAGGCCGAGATCGGTGGCGAGCCTGCCGATACTGACTCCGGTCAACCCTTCCACCGAGGCAACGTCCGCGGCATGCCTGGCGATCGATGCCCTGGCCCGCGCGCCTTTGGCCAGGCGCTGATCGGTTCCGGGCTGCGGCTCGCTTCCGGGCTGCGGCGCGGGAGAGGTTGTCGACTCGGCCATGGGGTCCATTGTTCCACCTCGGGTTGCAAATGCGGACGCACGGTCGTACGTTAATTACACGAACGATCGTACTCTTTGTTTGCACCTCCCGCTGAAGGATCGCCCCATGACCGAAGTCTCCGCGCGGATCGAAAATCCGCCGACAACGAACGCCGCCGCACGCACCCTCCTGATCGCCTGCGGCGCGGCGTTCATCGCCTTCCTCGACCTCTCCGTCGTCAACATCGCCTTCCCCTCCATCGCCCGCGACTTCCCCAGCGTCCCGACCACCACGTTGACCTGGATCGTCAGCGGCTACGCTGTCGCATTCGCCGCCCTGCTCACCCCGGCGGGACGGTTCGCGGACACTCTCGGCAGGCGCAAGCTCTTCTTGATCGCGATGGCCGGGTTCGCACTGACCTCACTGCTGTGCGGACTCGCGCCGAGCGCGAACTGGCTGATCGCCGGTCGCCTATTGCAGGGCGCGACGGCGGCACTCATGGTGCCGTCCGCGCTCGGACTCGTACTCAGCGTCACCCCGCGCGAACGGATCGGCGCGGCGATCGGGGCCTGGTCTGCCGCAGGCGGATTCGCCGCGGTTGTCGGTCCCGCGATCGGCGGTGCGCTGGTCGAGGCCTTCGGCTGGCGCTCGGTATTCATGATCAACATTCCGGTCGCGATCTTGCTCATGGTGCCCGGTCTGCGCATTCCGGTGCCCGACACACGGCAGCCGGGCAGCGCCATGCCCGACCCGCTCGGCACCATCGCCCTCGCACTCGGGCTCGGCGGCCTTGTCGCAGGCGTCACCGAGGGACAACGGTGGGGTTGGACCGCACCGGCCACCTTGATCGCGCTGATCGGCGGCACTGTGCTGATGATCGCCGCGCTGTTCCGCTCGACCCACCACCGTAATCCCGCCATTGCCGTGCAGCTGTGGCAGAGCAGACCGTACGCGCTGGCCAACGCGTCGTCGTTCGTATTCGGTGCGACCATGTTCGCCTGGCTGTTGACGGGACCGCTTTTCCTGGACGCGATGTGGCAGTACTCGGTGCTCGGATCGGCGGGCGCGTTGACCGTCGGCGGGGTTACCTCGATGGTGACCGCGACCGTCGCCGGTCGTATCACCTCGCCCGTGACCCGCCGCATGGTCGGTGTGCTCGGCGCGCTGATGTACACCGCGTCCACCGCGTGGATGAGTACCGATACGTTCGGTTCGCTACCGGCGCTGTGGTCGGCCTGGATCCCCGCGGGAGTGCTCGGTGGCGGCGGCGTCGGGATCGTCGTCACGGTGCTCGGCACGGCGGCGGCGAGTTCCCTTCCACCGCAACAGTTCGCCGCCGGCATCGGAATGAACCTGACCGCGCGACAGGTCGGCGGCGCGCTGGGTATCGCGGTGCTCGCCGCCGTGTTCGCGGCACATCCCGGTGATCCACTCGGCGGGTTCCACACCGTGTTCGCAGTCTGCGCGGGCATCGGGGTCGCGGCGGCACTGCTCATCGCGATACCCGGTCGCACCCCTGCTGCCACATCGTAGGAACGGATATGCCCCACAACAGCATTCGCCCTCGGGACGCTACCGACAATCGCAGCGAGTTCAGGGAGTTACCGTGACCGACAACGATATTCGTACCGAAGCCAACGATCCGATGGTGCTGCCCCCTGAGGAAGCGCACCGTCTGGTTGCCGGTGCACCCTGGCAGCGATACGCGGTGCTCGGGGATTCGATAGCGCGGGGCGTCGGTGATCCGAGCCCCGGTTATGCGCGGACAGGGTGGGCCGACCGCGTCGCGGCGACGCTCTCGTCATCGAATCCCGCTCTGGCATATCTGAATACCGGCCGAATCGGTGCGACCACCGCACAGCTGCGCACCGAGCAGTTGTGGCAGGTCCTGGATTTCGAGCCCGACCTGGTGCACGTCAATTGCGGCGGCAACGATTTGTTCCTACCGGGCGGCAATCTCGACGATTTGCGCACGAACCTCGACGCACTGTTCGGCGCGCTGGCCCGCAGCGGCGCGCAGATCTGCACCTTCACGCTGGCCGATGTGTGGGAGGTCGAACGAATGCTGCCGATGCGTCCGATGCGGGACCGGATGTCCGCGCTCAATGATATTGTTCGCGAATTGGCCGGACGCTATGACGCGATCCTGGTGGAATTCTGGGACCATCCGGTGCGGCGGCGGCCCGATCTGATGAGCGCCGATCTCATTCATTTCACAACCAGCGGATACGCCGTGGTCGCCAGCGAAATGGTACGGGCACTGCACAATCACCTGTCCGCACGTGCCGAGGAGCCCGCACACTGAATCCCCCGCGGCGTTCCTCCCCTCGAATACCGCCCCTCGACAACTCTGGGCCGTGCCGGACATTTCCTTCCGACACGGCCCAGAGTTCATTCACCCTTGAATCAGGGCAGCACCTGCGGCACCATCTCCGGCGCGAGCGCACCGACGAGCAGACCGATTACAGCGCCCCACAACGCACCGCTCAACGCACCGCTGATCGCGCACGGGATCGCGCCGACGATGAAAGCCGGCAGGCACGCGACACCCGCGAGGACTCCTGAGCCCGCGGCTCCGGCCAGGGCACCGCCCGCGGCGCCGTTCGCCAGCGGATCATGGTTGACCGCATCCGGATTGGTCGCGATCACCTCGAGTGGGATCCCGGCTGCCACCGGTGCGACAACCGGCTCGGCGACCAGCAGCACGACTGGGGCGGGCGCCTGGGCGACCTGCACCGGCTCGGCCGCGGCAACGCCCGCGACGGTGACCGCGACAGCCAACGGCATCGCCGCGGCAACCAACTTGTTCACAAAGGTCCGACGGACCATGTCTTTCTCGTTTCTCCCCGACCCCGATATGAAATCGAACGTCTACGAATTGCTATTCGGCTCAGGATGATCCGAACAGCTCAAAGTAGCGGACGCCTGTTCAGATTTCAAACGTTCTGCCGCAACTCTTTTCGATGCCGAGATGAAGCTGAACACAATGCTTCCCACGGAATTCCGAAATTGATGATTCGATGTGAATGACTCAATTTGACGGTCGGCGATTCACGTTCTATATCGATCCACGAGTTCGGTACCGAGTACCGCCAACTCGTCGCGCACCGATTGTGGGGTGAGCACTTCTATTTCGGCGCCCCAGCCCGCCAACTGCTGGGCGATCATGCGAGGCGTCGGTGCGGTGACACGGACCTGGATGCGACCGTCCTCGATCGGGCCGTCCACCTCACAGTGCCTGCCTTGCTGATGACGCAGCACGGGCAGCAAGCGCGCCGCGATCAACGCGGTCGCGGAAGTGGCCGCGCGGCGCTGCTCCATTTCGCCGACCACCTCGCCCCATGCCTCGGCGAGGTCGAAATCAGCTGGGCGATGGGCTGTTTCCTCGGTGACCACCGCATCGACGATGCGCTCGACACGGAAGGTGCGCTTACCGCGATCGGTGCCCGCGATGAGGTACCAGATACCGTCCTTGTCGACAAGGCCCCACGGATCGACGAGCCGCTGCGTTCGTTCGCCCTTGCGCTCGTAGTCCAAGCGGACTTTGCGGCGTTCGACGACGGCCCGCTGCAACGCGGTGACCATGGCCGGGCGCGCCGGATCGTGCGCACCCCAGCGCGCGGGGTCGATGACTACCGCATCGGCCGCCGCCTGCGCATCGGTGCGGAAAGTCTGCGGCAGTGCGCGCACCAGCTTGCGCAGCGCCGACTTCAGCTCGGGCACCGCGCTCGCCGAGGGGCCCGCCAGTAGGAACAGCGCCCGCGCCTCGGGTTCGGTGAGACCGCTGAGATCGGTGCGTGCGCCGCCGATCAAGGACCAACCGCCGCCGCGACCGGCTTGCGGGTACACCGGAACCCCCGCAGCCGAAAGCGCTTCCAGGTCACGGCGCGCGGTGGCGACCGAGACCTCGAGCTCCTCGGCGATCGCCGCCGCCGTCACCCGTCCGCGCGCCTGCATCAACAGCAGGGTCGCCACCAATCTGTCCGCTCGCATGTTTTTCATTCTGCCAATAAAAGTGCTCATTCGGTGAGCACTTTAGGCCGGATGATGGTTTCTACAAGCAGACGAACACCGACGAAGGAGATCCGAAATGTTCCGTGGAATGGCAACCGTGACCTACTGGGCCGAAGACTTCGAAGGCGCGAAGGACTGGTACACCGAACTGCTCGGCGTCGAGCCCTACTTCCAAGTGCCCGGTGCCTACTACGAGTTCCGGATCGGCGATTACCACCACGAACTCGGCATCCTCAACCGCCAGTTCGCACCGGAGGGCGCGCCCGTCGAGCCGGGCGGCGAGGTGCTCTACTGGGCCGTCGACGACCTCCAGGCCGCACTGGACCGGCTGATGGAGTTGGGCGCGAAGGAGTACCAGCCGATACGCGAGCTCACGCAGGGCTTCGCGGTCGCCTCGGTGGTCGACCCCTTCGGCAATGTGCTCGGCGTGATGCGCAACCCGCATTACCTGGAGGTACTCGCCAAGACCGGGCCCGCGTAACCGGCCACTGGCGTAACGGTGCGGAAACGGTAGGTACACGCCGAATGTCAGGCCCGGAACCATCTTTCGAGGATCCGGGCTACACCGTCTTCTATGACGTCGTCGGCGATTTCATCGGCGAGTTGTCGAACCTCTTCGGGTGCGTTCGCCATCGCCACGGAATGTCCGGCCCAGCGCAGCATTTCGCGATCGTTGTAGCCGTCGCCGATGGCGAGGGTGGCTTCGAGGGGGATGCCGAGCGCGGTGCGCAGGCGTTCCAGTGCCCAGCCTTTCGAGACACCTCGGCGCGAGACCGTAAGCCACGGACCGAATTCGCCGTGCACCCAGCTCGCACCGGGCACCCGAAGCGAGCTGAGCAGATGCAGCATTTCCTCCAGGGAGCCCTCCGGCCACCAGCCGTTCAGGCGCGGTGTCGGCTCACTGCTCAATTCGCCGTCGTCGACGAGCAGGTATTCACCGATGGAGAACTCGCCTGGGCTGATGCCGGTCGCCCAGGTGCCGATGCCGACCTTCTCCACGGCGAAGATCATGTCCGGGAACAGCCCGCGCAACGCGGCGACTGCGGGCGCGGGGTCGAACGCTTGGATGGCAACGGGCTCTCCCCTCGCAACATCGATGTGGACCGCACCGTTGGAGCACAGCGCGTGCCCTTCGGTCAGGCCGATCTGCTCCAGCACGGGACGCGTTGTCAACAATGTCCGCCCGGTCGTCACCACCACATGCGCGCCCGCCACGACGGCTGCCCGCACCGCATCGGCCACCCGCTCGGTGACCGGCGATCCCGTCCGCAACAACGTGCCGTCCACATCCAGCGCGATCAGCTGGGGTCCCCCGACTACAACCACCCGCTCATTGTGCAACGGCGCGATGTTGTCCGTCTTCCGATCGTCGATCACCCGACTTCCACGCGCAGCCGGGCTGTTCGTGCCGAGCTCCGGTGGTGGGCTGCTCAACGGCCGCGGGCACCGCCGCCGAAACCTCCGGAGCCACCAGCCGCACCGGAGTGGCCGGAGGAGGCGCCACCCGAGGAGAACCCGCCCGAAGCTCCGGGTGAGGACGCACCGGACGAGGAAGCCCCTCCGCCGAAGGCGCCTCCCGCGGCGGCTCCGCCGGACGACGCACCGCCCAACGCAGCTCCGCCAGAAGACATTCCACCAGGTGACGTGCCTGCTGAAGCACCACCTGAGCTTGCGCCACCAGAGGATGCACCACCGGAGCCGCCCGACAACGCACCACCCGAACCGCCGGACATGTCACCAGTCGACACACCACCCGAACCGCCGGACGCACCACCTGACAACGCACCACCCGAACCGCCGGACGCACCACCTGACAACGCACCACCCGAACCACCGGACATGTCACCAGTCGACGCGCCAACCGAACCGCCGGACGTGCCGCCAGAGAACACACCACCCGAACCACCCGAACCACCCGAACCACCCGAACCACCCGAACCACCGGAGCCGCCGGAGCCGCCGGACGAGGTTCCACCGTGGGAAGCGCCGCCTGACGTCCCGCCGTCCGAGGTCGCACCGCCCGGCGTCGCACCGGCGGGGCTGCCGCCGGAAGCCGCACCGCCGGAGGATGTTTCACCCGATGCACCACCGGAAGTGGGAGTATCGGTGGTACCGCCCCGGGATGGGGTGTCGGTAGCTCCGCTGGCCGGGGTTCCCGTGCCGGGGGCCGCCGGAGTACCGGGGGCCGAAGTACCAGGGGCCGAAGTACCAGGGGCCGAAGTACCAGGGGCCGAAGTACCAGGGGCCGGAGTACCGGGGGCCGGGGCAGGGGTCTTGCCGGGAAAGTTGGGAGGAAAGCTGATGCGGGGGATAACAGGGTATGTCCGAGGGAGGTTCAGTGCGGATGCGGCGCCGAAGGGCAGCGGGTTGAGAAATTGCGCCGGGTTGGCATAGGTGCCGAATCTGGATTGCGCTGTGTCGCAGCAGGATCGCGGCTCCTGGTGGAACCGGGAGCGCGAGCCGGATTCGGCAATGGTCGGGCCGAATCGAGTCGACCGGGAGGCGGGCTCGATGACGCGGCCGGATACGGGACGGCTGTAGGCGACGGACTGGAATGCCGCTCCCCCCGCTCTCCAGAGGTTGTCGAGTTCGGCGGCACCGCTGGGTTCGTACAGGAGGGCGTCGGCCGGGATATTGATGCCGGGCAATCGGTCGAGCACCGGCGATAGTCCGCCATCGATCGGCCCACCGAACACCGTCACCGCCGACACTGCGATCGCGGAAGCGACCGCGGCGCTGGAGAACACCGTCGGATGCGGTACGAAATGCTTGCCTGTGACGGCGGGGACCATAGTGCGCGCGGCGTAGTGGGCGGCGCCGGTGGCGACGATTTGACCGGGGTCGGCCGACACCACCACGGGGCGGCCGAGTTCGGCGAGTGTCCGTGCGACCTCCGCCGGCCGAGCGGCGCCGCCGACCAGCAGGACACGTTCGATATCGGAGAGGGTGAGACCGGTCGAGCGCACACATGCCCGCACCACGTCGAAAGAGTCCCGGATGTGTTCGGTGCGTAACCCGTCGATGTCGACGATCGACGTCATCGAGAGCGATCCGGACCGGCCGGGAGCGACGCCATGCGCGTAGCGCGCGATCATCGACCCGAGCGGGCGACCACCGAAGTCGTAGGAGCGCATGGGATTTCCGACCATCGGGTGGTCTCCCCAGTCCGGCCCGACCCGGACAACCGTGACATCGAGACAGGTGCCACCGAGGTCGTAGACCAGCACGAAGCCCGGCTGCAACGGGCCGTGCTCCCGCTCGAGCCACTCCGCCGCCGCCACCGGCTCGGGTACGAGCGCAACGTCCCTCGCTCCGGCAAGGTCCATCGCTTGGCGCAGCAACGAGACCTGTTTGCCGGAATACACTGCCGGATAGGTCGTTACCGCACCCGCGATCGGCTCGACCGCCTCGATCAGGCCGTTCACCACCGCGGCAACCAGATTGGCGGACGACCAGAGCTGACCGCCGACGATCACCGGCTCCGGATCTCGCGCCAGATCCGCGAAATCGCTTACCGCCATGCTGAATTGGGGAATCCCGCCAATTCGGATGCCGCCCGCGCTGTCGAACGTCACCGCCGAACGTCGAGTGCGCACCGACGGCCGAGAGCGTTCCACGCTCACCGAGGCCGATACGGAGTTCACTGAACCGATGCTGAAGCCCACGCTTGTAGTCATTCGCTATCCCGTCAACGCACCGTGACCACGTCCATCACATAGGAGATCCATGTGGCCGCGGTCGTCTTCCAAACAGCTCCCACAGGTTAGCTGCCTACCGGCCAGTACGGATGCCTAATTGATATGAAAAATTTTGTTTCCATTGGCAATTCAAGATTTTGCCAGGTCACAGCGGTTACACGAGCGCGATTCAGCCCCCTGGACGCGGCGATTCGACTGCGGTAAGACAGATTCCGCTACTCCACAGCGATCTGACCGCGCCATCGAAACGCATTAGAACCACCGATTCACAGCCACCGCGCAAACTCGGACAACGCACACCGACCGGTCGGTAACCAAATCGTTGCCAGTGCTATGCATTTCATGGCACGCGCGTGCCATTCATTCAAATATGACACGTCAAATGTGACGGCCGTTTTCCGCCAGTGATGCTACGGCGCCTCGGCTTGACTGAGTACAGCGATGAGGTGCACGGCCGGAGGAAGTTCCGGCCGACGACTTCGTCCGAAGTGGAAAATGCAAGGACTAGAAGGGAATTGAAGACTATGTCTACACGGTTCGCGGAAAAGGTCGTGCTGATCACCGGCGCGAGCTCGGGTGTCGGCAAGGCGGTCGCGCTGCGTGTCGCCGCCGAAGGTGCCGCGGTGGTGCTCGGAGCACGTGGCAAGGACGCGGGCGAACAGGTCGCCGACGAGATCCGTGCGGCGGGCGGCAGGGCGCTGTTCGTACCGACCGATGTCACCGTCGAGGAGGACGTGTCCCGGCTGACCTCGGCCGCAGTGGCCGAGTTCGGGCGCTTGGATGCAGCCTTCAACAACGCGGGCGCGCTCAACACCTTCGGTCCGATCTCCGACATCGATGAGTCGGGCTGGCGCGCCGATATCGAGCTCAACCTGAGCAGCGTGTTCTACGGTCTGCGCCACCAGGTTCCCGCGCTGGCCGCATCCGGCGGCGGCGCGATCCTGAACAACGCGTCGAACCTCGGGGTGGTGGGCATGGGTCAGGTCGCACCGTACGTGGCGGCCAAGCACGGCGTGGTCGGGCTGACCCGCGCGGTGGCGCTGGAGGCGGCGGCCCAGGGTGTGCGAGTGAATGCGATCGCCTCCGGTGCGATCGACACGCCCGCGTTCCGCAACTCCATGGGTGCGACGCCGGAAGGCGAAGCGGCCATCGCCGCGCTGCATCCCCTCGGCAGGATCAGCACGCCCGAGGAGATCGCGTCGTTCTGCGCATACCTGCTCAGTGATGAGGCAAGCTTCATCACCGGCGCCGCACTCGCCATCGACGGTGGGTTCACGGCTCAGTAAGGGCCGCTGCATAGATAGGCGCGGCACCTCGGCTTCGAGCACGCCCTCATCGCGTGACCGAAGCCGAGGTGCCGACGACTGCCCTCGGACCCTACCGCCTCACCGGGCGGGTTGTGTTCGGTCGTCGACCCTCGATCAGGCGCGAGCCAGCAGGCGGCGGATCGGTCCGGGTCGCATTGCCGCACCCGTCGCACGGGCCGCAGGCTGGCGGTTTCGCACCAGGCGGTCGAATTCTTTTGCACTGCTACGAGGATCGGGCAGGCGACCGGCATTGAAGTCGTCGGCGAGTTGCTGCACCGTCTCCTGCGCACAGGACTTGTTGGTACCGATGAAGCCGGTGGGGCCGCGCTTGATCCAGCCGGTGACGTAGGAGCCCGGCAGCACCGAACCGCCGGACTCTCGCAGGACGCGACCGTTCAGATTCGGGATCACCGCGGCCTGATCGTCGAATGGCAGGCCCGGCAGCGCAACACCGCGGTAGCCCACCGAGGTGAGCACCAATCCGGCGTCGAGCCGCTCGGTCTCTCCCGTCGCGACGGCACGGGTCCGGCCGTCCGGGTCGGTGACGAGTTCGTTGCGAGCGACCTCGATACCGGATACCTCTTCGGTACCGAGAATCTCGGTCGGGGCGGCCAGGTAACGGAAGACGATCCGCTTGCGGGCGGCGCTGGCCCTTTCGAGCGACCTGCGAGCAGTCGCTGTGCTGACCCTTTCGAGCGACCTGCGAGCAGTCGCTACGTCGCGCAGCAGCCTCAGCTTCTGCTCGACCTGGTAGGGCAGGCCCTCGACCGGTTCGGGCAGCTCGCCCTCGATCGTGATATCGACGTCGGCACCGAGCAGACCGACGAATTCCGGGACGGTGAAGGCGGATTCGGCAGGGCCACGCCGGCCGAGGATGACGACCTCCTCGACCTTGCTGTGCCGCAACGCTCGCAACGCGTATGGCGCGATATCCGTGCCGGCCAATGACTCCGGATCACTGGTCAGGATGCGTGCGACATCGAGCGCCACATTGCCATTGCCGACGATGACGACCCGCCGCTTCGACAGGTCGAAGGTGTCGCCCGCGTGATCGGGATGCCCGTTGTACCATGCGACGAAGTCGGTGGCGGAGACATTGCCCGCCAAGCCCTCGCCGGGAATGCCGAGCTTGCGGTCCGAGGACGCGCCGACCGCGTAGATCACCGCGTGGAAGTGCCCGAGCAGCTCGTCATGCGAAATATGCTTGCCCACTTCGACATTCAGGTACGACCCGAAACCCGGCTGCGCCGATACAACGTCGAAGAGCTCGCTGACCTGCCTGGTCTTGTCGTGGTCCGGCGCGACGCCGTGCCGTGCGAGCCCATAGGGCACCGGCAGGCGTTCGAAGACGGTCACCGACACACGCGCCTGGGTCAATAGCTCGTCGGCCGCGTACATCGCCGAGGGCCCCGACCCGACGATCGCCACCCGCAGTGGCTGCCGTTCGGTATGGATCTCGGCCGCGGGTACCGGCTTCGCGAGCAGCGGACGCGGGCGCGCCTGCCGGTAGAAGTCGGCGTTGATCTCGATGAACGGGATCTGCTCATCGGTCAGCTTCTTCGAGGAGGTGATGGCGTCGACGGGGCACGCGCTGGCACACGCACCGCAGTCCACGCACGCCTTCGGGTCCACGTACAGCATGTCCGCTGTCAGGAAGTCCGGTTCATCGGGCGTGGGGTGGATGCAGTTGACCGGGCAGGCGTACACGCAGGACGCGTCGCTGCAACAGGATTGGGTGACGACGTAGGGCACCTCAGCCGGCCTTGACCGCGCGCAGCGGCTCCGAACGGTAGCGGGTGGTGTGGCCGTCGATCTTCAGCAGCTTCCAGACCGCCTTGGAGATCGGATTCATCAGGCCGATGTCCTTCGCCAGGGTGCGCACGTCAGCGAAGTAGTCGCTGAAGACCTGCTTGGCTTCCTTGGAGCCGTAGAACAGGTCCTTGCGGACCGACTCCGGGATGTCGAACTCCTTGAAGAACGCCTTGGGCGGCGTCGCGATCGAACGACCGAGTATCCACATGACGATCGGCATCGCGACCGAAAGTACCAGCTTGGCGGCCGGATTCGCATCGGGCACATGCTTCTTCAGGAACTCGTGCGCGAAGGAGATGTGGCGTGCTTCCTCGGCGACGTGAATAGCCATCACACCGAGCATGATCGGGTGCACCTCTTCGCCGGAGCGCAGGATCGCCTTCTGGATGTGGTCGATCGGCTCTTCGCCCGCCAGCACCGCCATGAAGAAGAGGTTCGGGAACAGCGCGGCCACCGGAGCGCCGACGTACCTGAACTTCCGGACCAGCGGGCCCATGCCGGGCACGTCGATGCCGATCCGGTTGACCATCTCCTGGAACATCAGGGTGTGGTTGTGCTCCTCGATCATTTCGTGGGAGCAGTAGCGGAATTCGGGCGAACCGTTGGGCAGACTGAAGTT
The DNA here is from genome assembly GCF_046764875.1 of Nocardia arseniciresistens. Lineage (NCBI taxonomy): Bacteria > Bacillati > Actinomycetota > Actinomycetes > Mycobacteriales > Nocardiaceae > Nocardia > Nocardia arseniciresistens. The sequence continues at coordinate 73,676 of NZ_JBKORD010000014.1, forward strand.
GTGTGTCGCCATGCCGCTGATGAGGATCGACTCGAACTGTAGACCGACCTTGGCTATATTCGCCTGGCGGTACTTGCCGATCGCGATCTTCTCCGCGTCGGAGAGCGCGAGATACCACGGATGACGCGCGACGGTGTCGCCGGAGACCGGGAGAATCCACCGCTCTTCACCGACGTCGGCCGCATAGTCGGGGTTGTCCCAGTCGATGTCCTCGAACGGGTCGAAATGCTTATTGACCGAACCTTCGGAGAGCAGCAGTAACTTCGCTGCGTATTCCTGCGCCTTCTCCAGATCGGGATCGACTGCGGGCGTCACGGCTGCAGACATCGTCGTCACTGCCTCTCCTGATGGGACCATTTATATGTTTCCCATGGTTACACCAACGGAGGGCGCAGTCAACCCGGCACATACTCGGTGTACCCCGCGGCGAGCCGGACACCCGCCGCCGATGCCACTGTCCCCCCGCGTTATCGCACCCCGAGCTGCGATAACCCGGCGACCACCGAATCCGCGGGCAAGACGAGCGCGAGCGCGACCGCGACCGCGGACATCCCCGCCGCGATGGCGACCTTCGTCAACCTGCGCCGGGTCCGCCGCGACAACAACAAGGCCTTTGTCGTCGCCCTGCGGTGCGCCCCACGATGCTTACGTCCGTGCTGACCGCCCGCCGCTTCCTCGACAGCCGCGGCCGACCTGCGCGCCATGATCGCGGCTCCGTCGGCGATCGTGCGCTCGGGATCCGGCGCCGTGATCACCGGGCGCGCCAACTGGGCGGCGAGCACCTGGGAGACCTCGACCGGCCGCGCGGCGCCGCCGACGACCAGGACACAATCCACATCGGCCATCGTGACATCGGCCATGCCGAGACAGCGGTACACCAGTTCCAGCGAGCGGCGCACATGCTCGGTGCGCAATTCGTCGGCGGTGGCGCCGGTGACGCCACCCGACAACGAGGCCATGGCCTGGCCGCGCCCGGCCCGCTCGGCGACCAGCGCGCCGAAGGCTCGGCCGCCGAACTTCGGCGAGCGCAGCGGCACACCGACGATCGGATTGTTCGGACAGCCCGCGCCGACGCGGACCAGCGTGACATCGAGGGTGGAACCGCCTAGGTCGTAGATCAGCGCAAGCCCGGGCATCATCGGGCCACGTTCGGCTTCCAGCCAGGTCGCCGCGGCGACCGGTTCGGCGACGAGCGCCACGTCCCCGAGACCGACGGCGTCGAGTGACGCCCGCAGATCGGCCACCTGATCGATGGCGTAGCCCGCCGGGTGCGTCAGCGCGATTCCCGCGTCGACCGCACGCCGATCGCGCCGCGCCTCGGTGATCAGGCACTCGGCGACTATCGCAACCAGGTCGGAAGGCGACAGTGCGCGATGGCCGACCCTGGCCTGGATGGAGGTGCGCTGCGTGAGATCGGCGAATTCGGTGATGGCGCGACCGTGCCGCGGAATTATGCCGACCCGCGCCATTCCGGTGCTGTCGAAGGTGAGGGTGGTGCGACGGGTAATGGCCGGCGAGCGCTCGGCGGCGGAGCGTCGCCCCGGTGGAGCCTTGGCCGAACCTTCCTCCGCCAGAGCGGAAACCGTGTTCACCGTGCCGACGCTCAAACCGAGACCAACCGCCATCGCAATCCCACCTGATCGCCGAGCCGATTTGCTTCGAACCCCATCAACGCAACCACTCGGCGATCCGCCTGCCAACCACCGGACACACAATTGTCCGGGTGCCGCCTGCACTGATACCGGTCGCATGACGGAAGGATCGATCGCCGTTAACCTGGCACGCGGCGCCGAACGGTCTGCCTATAGCCGGATTTCCTTACGGCGCGGCGAAATTCGAGAATGCCTGTCCGCAGGTAGCCAGCCCCTAGCAGACCGTCCAGTTGGGCACAGCTCCACGTTCCCGCATGCGGCGACCCGGGCAGCAGCACAGTTCCGGCAACGACACAGCATCGATTCAGCTACCAATTCCGGCTGAATCTCCCTACACCACAGGCAATTCCGGGATGCGAGTGGCACGGGCGAACACTGTCTCCCCCTCGTTGAGGTGCAGCGCCTCGGCATCGCCGCGGGTCACCTGGGCAGCGAACAGATCGCCGGTGGCGGCGTTTCGCAGCTCGACACGCACCTCGAAGCCGAGATGCACAACACGTTCGACGGTCGCGCGGGTGACGCCCGCTGATTGCGCGGTGCCCTCGTGCGCGGCAAGTGCCATGCTCGAGTCACGACCGACACGAATGTCATGCGGGCGAACCAGATGTCCGTTGAGCCTGGCCACCGCGCCGAGGAACGACATAACGAATTCGTTGGCGGGACGGTCGTAGACGTCTTCGGGGCTGCCGACCTGCTCGATGCGGCCCTTGTTCATCACCGCGATCCGGTCGGCCACATCGAGCGCCTCCTCCTGATCGTGGGTGACGAGCACGGTGGTCACGTGAACCTCCTCGTGCAACCGGCGCAACCAGGTGCGGAGGTCCGCGCGGACCTTCGCGTCCAGCGCACCGAACGGCTCGTCGAGCAGCAGCACCTGCGGGTCGACGGCCAGCGCGCGAGCCAGTGCCATGCGCTGGCGCTGACCGCCCGACAGCTGTGCGGGGTAGCGGTGCTGGAAGCCGTCGAGGCCGACGATGCCGAGCAGCTCGTCGACCCGGCTGGCGATCTCGTTCTTGGGGCGTTTGCGGATTTTCAGCCCGAACGCCACGTTGTCGCGCACCGTCATGTGCTTGAACGCGGCGTAGTGCTGGAAAACGAACCCGATATCGCGCTTCTGCGGCGCGACCCTGGTGACGTCGCGTCCAGCGATGACGACGATTCCGGAGTCGAGCGATTCCAGGCCCGCGATGGAGCGAAGCAGCGTGGACTTGCCCGAACCGGACGGCCCGAGCAGTGCGGTCAGCTCGCCGGAGGGGATATCGATGGTGACATCGTCGAGGGCAGCGAACGAACCGTAGTTCTTCTTCGCGTTGGTCACGGTAATCATGGGTGGCCTCCGGCAAGGGTGATCACTTGGTGCCCCGCTTACGTTCGAGGAGGGTCATCAGCAGCAGGACGACGAGCGCGATGCCCATCAGCAGGGTGGCGGCGGCATATGCGCCGAAGGTGTTGTGGTCGTTGATGTATCGGCCGTGCACGAGCAGGGTCAGTGTCTGCGACTTGCCGGGCAGCGCGGAGGACACCATGATCACGGCACCGAATTCGCCGAGCGCGCGGGCGACGGTGAGCACAACGCCGTATGTCAGGCCCCAGCGGATCGCGGGCAGCGTGATGCGCCAGAACGTCTGCCACCGGGACGCGCCGAGGGTGGCCGCGGCCTGCTCCTGATCGTCACCGATCTCATGAAGCACCGGTTCGACCTCACGCACCACGAACGGCAGCGTGACGAAGATGGTGGCGATCACCATGCCTGGCAGGTTGAAGATCACCTTCAAGCCCGCGTCTTCCAACCCGCCGAACCATCCGTTGGCGCCCCACAGCAGGATCAGTGCGACGCCGACGACCACCGGCGAGACGGCGAAGGGCAGATCGACAATGCCCTGCACCAGGGTGCGGCCGGGAAATTTGCCGCGTACCAGCGCGAGGGCGGTGACGATGCCGAAGACGACGTTCACCGGCACCACGATCGCCACGATGATGATCGACAGCTGGAAGGCCGAGATCGCGGCGGGCGTGGTGATCGAGTCGATGAACGTGCCGATGCCCTTTTCGAAGGTGCGCCACAGGATGATGATCAGCGGCAGCACCAGCAGGATCAGCAGATAGCCCAATGCGATGGTCCGCAGTGAAATGCGGGTCAGCGGGGAAAGTTTCATCGAGCGGCCTGTTCCTTGCGCGCACTGCGTTCGGCAAGCAGCCGCAGCACGAACAGCGTCGCGAACGAGATGAGCAGCAGCGCGACCGACACCGCCGCAGCGTTCACCGGCCGGTCGATCTCGATCTGCTTCTGGATGTACTGCGAGGCCATTTCGGTCTTGCGCGGAATCGCGCCGCCGATCAACACCACCGAACCGTATTCGCCGATGGCTCGGGCGAAGGCGAGGCCGCCACCGCTGATTATGGCGGGCGCGAGGGTAGGCAGCACGACCCGTCGGAAGGTGGTCCAGTTGTCTGCGCCGAGGGACAGCGCGGCTTGCTCGACCTCGCGGTCGGCCTCGATGAGCACCGGCTGGACCGAGCGAACCACGAACGGCAGCGTGACGAACGCCAGCGCCACGATCAGGCCGGGCTGAGTGGCATTGAGGTGGATATCGACCGGACTCTGCGGCCCGTAGAGCGACAGCAGCACGATGCTCGCCACGATGGTCGGCAGCGCGAACGGCAGGTCGATGAGCGCGTTGACGATGCCCTTGCCCGGAAAGTCGTCGCGCACGAGCACCCACGCGATCAACGTGCCCATCGCAACATTGATCACCGCGACCACCACCGACACCAGGACGGTGATGCGCAGCGAGTCGAGGGCCGCGGGTGCGGTGATCGCGTCCCAGAAGCCGGACCAGCCGTCGTCGAAGGACGTGACGGTGAGCGCGGCAAGCGGCAGCAGCACGATGATGCTGAGCCACAGCACGGCGGTGGCGATGCCGAGCGGACCGACCGAACCGGTGACCCGCAGCCACGACCAGTTGAAGCGCGCAGGCGCCGCGGCAGGCACTTTTGTGCCCGCCTCTTCGGAAACGCCGGAACCGGGCGCTGGCCCGGTTCCGGTGTTGCTGCTTTTTGTCACAGTTTCGAGTATCCCGTGTGGCTCAGGTCACCTGGCTACTTGGTGGCCTTGTCGTAGATCACCGCGACGGAGCCGGTGTTCGCGGTGAACAGTTCCTTGTCCACGGTCTTCCAGCCGCCGAGGTCGGCGATGGTCCACAGCTTCTGCGGGGTCGGGAAGTCCTTGGCGTAGTCGGCGGCGATCTTGGGATCGACAGGGCGGAAACCGGCCGAGGCCCACGCCTTCTGGCCCTCGGTGGTGTACAGGAAGTCGCGGAAGGCGGCGGCCTTCTCCAGGTTCTTGCTGTTCTTCAGCACCGCGACCGGGTTCTCGATCTTGAAGGTGGTCGGCGGGACGGTGTGCTCGATCGGGTCGCCATTGCGCTCGGAGAAGATGGCCTCGTTCTCGTAGCTCAGCAGCACGTCACCGGTGCCCTGCAGGAAGGTCTCGGTGGCCTCGCGACCGGACTTCGGCTGCACTTTCACGTGCTCCTTGGAGATGAGCTGGCCCAGGTAGTCCAGGCCCGCCTGCGGGTTCTTGCCGCCATCGCTCTTGGCCGCGTACGGGGCGAGCAGGTTCCACTTGGCCGAGCCGGAGCTGAACGGATTCGGGGTGACCACCTCGACGCCAGGCTTCAGCAGGTCGTCCCAGTCCTTGATGCCCTTGGGATTGCCCTTGCGTACCACGATCGCGACCACCGAACCGAAGGGAATTCCCTTGGTGGCGTCGGCATTCCAGCTCGCGTCGACAAGGCCCGCGTCGACGAGGCGGGTGATGTCGGGCTCCACCGAGAAGTTCACGATATCGGCCTCCGCGCCGTCCTTGACCTTGCGCGACTGATCGCCCGAGGCACCATAGGACCCGTTGACCTGGATGTTCTTGCCCTGCTCGGTCTTGTTGAACTCCGGGACCACCTTGTCGAAGCCTGGCTTGGGCACGGCGTAGGCGAACAGATTGAGGGTGCCGCCGCTACCGTCGGAGCCGCTACCCCCGACCGTGTCGCTGGCTCCACCGCCGCAAGCGGTGAGCGCAACCGCCGCGATCGCGGTGAGCGCGGCGGCGGCATAGCGTCGGCGCGGCGAGAGCCAAGATTTGCGAGACATCAGGGGTGGGCCTTTCCTGCGAACCGTCACTGCCGGCACGGCGATCGATGACGGAGGAGATGATGCTGATCGGTAGACCTGCCGCGAGAGCTGCGGCAGTGGCGCGACATCGGCCTGAACGGCCGCCGGGATTCGGACACATCCACGAAAGGTGCGTGCCAGTCTATGAGGAAACGACGTGCAGAGGTGTCCTGTTGCCGATCAACGACAGTGAATGTCGGCGACGTCGAGGTTACCGACAGCGATCAACGCCAATTCATGGCGGACCAGCGGGACGGCACTCGAAGACACGGGCAGACTGTAGCAGAGCAAAGTTACTAGTTCGAATGCAGGAAGACGGGGGTTTCATCCCATGACTACCAGCCCGGATCGGGTCCGCACCCGGCTACCAGGCATCAGTACCCGAGCTTGGGAGCACCCGGCCGACCGCACCGCCCTGGTGACATTGCGGTCGCTGTCCGGATTCGATGTGGTGCTGCGCACGCTGTCGGGGTTGCTACAGGAACGCCAGCACCGGTTGCTTTACCTGGCGACCGCCGTCCGGGTCGATGAGCGCCAGTTCCGTTCACTGCACCAATTGCGCGAGGACTGCGTCGAGATCCTCGACGCCCGCACAACGCCCGAGATGTTCGTCTTACAGAGCCCGCACGTCAACGCGTTCACCATAGGCATGGACACCCCGTTCATCGTGCTGACCACCGGACTCATCGACCTGATGGACACCGAAGAGCTGCGCTTCATCGTCGGCCACGAACTCGGCCACGCACTGTCGGGCCACGCGGTATACCGCACCATGCTCATGCACCTACTGCGCCTGACCGCGAGCATCGGCTGGATGCCGGTGGGCGGCTGGGCATTACGTGCCATTGTGGCCGCGCTGATGGAGTGGAGTCGCAAATCCGAGCTCTCCGGCGACAGGGCCGGGCTGCTGTGCGGCCAGGATGTCGAAGCTTCTGTGCGAGTACACATGAAGACCGCGGGCGGCACCTGGATCAAGGAAATGAACCACGGTGCGTTCCTTGCCCAGGCCGACGATTACGAACGCTCCGGCGACCTGCGTGACGGCGTGCTGAAACTGCTCAACCTGGAGTTGCAGAGCCACCCGTTCTCAGTACTGCGCGCCGCCGAACTGCGCCGCTGGATCCAATCCGGCGACTACGACCGCGTCCTGGCGGGCGAATACCCCCGCCGCGAACACGACAAGAACACCAGAATCAGCGACGAAATGAAGGAAGCCGCCCGCACCTACCGGCAGAACTTCGACCAATCCGAGGACCCGCTCATTCGCACCGTCCGCAACCTCGGCAAGGACGTAGGTTCCGCGGTGAATACGGTCGGCCACGAAGTCGGCGAAACCGTCTCGAAGATCGGCAAACGATTCAACGACTGGCGCACCGGCGACCGAGACGACCCACCACCTACCAAATAAATGGTCAGCGGGTGAACAGCCAGGCGACGACGACCAGGACGAGGAGGGCGACGAGGGCGAGTTGGACGCGGGAGCGGGGCATCAGCGCGCACCGCTCTGTACGGGCTCGCGTACTTCGCGCGCGGCGGTGATCGGTTCTTCGATCGCGATCGGGGCTACGGCGCGATCACGGCCGAGGACGTGCAGTGCGACGCGCAGCACGCGGTCGAGGCCGTAGGCGATGGCGAAGCTGATCGGGACCATGCCGACCAGGACAACGAGGAACTGTGGGATGAACGGTAGGCCCGCCACCCATAGCTCGAAGCCGTCCCACCAACCACCGATCGCATGCACAGCCACAGCCTACTCATGCCGGACAACCGAGCCGTAAACGAGCGCGGGACGTCGCAGACAGCGCGACCGGTGGACGTCCGGCCGTGCTGGAACGAAGATGAGGTATGGCGTCTTACGATGATCTGACCGTCCCGGAGCCCGACGGCCTGCCGATGCTCAGTCCGATGACGGTGTCACAACATCACGCCACCTTTCCGCCGATCGACGACTACGCGTTCCTTTCGGACTGCGAGAGCACCTGCTTGATCGCCAGTAACGGGGCGGTCGAGTGGATGTGCGTGCCACGCCCGGATTCGCCGAGCATCTTCGGCGCGATGCTCGATCGCAGCGCCGGTCACTTCAGGATCGGGCCGTATGGCGTCAATGTGCCCGCCGCGCGCAGGTATCTGCCGGGCGGGATGATCCTGGAAACCACCTGGCAGAGCGAGACCGGCTGGATTATCGTGCGTGACGCGCTGGTGCTCGGGCCGTGGCACAACAACGATCAGCGCAGCAAGACCCATCGCCGCACCCCGATGGACTGGGATGCCGAGCACATTCTGTTGCGGACGGTGAAGTGTGTGAACGGCACGGTTGAACTCGAGATGAGCTGCGAACCGGCCTTCGACTACCACCGGGCGACGGCGAGTTGGCAGTACACCGGCAAGGTCTACGAGGAGGCCACCGCGGTACGCACCGGTGACCCGAGCGCAGGCCCTTCGCTGGTGTTGACCACCGATCTGCGGCTCGGCCTCGAGGGACGTGAGGCGCGCGCCAGGACCAGGATGAAAGAGGGCGACGAAGTCTTCGTCGCGCTGACCTGGTCAGAGCTGCCCGCGCCGCGCACCTTCGAGGAGGCGGCCCAGAAAATGTGGGCGACCACCGAATCGTGGCGGCAGTGGATCACACTGGGCAACTTCCCCGACCATCCGTGGCGCAACTACCTGCAACGCAGCGCGCTCACGTTGAAGGGGCTCACCTACGCACCGACCGGCGCGCTGATGGCCGCCGCCACCACCTCCCTGCCCGAAACGCCTGGCGGCCAACGCAACTGGGACTATCGGTACAGCTGGGTGCGCGACTCCAGCTTCGCGCTGTGGGGCCTCTACACCCTCGGACTCGACCGCGAAGCCGACGACTTCTTCGCCTTCCTCAACGATGCGACCACCGGCGACGACGGCGAACCTGTTCCGCTGCAAGTGCTTTACGGCATCGGCGGTGAACGGGAGATCGTCGAATCCACCCTCGACGGCCTGTCCGGCTACGACGGCGCCCGTCCGGTCCGCATCGGCAACGGCGCGTACAACCAGGACCAGCACGACATCTGGGGCACCATGCTCGATGCGGTGTACCTGCACGTGAAGTCACGCCAGCAGGTTCCGGAGACGCTGTGGCCGCTGCTGGAACGCCAGGTGCGCGCGGCCATCGCGCATTGGCGCGAGCCCGACCGCGGCATCTGGGAAGTACGCGGCGAGCCGCAGCATTTCACCTCGTCGAAGGTGATGTGCTGGGTGGCCCTGGACCGCGGCGCGAAACTGGCCGAGCTGCACGGCCAGTTCGAACACGCCACCGAGTGGTACACCATCGCCGAGGAAATCAAGGCCGACGTGCTCGCCAACGGCGTGACCACGAATGGGGTGTTCACCCAGACCTACGGCGGCGACACCCTGGACGCCTCCCTGCTACTGGTGGTACTGACGCGCTTTCTGCCGCCCACCGACCATCGGGTGCGTGCCACGGTGCTCTCGATCGCCGACCGCCTCACCGAGAACGGCCTTGTGCTGCGGTACCGCACCGAAACCACCGACGACGGACTTCCCGGTGAGGAAGGCACCTTCACCATCTGCTCGTTCTGGCTGGTGTCGGCGCTGGTGGAGATCGGCGAATTGCAGCGGGCCAGACACCTGTGCGAGCGGCTGCTCGGATACGCGAGCCCGCTGCGGCTCTACGCCGAGGAGATCGATTCGCGCAGCGGCCGCCACCTGGGCAACTTCCCGCAGGCGTTCACTCATCTGGCACTGATCAACGCGGTCACGCATGTGATCCGCGCCGAGGGGTCGCGCCACACCGGCGCCTTCCAGCCTGCCCACACCCCCGCCAGTCATCCTTGCTGAGTAGGACTTTCGCTAGACCGGGGCGAGATCGTCTGCGATCGAACGCAATCCGCGCAACTTGCCGAGTTGGAGGTCGAGGTCGGCGATTCGCTGTTCCCTGCGGTCGCCGTACTTCCCGGACGCCTCCTCCGCGGTACGCAGCGCGTCGTCGGCCGCGCGCAGCACATCGGTGGCGATGTCGGTGAAGTGGTCGCGCAGCGTGCGCTGCATGGCGCGCAAACGGTTTCGCGATTCCTTGCCGACCTGGAAGACAACATCGTCCATCAGCCTCGCGACCGCGACCTTCGCCTCGGCCTGGCGGCGCTGCTTGCGCGATTTGCGATCGTCCCACAGCGCGTTGGCGCCGAGCAATACCGCAGCGGCGGCCGAATACCAGTTCACCAGTGGCATTTTCAGCAGGCTGGTGAGCAGGCCGACCATCAGCAGGCCACCGTAGGAACCGCGCATGGCGGTCAACAATTGGGTGAGCACACCGGCCTTCGCGCTCACCAGTTGTTCCAGCGGTGCGACCGGCTCGAGGACTTCTCCGGGATTGGTCAGCCGCAGATCCGGCAACGACGGCGCTCGGTTATCGGCCGGGAATCGCGCGGCGACCTGCTCGGAGAGCTCCAATGCTCGATAGTGCGACATCACGAAGTTCTCTTCGACGGCCTCGCAGATGCGCGCGTCCAGATCGGAGCCGAATTCTTTCCACCGGCGAGCCGGATCGGTTTCGGCGATCTCGACCTCGGCGTCGCGGACCAGGCTGCGTAGCCGGTGGCGGAGGTCGTGTTCGATATCGGCCATCAGTTCGGTGCTGCCGTCGACCAGGGTGACCTGCCAGTTCGCGGAACGCTGCCGCAGCTGGTCGGCCTGATCGCGGGCGATGACCAGTCGCTCGGTGATCTCGGCGCGCTTGCGCGGATCACGCAGCGTTTCCGCCTCGGTCCGCAGCGTCATGGCCAGATGGTCGGTGACGAGTCGGATGTCCTGCACGGCGGCGTCGAGCGCGACGGTGTCGGCCCTTGCCACCACATAGTCGCGCAGGTGATCGATGAGCTGCGGCACACCGGACTCGATGCCGCGCTGGTAGTCGCCCGCCTCGCGGTGCAGCTGCGCGGAAACCGGCGCGACCGCGAAGCCGAGCCCTGCCGTGTCGAGCAGGTCTCGGTTGCGTTGCTGCACCTGCGCCCACTGCGGATACAGGTCGATCTTGTTGAGCACGCAGATCACAGTCGGGCAGACCTGCTGGATGCGCTGCAAACGGGTGATCTGTTTCTGCGTGAGTTCGGCGCCCGCGTCCGCGACATACAGCACGGCGTCTGCTGCGGCGATCATCGACCAGGTGATGTGGTCGTCACCATTGGCCCCGGGGGCGTCCATCACCACGACACCATCGGCGAGAAACGCACTCGGCTCGGTGAATTCGGCGCGGATCACGCCCTCGGCACTGAGCGCGGGACCCGGATCCAGCGGATCGACCGACTGGCGTTCGGTGTGTCCGTTGATCGACTTCACCAGGGTCGCAGCCGATTCCGATGCGTACTCGACGATCACCGGAACGCTCAGCACACTGTCGGTGGCACTGACCTGCGCCCCGACCAAACTATTGACCAGCGAGCTCATGCCGTTCTTGGGATCACCTACGACCACGAGCCGGACCCGAGGGTCGCTGACCCTTGCCCGCACCATATTGAGGCGTCCACCGAGATCGTCACGACCGGCGGATCTGGTCATCTCCCGCAGTTCGTCGAGAATCCGGATGAGTGGCGCCATCGCGTCCGGGTGTTTCACCGTCACGGCCTCCAACCCGGCTGCGGCAGACAACACTCCTCCTATCTCTTGTTCGCTCTGTCTCGTGTTCGCTTCGCTCAACGATGACATGACGGCGTGCGGGCAATGCACGCACCCCGTACCAGGCTCTCGGTGTTCTATCGGCTACATGAGCACGCTGTCCAGCCCACCGAGGAGCAAGTGGTCGACCTCGTGCATGCCCGCCTCCGGCATGAGCGGAGCAGACAGGCCGCCCGCGGCCATGAGTGTGAACGCGGAATGATCGTTGGCGACGGGCATCGCGTACATCGAGGCGTCGTTGTGCGACAGCAGCGCGCTCATCGGGTCGTTGAGCTCGCTCGCGATTCCGTGCGGCTTCGGATCGAGGCCGCCGAACGGCGGCGCGATCGTGGCAGGCCCCTGCCCCGTGGGCCACGGGTTCCCCGTTGGCAGCGGGGCAGTCGGCAGATCGATATCCATCGACGGCGTGATCGGGATCAGCGTCGGCGCGGGCGCGGAGTGCGAAATCGTCGGCGGCAGCGAGGGCTGCAGGGTCGGCACATCCACCGTCGGAATATCGACGCTCGGCAAGGTGTGTGTGCTCGGCGCGGTGTGGCCTGTTGTGCCGGCGCCGGCGCTCGGCAGCGTCACATCGTTGTCCGGTGTCGAGGGGCGCGTGGGAATGACCGTCGTCCCCGGCATCTGGGTGCCGGGAAAGCCCGGTGTCTTGGTTATGTCGATCCCGGAGCCCGCGCTCGGTGTCGGGATCCCGATGGTCGGCAGTTTGGTGATGTCGAGTTCGGGGAACTTCGTGGTACCCAGATCGGGCGTGACCTGGCCGGGAGTCGGCATCGTGGGAGTGATGGTGGTCGGGATCGTCGGGATGGTCGGGATAACCGCGGTCGGCACGAGGCCCTCGGTCGGCAGGTCGATCACCGGCTTCACCACAACCGGCTGCACGGGGTGGTCGAACAGCGTTGGCAGCACCGCGGCGGGCGCGGTCAGCGGCGACGGACCCGGTGGCGGCGCAAGCACATTGGCGATCGGTGTGCTCGCCGCGTCCGGCTGGATGGTGGTCTGCAACGGGGTGGCCGCCACCGGCTGCACGACATTCACCACGGGCGGGGGCGGCGCGATGGGCGCGGGTACCGGCACGATCGGCTGCACCGGGACAACGGACAGGGCCGGCGGCGCCACCACGGGTGCCACCGGCTGATGGCCGACTCCGCTACCGCCGAGACCCGAAGCGCTGGGCGTACTTCCGTGCTGCTCCGCGGCCGAACGTCCGGACGGGCCCGCGGCCGGCATCCCGTGACCACTGTCGTCGAGCCAGCCGTTGAAGTGATCGACCTGATCGCCGACGTCGCTGCCCGCGGCCGTGACGACTTTCAGATCCGCGGGGGCTTCTATCTTCGGGTCGCTGTTCGGATAGGCACCCTTGGTGCCGGTTCCGACGCCCACAGTGGACTGGGTGTGTACATCCATCCCGGCCTTCGCACCGAGGAATACACCGAGGTCCCCGTTGCCGACTCCGTCGAAGTGATGGTGGCCCGACATGCCGTCGAAGTTCTGACCGGACATCACGTTCGACATACCGTCGAACATGTGGCGCGGCAGCGCATTCGGCGTTTCGTCGTACACGTCGCCCGATACCGTGTCGGATGCCTCTTGGCTGACGGCATGCAATTTCGTGCTGTTCGCGACCGGAAGCCGAGGCAGTCCGAATACGTCCCCGGGTGCGGCGAAACCGCCGCTATCGGGCATGCCGAAACCGTTCCCGGCCTGGCCCAAACCGTGCCGGGGCAGACCGAAACCATGTCCGTCATTGGATGATTCGTCTTCGGCCTTCTCGTCTTCGCGGCCGTTGATCGCGTCCCACCAGTTCGGCGCGTGCCACTCGGGCAGTTGGAATCCGGACGGGCCGGATGGTGCGTGCGTTTCGGGCGCCGGGTCGCGCCCGTCGGGCGTCGACGGCGCCTTCCACGTGGGCGGGTTGTTGGCCTCGGGCCAAGTCGAGGTCGAAGGCGAGTGGCTCGGCCCATCCGGCGAAACGACGCGAATGTAGGGCCCGCTCGATGGAGCGTGTCCGTTGGGAGCCGGGGGGGTGGTCGGGACGGAGGGCAACTGGAAGCCGTGATGGCCCACGTCGCGTGGCGGCGCCGGTATCGAATGGGGATCGGGCTCAGGGAAGGTGACGACGGGGCTCGGCGCATCGGGTTCGGGATCGTTGCTGGCGGGCGCTGCCCAACCGGTATGCCAGCTGTCGAGCCGTTGCGACCCGGGATGGCTGGGCGCGGTGCCGCCGTTGGCGGCCACCAAGGCACCGCCGGTCACGTATGCGCCCGCCCTCGCCACCCGCGCGACGCCGGTGGCAACGCGGTAGGCCGTATCGCCCGCTCGGTCGTCAGCATCCGTGTCATTGCTGTCGAAGGGCAGGTCACTCGTCATGCAAGCTCCACTCTCGGGTTTCCAGCATCCTCACCAACGCCGGGCACACCCGAGTGAAGATCATCTAACGATATTTCCGGAAATCGCAACTGTCACATTCTTCGGCAACCCTGCCATGGCAATAACCAGAACGGAAGCCCCCTATTCCCACTGGATACAGCCCCGAATAGGTGCCACTACCGGGCCCGATTCCCCCTCGCCGCGCGCCGTCGCGACGGTGCATCGAAGTGGCGTCGACAAAGATTAAGAGTTTTCTAACAATTGCTCGAGAGCCGCTGAAGATCCGCTCCTTACCATCGGTCCCGCCGGATCATCCGGCACCCGACGCCAAGGAGTCCCGATGACCGCAATCCTCGCCCGCGGCCGCGCCCGCATCGCCGCCGTCCTCACCGTGACCGCACTCGCAGGCGCAGCGGCCGCGCTCGTGGCCGGCGCCGCGTCCGCCCGGCCACCGGTGCCGTTACCGACCGAGCCCGGCGCTCCGACCATCGTCTGTGCCATCCCCGCTCCGCCGAACGCGCCTGCGGTTCCCGGCCCCCCAGTCCACTTCGAGCGTGTCGAACCACTACCGACCGGGCCCGGCCCACAGGTCCGAATCGAGCGTGCCCGACCACTGCCGCCGGGTGTTGTCGTACCGGACTGCCCCGATCTCGGCGAGCACGGCATCGTCTCCGTCCGGCCCGGCGACCCCGTCGGTCCGCAGGTGACCATCGAAAGAGGCGGACCCGGCGAATTCGGCATCGCCTTCGCCCAACCCGCCCAACCTGCGCGTATCGCACCGACCGGCAGTAGCGGCCGCTGATCGACCGGCGGCTCTATGGTGGCCCCATGACCGGACAACGCATCTTGGTCGTGGACGACGAGATTCGAGTTCTCGCGTCACTGCGACGCGGACTCGAGCTCTCGGATTTCGAGGTGATCACCGCGAGCGACGGCGCCGAAGCGCTGACGATGGTCCACAGCGCGGCGCCCGACGCCATGGTGCTCGATGTGAACATGCCGAATCTCGATGGCGCGGGCGTGGTTACGGCGTTGCGTGCGATGGGCAACGACATCCCGATCTGCGTGCTCAGCGCCCGCACCGCGGTGACCGACCGGATCGCGTGCCTCGAGCGCGGCGCCGACGACTACCTCACCAAGCCCTTCGACCTCGGTGAGCTGGTCGCGCGGTTGCGAGCGCTGCTGCGTAGAAGGCCCCCGGTCATCGCGCCGCCGGGAGATCTGTGTCGAGTCGGTCAGGTGGAGATCGACCACGCGGGATATCGGGTGCGGTCCAGCGGCGCGACGGTGGAACTGACCAAACGCGAATTCGAGGTGCTCGCACTGCTGGCCAGAAATATCGGCATCGTGCTCGGCCGCGAGCAGATCCTGTCCGCGGTATGGGGCTACGACTTCACCACCGACACCAATGTGGTCGATGTGTTCGTCTCCTACCTGCGCCGCAAACTGGAGGCATCTGGCGCACCGCGCGTGGTGCACACGGTGCGTGGTGTCGGGTTCGTCTTGCGGGAGCAGCCGTGAACAATCGAGTCAAAAACACCGCCGTGACTGTGCGGGACAAGGCCACGTCACTGTCGCTGCGCGCTCGGGTGGCGCTCGTCTCCGGGGTCGTTGCCGCACTTGTGGCCATCACGCTCGGCAGCGCCTACGCCGCGCTGCTGGACGCCGCCGGTTCCCGGCAGTTCGACGAGACGGTGTCGACCATGGGGGTCGCGGTCGCGCAACCGTTGGACAACCCACCGCCCCCGGGGATTGCGGCGCCGCCCGAGTTTCGGCAACCGGGGCCCAGGCCGCCAGGACTTCCGCCGCTTGATTCCGCGCCGCCGGAATCCATGCCGCCATTCGCGTTTTCCGGATGCTGGTCGTCCGGGTTCGCGGTTCCCGGATCTCCGCCTACGGGGTCCGCGCCACCTGGAGGTCCGCCGGCCGGATACGCGCTACCCGCAATGCCGCTGCCGCCTTTTCCACCACCCGGTGTTCCGTCATCGGGATCGGCGGTTCCCGGATTTCCGTTGCCCGCACCGCCGATCGCCGCATCAGGCGATGTCCGTACCACTGTCCAGGGCCTGCCCGGCTTGATCGTGCGGCTCGAACCCGACCGCTCGCTGGTGGATTCGGCCATTCGGCGTAGCCAGCTGATCGGTCTGGGGATCGGGCTCGCGGGTATCCTCGTGGCCGCTGTGCTCGGCTGGTTCCTTGCCGGGTACGCCGCGCGACCGCTGCGCAGGCTCGCCACCGCGACGCACGGTATAGAGACCTTGGAAGGGCTGCCGCCGCTGTCCGGGCGCGGCGCACGCGAAGCGGAGGAGCTCTCCGACGCGATTACCAAAATGCTGACGCGGCTGGAGGCCGCACACGGCGCGACTAATCGCGCGCTGGCAAGTGCCCGCGATTTCGCCGCCGTCTGCGCGCACGAGCTGCGCACGCCGCTCACCGCCATGCGCACCGACCTGGAAGTCTTGGCCACCAAGGATTTACCGGCCGAACAGGAACGCGCGGTGCTCTCCGATGTGCTGCTCGCCGAACGCCAGATCGAGAACACCCTCGCCGATCTGGAACGACTGGCCGTCGGTGAACTCACCGAATCCGACGCCTTCGAACCGTTCGAGCTGTGCGAAACCCTCGACCGCGCGGTGCAGGACGCTCGCCGCAGGCATCCCGGGTTGCAGATCGACCTCACCGAATGCGCTCCGACCACGGTGACCGGCCTGCCCGGTGGTCTCATGCTGATCGTCTCGAACGCGGTCGCCAATGCGGTGCAGCACGGTCACGCGAACACCGTCACCGTCGCGGCCCGCCGCTACCGCGCAGCCGAGCCGACCGGTGCCGACTCGTCGAACACCTCGAACCACACCGACTCGAACACAGCCGACCCGGCCCTCGACTCGAGCTCGGGCGTCGAGATCCTCATCGACGACGACGGCACCGGCATCCGCGAAAACCTCCGCACCGATGCCTTCGACCGTTTCGTCAAAGGTCCTGGCTCCCCCGGCTCCGGCCTCGGCCTGGCCTTGGTCCGCCAGCAAGCCGAACTCCATTCGGGTACAGCAGAACTCGCCGACAGCGCACTCGGCGGCACCCGACTCCGGGTGTGGATCGCGACACCGAAGTCCTAGCTGTGCACGTTCTGGTCTACTTGCCCTTCGGCTTGTCCGAGGCGGCGTCCGAAGACAGGGCTGCGACGAAGGCTTCCTGAGGAACCTCCACGCGGCCGATGGTCTTCATCCGCTTCTTGCCTTCCTTCTGCTTCTCGAGCAGCTTGCGCTTACGGCTGATGTCACCGCCGTAGCACTTGGCGAGGACGTCCTTGCGGATGGCGCGGATGTTCTCGCGGGCAATGATTTTCGAGCCGATGGCGGCCTGGATGGGGACCTCGAACTGCTGGCGCGGGATGAGCTCGCGCAGCTTGGTCGTCATCTTGTTGCCATAGGCCTGGGCAGCGTCCTTGTGCACGATGGCGGAGAACGCGTCGACGGCCTCGCCCTGCAAAAGGATGTCCACCTTCACCAGCTGCGAGATCTGCTCGCCGGACTCCTCGTAATCGAGACTGGCGTAGCCGCGGGTGCGTGACTTCAACGAATCGAAGAAGTCGAAGATGATCTCCGCCATCGGCATGGTGTAGCGCAGCTCGACGCGGGTCTCCGACAGATAGTCCATGCCGCCGAGCTCACCGCGACGCTGCTGACACAACTCCATGATCGAGCCGATGAACTCGCTCGGGGTGATGACGGTGCACTTCACCTCCGGCTCGAAGACCGTGCGCACCTTGCCTTCCGGCCAATACGAGGGGTTGGTGACGACGTGCTCGGTGCCGTCCTCCATCTCCACCCGGTACACCACGTTCGGCGCGGTGGAGATCAGGTCCAGATCGAACTCGCGCTGCAACCGCTCGCGGGTGATCTCCATGTGCAGCAGGCCGAGAAAACCGCAGCGGAAGCCGAAGCCGAGCGCCACAGACGTTTCCGGCTCATAGGTCAGCGCGGCGTCGTTGAGCTGCAACTTGTCCAGGGCATCACGCAGATCGGGGTAATCCGAGCCGTCTACCGGGTAGAGGCCGGAGTACACCATCGGGCGCGGCTCGCGATAGCCGGTGAGTGGTTGCGTCGCGCCGTTGCGGGCCACGGTGACGGTGTCACCGACCTTCGACTGGCGCACGTCCTTCACGCCGGTGATCAGGTAACCGACTTCGCCGACGCCGAGCCCCTGGGTCGGCTTGGGTTCCGGGGAGACGATGCCGACCTCGAGCAACTCGTGGGTCGCGCCGGTCGACATCATCTTGATCTTCTCGCGCGGCACAATCCTGCCGTCGACAACGCGGACGTAGGTGACCACGCCGCGATAGGTGTCGTAGACCGAGTCGAAGATCATCGCGCGGGCCGGTGCGTCGGGATCACCGACCGGTGCCGGAACCGTCTTGATGACCTCGTTGAGCAGCTCGGTGACACCGACGCCGGTCTTGCCGGACACCCGAAGCACATCGTCGGGCTCGCAGCCGATGATGTGCGCGATCTCGCTCGCGTAGCGATCAGGGTCGGCGGCGGGCAGGTCGATCTTGTTGAGCACCGGGATGATCGTCAGTTCTTTGTCCAGCGCGAGGTAGAGATTCGCCAGGGTCTGCGCCTCGATGCCCTGGGCCGCGTCCACCAGCAGCACCGCACCCTCGCAGGCCTCCAGCGCACGCGACACCTCGTAGGTGAAGTCGACGTGGCCGGGCGTGTCGATCAGGTGCAGCACGTAATCGGTGCCGTCGACCTGCCACGGCAGCCGCACATTCTGCGCCTTGATAGTGATGCCGCGCTCACGCTCGATATCCATCCGGTCCAGATACTGGGCACGCATCTGCCGCGGATCGACCACACCGGTCAGCTGCAGCATGCGATCGGCCAGCGTCGACTTTCCGTGGTCGATGTGCGCGATGATGCAGAAGTTCCGGATCCGCGCGGGATCGGTGAACGTTGTGTCGGCGAAGCTGGCGGGCACTCCACTCCTCATTGGTATCGGCAAACTGCCGTCTATCGTCCCATGGTCGGTGCGGAGCAATTGCCATCGGTTGTCCGTAGTCCAGGTCACACTCGGTGCGTTCGCGCCATCAGACGACCATCGCCGCATCGCACAATCGGCAAATTCGCCTTCGTACCAGTCGGATTCCTGCCCGGATGTGCGAACGGCGGCGCGCCGTTATTCTCCAGAGATGGCCCGAAGTTGGAACTCTCTCGGCAAGCAGCTAGGCCTCATCGCGAAGGAGCAGGGTACCGAGATCGTCAAGCAGCAGGGACCGAAGCTGGTGGGCAAGTTGCAACGCTCATCACTGCTGGAACGCGCGGTCGGCTCGATCACGCAGCGCAAGACGTCTGCCGTCGCCGTACGCCCCACCGCGTCCTCCCCCGTGCCGACGGCCGCGCGCGCCAGGCAGATCGTCTACGCACCGCAGCTGGACGGCCGCGCCGACCCCGGCGAGATCGTATGGACCTGGGTTCCCTACGAGGAGGACCCGAACAACGGCAAGGACCGCCCCGTCCTCGTCGTCGGGCGCGACCGCAAAACGCTGCTCGGTTTGATGCTTTCGTCCAACCCACGACGCGCGCACGACCGCGACTGGGTCGCGATCGGCAGCGGCAGTTGGGATCACGAGGGCAGGCCGAGCTGGGTTCGCCTCGATCGGGTCCTCGATGTGCCGGAGGACGGCATCCGCAGGGAGGGCGCCATCGTGCCACGCAAGACCTTCGACCTTGTCGCGCACCGGCTGGTCATCGAATACCAGTGGAGCTGACCGACCTGCCCCTGACGAAAACCTCAGCTGATCATTTCGCGGGAGCGACCGAAGAGCATGCCGTAGACCAGCGCACCGAGAGCTCCGCCGATCAGTGGGAAGACGATGAAGGCCCAGACCTGGCCCATCGCGCCGTCCTGGTAGGGCGCGACAGCGAGCGCGCGGACCGGGTTGATCGCCGCGTTGTCCACCGGGATCGCGACCGTATAAATGACGGTCAGGGCCGCGCCGATCGAGAGACCGGCCAGCGGGACATCGGAGAGCTGGTCGGTCGAGGCCAGCACCACGAACACCAGCAGCGCGGTCAGCATCACCTCGATGATGATCACCGCGGCAAGGCCGTAGCCGTTTTCGATGACGACGAGGCCGCCCGGTCCGGTAATCGCCGACGGACTGTGCTTGCCCCAGCCGTTGGCACCGAGCCCGTGGGCCGCGCGGTCGTAGGAAGGCAGGTTCTTCGCGAGGGCGAACAGCACGAGACCGGCGAGGAACCCGCCGATCAGCTGGGCGATCACGTATCCGACCGCGCTGATCGCGGACAGCCGGCCGAGCAGCAGTTGACCGAGGGTCACCGCCGGATTGACGTGGCAGCCGGAGATCGGTCCGATCGCGTACACCAAGAACAGCAGGGTCAGCCCGAAGGCGAACGCCACACCGAGCGCACCTACCCGCTCACCGGCCAGTACCGCGGTACCGACACCGCCGATCACGAGAACGAACGTACCGAGCGCCTCCGCAGCCCATTTCTTGGCGTCCGGGGTGGGTTCCAGCTCGGTGGCTTCCTCGTTGACTTCCTGAGCAGTGGGCATACACGTCACCTTCCGAGAGGACATCCCCGCGTGCACGGGGAGCACACTGGTACTGCTTGGGGTCCTGCTGCGTTCGATGTTGCCGATCTGATCGGGACGTTACGCGAGGCGGATGGGCTCCACAACAACCATCGACGCCCGAACAGCGGTTTTCTCGGTCGGACGACCATGCCACCGGCCGTCGAGCTACGCGAGCCGGGTGATCTCCACGACGACATCGAGGTCTGTCGAGCCGCCGCCGGAAAAGATTCCCTTCAGTGGCGGCACATCCGCGTAGTCGCGCCCGACACCGACCGAGACGTGCTGTTCGTTGATTGCGATGTTATTGGTGGGGTCGTAGCCCCACCACTGGCCGGTCCACGCTTCGATCCAGGCGTGCGATTGCCCTGCTACGGTCGCGTTGATCTCGGCGTCCGGGTTGGGGTGCAGGTAGCCGGAGACGTAGCGGCTCGGTATACCCATGCTGCGCAACAGGACCAGGGTGAGGTGCGCGTAATCCTGGCAGACCCCTTGCCTTTCGGCGAACGCCTGCACGGCAGAGGTGCGCACCGAGGTGGTGCCGACCAGGTAGGTCATCTCCTGATGCACCCATTCAGCCACGCGCACAACGGCTTTCGCTGGTGGCACGCCACGCGCAAGTTGTCGCGCTATGGTCTTCAGCTTTCGATCCTCCGGCACATAGGTGGTCGGGGCGAGCATTTCGTCGAACCGGTCGGCGGTCTGTTCCCTGTGCAGATCCTCCCAGCTCAGTTCCTCGGCCGGACCCGCGAAGGGCTCGGTCTCCACCACCGAGGACCCGGTGACCTCCAATTCGGCATGCGGCGCATGCAAGTCGAAGGAGGTGACCGCGGTGCCCCAGTAGTCGGTATAGCGGTAGGAGCGGGTCGATGGCACCGTCTCCACGCGATTAAGGATGACGTTCTGCCTGCTGTCGGCGCGCGGGGTGAGCCGGGCCTCGTTGAACGACCGGGTGACCGGTGCGTCGTACACATAACCGGTGGTGTGCACCACCCGAATCCGCCAACTCACCGCTGCACCTCGCTGACGCTCGGCTCGGTCGTTGCCCGCGACACTGTGTCTTCGGTCCGCTCCATCACAGCTCTCCCTCCACCTGCGCGTGGCTGTCGATGCTGCCGTGACGCAGATCCGTCCACGCCACCCACGGCGCGACATGGAAGTACTGCGAGGCGATCGCCTCGCCTACCTCGCGGAAATTCTTCTGTAGCAGCAGCAATCGGCTCTGAAGGTCCTCCAAGAGCACGCCGGGGCGTAGGAATTCGAGTTCGCTGCGAGCCCTTCCGAGTACTCGCTGTGCCTCGTGCCGTGCGCCGACCCTGCTGGTCGGCCGTTGATCGAGTTCGGCGAGGCAGTCCTCGGCCACCAGCACCGAATGGAACAGCGACCTCGGGAATAGTCGGTCGAGCAAAATGAATTCCGCGACGAGGTTGGCGTCCAGCGCGCCACGATGGGTGCGCAGGTAGGTGTCGTGCGCACCCGCCGAGCGAAGCACGGTCACCCAGGCCGGTGACGAGGTGCGGTCACCGGCGCGCGAAAGCAACAGTCGCACTGTCATATCCGCGCGTTCGAGGGAGCGGCCGAGCAGCATGAACCGGTAGCCGTCGTCGCGACTGAGCGTCGAATCCGAGAGTCCGGCGAACATCGCCGCCCGATTCTTGACGTAGTGAAAGAACTCGTGTGGCCCGAGGCTGCGTGCGGAACGCTCGGCGGCGGCGAGCCCGATATAGGTGGCGTTCAAGCACTCCCACATCTCGCTGGAGGCGACTTCTCTTGCCCCCTTAGCATTTTCGCGCGCATTCGCGATCGAGTTGGTGATCGACGCACCGTGCTCGGGACTGAACGCCACCAGGTCGGTGACCGACCAGACATCCAGTTCGCCCTCCGGCGGCTCGATACCGAGCACCCGCAACAACACCCGTGAGGTGCGATCCGGATCAACCGTCGCGTCTTCGAACAACTGATGCACCGCGACGTCGAGGATGCGGGCGGTGTCGTCGGCGCGCTCGACGTAGCGGCCGATCCAGTACAGCGATTCGGCGTTGCGGGCCAGCATCAGCGCACCGTCCCAGGACCGGACTGTTGTTGCTGTTGTTGTTGCTGATTGGCTTGCTCGACGGTCAGCTCCCGGCCCAGCTCGCGCGAATCCGCCTGTGGCGGTTCACTTACCAGCTCCGTACCATCCAATTCCCTGTCGGCGAGCGAGTCGCGCCCGGACAACACCCAGGTGTCCTTACTTCCGCCGCCCTGACTGGAGTTGACGACAAGGGAGCCCTCCTGCAGCGCGACCCTGGTCAACCCACCGGGCAGCACCCAGATGTCGTCGCCGTCGTTGACCGCGAATGGCCGCAGGTCGACATGGCGCGGAACCAGCTCGTTGCCGATCTTGGTCGGCACCGTCGACAACTGGACCACCGGCTGCGCGACCCAGCCACGCGGATCCGCCTTGATCCTGCGGCGTGCGGCCTCGAGCTCACGCAGCGTGGCGTCGGGACCGATGATGATGCCGTAGCCGCCGGAACCCTCCACCGGTTTGATCACCAGCTCGCCGATCCGGTCGAGCACCTCCGCGCGCTCGTCGTCGAGCCAGCAGCGATAGGTGTCGACATTCGGCAGCACCGGCTTCTCGCCGAGGTAGTACTCGATGATCGTCGGCACGTAGGCGTAGATCAGCTTGTCGTCGCCGACACCGTTGCCGATCGCGCTGGAGATGACGACATTGCCCGCCCGCGCGGCATTCAGCAGGCCCGCTACCCCGAGCACCGAATCGGGCCGGAAGTGCATCGGGTCGAGGAAGTCATCGTCGATGCGCCGGTAGATCACGTCGACCTGCCGTTCCCCCGCGGTGGTGCGCATGTACACGACGTTGTCCCGACAGAACAGGTCCCTGCCCTCGACCAACTCCACGCCCATCTGCCTTGCCAGCAGCGAATGCTCGAAGTAGGCCGAGTTGTCGACGCCTGGCGTCAGCACGACGACCGTCGGATCGGCCTCGTTCGGCGCGGCCGAGGCGCGCAGCGCCCGCATCAGATGGCTCGGATAGTCGCCCACCGCACGCACCTGGTGTGAAAAGAACAGATCCGGAAAGACCCGCGCCATGGTGCGCCGGTTCTCCATCACATAGGAGACGCCGGACGGTGACCGAAGATTGTCCTCCAGGACCCGGAATTCGCCGTGCTGGTCGCGAACGAGGTCGATGCCGGCCACATGGATGCGCACCCCGTTCGGTGGCACCAGGCCGGCGGCCTCGCGGTGGAAATGCTGGCAGGAGGTGACAAGCCGCCGCGGGATCACCTCCTCGCGCAGGATGCTCTGCTCGCCGTAGATGTCGGCGAGGAACAACTCCAACGCGGTCACCCGCTGTTTGATGCCGCGCTCGAGCTTGCTCCATTCCGCCGCCGCGATGACACGCGGCACCAGATCGAGCGGGAAGGGCCGCTCCTGCCCCGATAGCGAGAACGTGATGCCCTGATTGATGAAGGCGCGATCGAGGGCATCCGAGCGCGCCTCGAGATCCGCGACATCAATGGGCGCGAGGGCGGAGAATATGCCCCTATACGGCTGGCGCACCCGGCCCGCGCCATCGAACATCTCGTCGAAGGCCTGGGCGTAACGGCCCGGTGCATAGCCCTCGAAAAGCCCGGTGAAGGGCGCCCGACCACGGCCACCCGAACGTCCGCTCGACCGGACCGGTGGCGGCACAGTAGATCGGGCCGAGCGCGGCGGCGAGGCGGAGGTCATGCAAGAATCGTGCGCCATGCAGCGGCTTTGCCGCGTGTGACACAGGTAAATTTCTTGCATCACTCCCGCGTCGCATGTGAAAATTCCGTTAGAAGTACCGGCGGGTCCGCCTCGGCGGGTTGCCAGTTGCCGATTGCACCGATTTCGTGTGCCAACCGACGGCTGGTACCCTCGATCTTCGGCGTTGCGTTACCGATTTGCATCGGGTGTGTCGCACGCTCGCGAACTTTTCAGCACAGTCCACTCAGCGACAGGAACACGAGGAAACCGGCGTGGCCAACATCAAGTCCCAGATGAAGCGGATCCGTACCAACGAGGCGGCGCGCAAGCGCAACCAGTCGGTCAAGTCCGCTCTTCGCACTGCGATCCGCAGCTTCCGCGATTCCGCGGCCGCGGGCGACAAGGACAAGGCTGCCGAGCAGCTGCAGTTCGCCAGCCGCAAGCTGGACAAGGCCGCCTCGAAGGGCGTCATCCACGCCAACCAGGCCGCCAACAAGAAGTCGGCCCTCGCGCTGGCCCTCAACAAGATCTGATCCTCCGGTATCGCAAGATACCGGAGTTCGCTATTGACGCAGCCGCCGTGGCCTCGATGACCACGGCGGCTTTTGTCGTGCCCGATCGGCATGATCCGAGGACGAGCCCGGACAGGCGAATGGCGCGTGAACGGTTTCGGGCAAATGCCCGGCGTCCTCCGAATCGGCGGTAATGTCGGCCGGGCGAGGGCACTCGTGAGCAATGTGTTCACTAATGATTGGAGTTACCGTTGGACGGCGACCGCAACACCATCACGTTGTATGCCAACCAGACAGTGGTTCGGTCCGAGGACCTGCCCGCTGTCATCCAGGCTGCCGACGTCCTCCAGATCGGCCTGAAGATCGAGAACCTCATGGTTCCCGCCGGTGACGGTGCGTACTCGCTGGAGTGGATCGTCACCCGCGAGGACGATGTGCCGTTCTTCGAGGACTGGGACGGCCGCTACGAGGAGTCCGACGAGGAAGAAGAGCTCACCCTCGCCTCCGTCGAGTAGAGCTCAGGACTCGACCAACCGGTCCAGCGCCGTTTGGGAATCGGCATCCGCGGCGCGGTAGATGATGATCCGCTGGTCGGGGTCCTGGATCGGCATCAGCACTTCATAGTTGACGACCAAAGGCCCCACCACCGGATGCCGCAGCGGCTTACTGCCGCGGCCGTTGACCCGGACATCATGTCGGTCCCAGGCCCGCGCGAACTCCTCGCTGCGGGTGAACTCGGCTATCAGGTCCGCGAGGGCCTGATCGTCGGGATGCGCCGCCCGTGCCGCCCGTAGATCGGCGATGCCCTCCCGGATGATCCGTTCCCGGTCGGCGTAGAACTCGCGCATATCCGGGTGCATCAGACACAGCCACATCGAGTTGCGCTGCCCCGGCGGCAAGGTGTCGAAATCAAGTATCAACCTGGCCATTTCCCGGTTCCACGCCAAAATGTCGTAGCGATGGTTGACGAGCATGGCAGGCAGCGGCGAGAGATCCTCGACAAGCATGACCAGGGCCGCGGCGGGCACCGTGCTCGGTTTGCCGGTGTCTGGCTGACGCTGCTTGGCCAGGTCGAACAGATAGGTGCGCTCGTCGGTATCCAGCCGCAGCGCGCGTGAGAGGGCCTCCAGCACGTCCGCGGACGGACGTAAACCGCGCCCCTGCTCCAGCCGAACGATGTAATCGATACTGACCCCTGCCAATTCGGCGACCTCCTCGCGCCGCAGGCCGGGCGTGCGGCGTGCCTGCTTGCGCTGGGGCAGCCCGAGATCGCCGGGGGTAAGGCGCTCCCGCCTGGCCCGCAGGAAGGCCGCCAGTTCCTGTGTCGTGTTCACCGTGCCAGTCATCGCCCTCGATCCTACGGCTGGGTGGTACCGGCTTTCCCAGGAAAAACCTTCCCTTATCGTCCGCCTCGCGTCGTCCCAGACTGGCTTACGAACCAAACGACGACAGGAGCCCGACATGTCCGCAGGCCTCACCCTCGACAACTACCGCCTGCTCGGCCGCTCGGGGCTGCGAGTATCCCCGCTGTCCCTTGGCACCATGACCTTCGGCGCCGACTGGGGCTGGGGCGCCGACAAGGACGAAGCCCGCAAGATTTTCGACACCTATGTGGACCGTGGCGGCAATTTCATCGATACCGCCAGCCAGTACACCAACGGCACCTCAGAGCAACTGCTCGGCGAGTTCACCGCGGACAACCGCGAAAGCCTTGTGCTGGCAACCAAATACACGATGCTGCGCCGCGCGGGCGACCCCAACTCGGGTGGCAACCACCGCAAGAGCATGTTCGCCTCGGTGGAGGCGAGCCTGCGCAGGCTGAACACCGACTACATCGACGTGCTGTACCTGCACGCCTGGGACTTCCTCACCCCGGTCGAGGAGATCCTGCGCGCGATGGACGATCTGGTCCGCGCGGGCAAGGTGCTCTATGTCGGCATATCCGACGCGCCCGCCTGGCAGGTTTCCCGCATGCAGGCGATCGCCGACCTGCGCGGCTGGTCACCGCTGATCGCGCTCCAGATCGAATACAGCCTGATCGAGCGGACCGTCGAGCGCGATCTCATTCCGATGGCACAGGAAATGGGTCTCGGAGTGGTCCCCTGGTCGCCGCTGGCCAGCGGCGTGCTCACCGGCAAGTACAGCAGCGCCGATCTGGAGCACGACGCGGCGGCATCACCGGAGGGTTCGCGCAAGAACGTGGCCGCCGCGAACGGCTCGCTCACCGAGCGTGGTCTCGCCATCGCCGATGTGGTGAAAGAGGTTGCGGCGCAACTGGGTAAGACACCGTCGCAAGTTGCACTCGCATGGACGCTGCGCAACCCCGCAGTTACCGCGCCGATCATCGGTGCCCGCACCGCCGCACAGCTCGAGGACAACCTCGGTGCGCTCGACGTCGAATTCGACGTCGAGCAGGTGGCTCGGCTCGAGCAGGCCAGCGCCATCGACCTCGGCTTCCCGCACGAGTTCCTGGCCAGGCCGATGACCCAGAGTGTGACCTTCGGCGATCTGAAGGTGCAAGGGCGCGACTGAGCTCGACCCGGTCCGCGGCGGTGCAGGCATGGCTTGCACCGCCGCGGACCGCTGTCCTGGGTTCGGTGCCGTGACATCGCGTCGCCGTAAGCGTTCACCAGATTTGGTGTCGCCGGTGATGGTGCTGTCGACCAGCTTGCCGACATCCGGTGTGGGAAGTTACCGATTCGGTGGTCGAGGTGCGGACGTCTCGGACGTCAGGCCGATGTCGGGTGTTCTGGACGGAGCGTTCTATGGTGCGGTCGGGCCCGTCATTCCGACGGCGGCGCGCACCTCGCGGCGAATGTCGGACGGGTCGACGGTGCGCGGGAAGTCGGTCGCGTCCCAGCCGTAGGAGAGCACGATATCGCGGTGTGCGACAAGCACGAGTCGGTAACCCCGCACGCGAGGAAAGCCCGTTGGTCAGCCTGCCGAATAGAGGTCGAGGATTCGGGTGAGGGCGTGTTCCAGGGCGTAGTTGGCGTCGGCCGCGCCGCCTTTGACGTCGGCGTTCAATGCGGCGACTATCTGGAGGGCGGAGCCGATGGTGGCGGAGCTCCAGCCGCGGGCCTGAGCTTGGGCCTTCTTCACCTTCCATGGCGGCATGCCCAGTTGCTGGGCCAGCTTGAATGGGTCGCCGCGGCCCGCGGAGCCGACGCGGGCGATGGTGTGCACGGAGTCGGCGAGCGCGTCGGCGAGCAGGACGTGCGGGACGCCGCGATCATTGGCCCAGCGCAGTGCCTCCATGGCCCCGGGACGGTCGCCCGCCACCGCGAGCTCGGCGACATCGAAACCGGACACCTCGGCCTTGCCGGAGTAATAGCGGCGCACCGCGGCGACATCGATCTTGCCGCCGGTGTCGGCGGCGAGCTGCGAACACGCTGCGGCGAGCTCACGCAGTTCGGAACCGACCGCCTCCAGCATCACCTGGACGACCTCGGCGGACACCCGCACCCCTGCGGCACGGAACTCGTTGCGCACGAATTCGACTCGCTCGCCCCCCTTGTTCAGCTTCGCGCAGTTGTGCACCTCGGCGCCCAGCTTCTGCAGGGCGGGTGCCAATGCCTTGGCTCGACCGCCCCCAGAGTGCAGCACCAC
Organism: Nocardia arseniciresistens; assembly: GCF_046764875.1. NCBI lineage: Bacteria > Bacillati > Actinomycetota > Actinomycetes > Mycobacteriales > Nocardiaceae > Nocardia > Nocardia arseniciresistens. Next base: position 101,985 of record NZ_JBKORD010000014.1, read on the forward strand.
CAGAACCGAGCCCTCGGGTGGGTCCCCGGCAGCCTCGGTAATCACCGCGACCGCGTCCTTACCCGCCTCGGCCGCCGACTCCAGCACGATCAAACGCTCCTCGGCGAACAGTGAGGGGCTCAATAACTCGGCAAGCTCAGCCGTGCTGGCATCCCCTGCCCGCAGCCGATCGACCGGCACCGCATCCCCATCCGCGGCGGTCGCCCGAACCCGCGCGGCGATCTCCGCGACCGCGCGCTCGATCAGCAACTCTTCCTCGCCGAGCACCAAATGCACCGATGTGGCCCGCTCGCTCACAACTCCTCCTCGCTCGGCTCCGTCATCCTCGACACATACTGCGAGCTGGTTCGCGGCCGCACGCCGACACCCGGCTCCAGCGCGCCCGACGGCGCGACACCCATGGATCGTTCGCCACGCTCGCTCACGCGCCCGATCCTACGGTCCGCCCCCGACAGCCCGAGCCACTACGCCAGGCGCAGCGATCACTCCGGTGCGATCAAGAGTTCCGACTCGCGCGCGAAGGTCGCATCGCAATAACCGGTAGATGCGATCACTGTCGTGGTCGGCCCGCGCGCGAGGTCAGTACGCGGGATAGCACCCCGTCTCCGGTGACAATCACCTCGCCATGAGCATCGGTACGAGCGACTACAGCCCCTGTCATCTGAAGCTCGGATAGGACGTCCCGGTTCGGGTGACCGAAGGTGTTGTCCGCGCCGACGCTGACTATGGCGACGCGTGGGCGGACGGCGGCCAGGAATTCCAGTGCGGTGGTTCGTGATCCGTGATGGGGGACCTTCAGGATGTCGGCCTGTACGGGGGCACCGGAGTTCAGTAGGCGATGCTGGGCGGGAGCCTCGATGTCACCGGTGAGCAGAATTCGACCAGCGGGTGTGGTCGCGGCGATGACGATCGACCGGTCGTTGGCGTCGTCGGCCGCGGCACTGCCCGCAGGAATGCGCGCAGTCGCGGTCGGTGCGAGCACCGTCAATTCAACTGCGCCGAAACCCATTACGTGTCCCGCCGACAGTTCGAGAACAGGAATCCTGGCCCGCGCCACGGCGGCCGCCACCTGCCCCGGCCCATCGGCTGCGGCACCCGAGCCGCCCCTCGCGGCGGGCGGACCAGCCGTCGGAGCGGGCCGCTCGACCATCGTGGAATTCGGCTCAGTGACCACGACGTGCGCGCCGGCCGTCGAGACGGGCGGATCTGTTGTCGGGCTATACGGGTCCGTCGTCGAGACGTGCGGATCAGCCGTCGAAACACGCGGGTCAGCCGTCGGTTCCGGTGAAATGGCGGCGTTGTCGATTGCGGCGTCACGAGCGGTGATGTCGACGTAGCGCAGACCGGGTACCGCGGGGAGTTCGCCCGGACCGACGGCCAGGGCTGCGACCGAACGTCCTTGGAGGGCGCCGGTGAGGCCGCCTATGTGGTCGGCGTGTGGGTGGGTCAGAACCAGGAGCGGGATTCGGGTGATGTGGAGGCGGTCGAGGCAGGTGCGGATGGCTCGGGGTTCCGGCCCTACGTCGATCACTATCGCCGCGCCGTCGCCTATCGACAGCGCCAGGCCGTCGCCCTGTCCGACGTCGCAGGCGGCAAGTACCCAACCGGGAGGCGGCCACCATGGGTGCCAGATCCGGACTGGGATCAGGACGGCCGCCATCCCGAGAACGATTGCGGCCGTGAGCCGGCGGACGGTCGCGGAGCGCAGGGACCAGACGATCGTCGCGACGATCGCGGCGGTGATCGAGCCGCCGAGCAACCCACCGCGAACCTCGATGGCCGCGCCCGGTAGCTCCGCCGCGCGTTCCGCGACCATCAGCAGCCACCACATCGGAGGTCCCACACAACGAAGGAGCAGTTCTGCCGGTAGGTGCCAGATGCATGACAGCACGGCGCCGGCCGCGCCGATCACCGTGATCGGCGCGACAACCGGTGCGACAAGGACATTCGCGACGATTGCCACAAGACTGAGCCGTCCGGTCAACGCGACCATGAGCGGGGTGGTCACCACGAACGCACCTGCCGACACCGCCACGATTTCGGCAGGGACGCGCCACCAGCCGCGAGCGCGCAGCCAATCGGCCCAGCTCGGCGCAAGGAGGATCAGCCCTGCCGTGGCGATCACCGACAGTGCGAACCCAGCTCGCACCGCGAGTTCCGGCCACACCGCGAGCAATCCGAGCACAGCGGTACACAGTGCGGGCAACGCTTGCTTCCTGCGGCCGGTGACCAACGCCAACAAGGTGATCGCGCCCATCGCCCCGGCCCGCAGCACACTGGGGTCCGGTCTCGCCATCACAACGAACATGAGCAACGCCGCCGCCGCGATCGTGGCGGCGAGACGCGGGCCGAGGGTGAGCAGCCGCACAACGAGCAACACCACCGAGAGCAGAATCGTGAAGTTGGCACCGCTGACTACGCAAAGATGTTGCAGTCCGGCGATAGTGAACTCGTCACGCACCTCATCGGGCAATACCGAGGTGTCCCCCACGACGAGCGCGGGCAATAGCCCGGCCTGCTCGGCCGGCAGTGCACGGGACGCGGCGGCGGCGAAATCCTTGCGCACCGAGGCCGCCACGCGTTGCCACCACGGCAGCGGGCCGACCGCGACCGGCGGCCCCGACGCGCGCAAAGTAGCGACAGTGAGATCGCGTTGCCACGGCTGATCCACTCGCGCACGGAATTCCACCGGCCGTCCAGGCAACAGCAGCGCCCAGTCCTCGCCCGAGGCGAGAATCACCACTACCCCACCGGCCCGCACTGTCGTCTCGCCCCGCCGGAACTCACGTAATTCCGCCCGCACCGTCCACCGCGGCTCTCCCGCGAACGAATTGGCCCGCACCGGTTTCGGGTCATCGGTCGGCGTCGCAACGACCCCCACCGACCCACCGATCGCCGTCCGCAACGGATGCGTGGACACCCGATATTCACGCCAAGCCCCCGCGACCGTGAACCCCACACCGAGAAGCACCGCGGCAAGCGCAACCACCGCGACAACCCGCCACCGTTCACTGCGATGCGCAATCGACCACAACAGCACCACCCACAGCCCGATGGCCAGCACCAGCAATCCCACGGCCAGCGCCAGCCCAGCGACCCACCCACCGGCGACAGCCATAATCGTTGCCCCCCAACAACACAGCGTCGCAGGCAGCAGCCGTGCATCGAGCACCTGCGCCCCTTCCACGCCTTCCCTGCCGCCGCCCGCCTCCGTACCTTTCCGGCCGCCGGCCCGAGACAGACCACCAACGCGCCGCCCGCTACCCAGCCGCGATGCATCACGAAGCCGAGACCGCAGAGACCGCACCAGCTCGTGCCAAACCTGTTCGGCGGGAACGGAAACCGCCCTGCCGCTCCCGCTCCTCCGGTCGTCCAGACCTCGATTGCTCATCTGAGGCTCACTGCTGGCTCGACGCCCGCACGAGTTCCGCGGGGCACTGCGCGATCAACCAACACCATCAGCGCGTAGCTGTTTGTACGCACGCCCGCGGTTGACCGATCACCCAGCAAGACCCGACCGACCAGCAAAACCCAACCGAGCCTCATACCTTCACCAACCCACGCAAGCGCGCGAGCCGAGTAGGGCCGATGCCTTCGACCTCGCCGAGTTGTTCGATATCGGTGAAGCGGCCGTTCTTGGTGCGCCAGGCTATGATTGCGCGGGCGGTGACCGGGCCGAGACCGGGCAGGGCATCGAGATCGAGCTCGGCCGCGGTGTTGAGATCGATGCGGGCCGTCACGGAGGGGGACGGTGCGGAACCCGAACGAGGAGCGGCGGCGCCCGGGGCGCGACCGGCGGCGCTGACGGTGGTACTGCCCAATTGCGGCGGTCCAGGTTTCGGACCGGGCGCTCCGACCAGCACTTGATCGCCGTCCTGCAAGCGTTGGGCCAGGTTGAGCCCGCTCAGATCAGCGCCGTCCCGCACACCACCCGCTGCCGCGATGGCGTCGGCCACCCGGGATCCGCTCGGTATCCGCAACAGTCCACTGTTGTGCACCAAACCGACCACGCTGACCACCAATTCGGCGGTCGCAACGCCCTCCGGTGGTCCCGGCATCGCGCCGGGTGCCGCGGCCACACTCGGCACACCGGTCGCGCTCGACGGGCGCACCCCAGCGGCAGCGACGGTCGTACGCACGGCGGGCAATGGTGGAACCTGTTGCGCGACCGGTCGTTCCCGCAACACCACCACTGTCGCCACGGCGATCGCCGCAAGCCCCACTAGCGTCAAGGTCACCGCGCCCCGCCACCCCGGATCGAATCGGGTACCCCGAAACCTCTCCGGCACAAGCCGATCCCGCCACGCCGAGCCGCCGCTCACCTCGTCCAACCAACCCGGCGCCCGCACCTCACCGACCCCAACCACCAGGTCGCGATCGCCGCCGAACCCACCCGATTCCACACCATTCGACGGCAACCGGTCGTCATTCCATCGCCCGCCATCAGCCGCCCCGGTCCGCCCCAGCTGCTCGACCCCGGCCTCTCCCGATCGCCGCAGCGCACCCGATGGGTCCGAATCCGGTGGCGACTCGGGACTCTCCGCTCGCCCCCCGACCTCACGCAACCCGATGCTCGCCGACCACTCGCGGCCTGCCGCTTCCTCGCCATCGTCGAAGGGATCGCCACCGCCCGCCCGATGGACGTTCCCCGACCGTTCGACTATCCCCCGTCGGCCCGAATTCTTTACCCGAGCACGCTTTTCCGACATCCCGACAACCCCCGCCCGCTGAAGGCTCGCCCATTCGGCGGCACCCAGTGACTCTGAACTCTGCACCCACGCAGGCACTTCCGGCCGCTCGTCGTTCTCCGACCATTCACTCTCACTCGACCCCCCATCACTGTCCGACCGCTCCACACCTCGCGCCGTCTCCGACAGCTCCCCCTGCTGCGGCCGCTCCCCATCCCCCAGCCGCTCAACACTTCCCGCCCTCCCCACCATTTCCGACAACTCCCCTTCTCTGGACCGCTCCCCACTCCCCGACCGTGCCCGCGGCTCCGATCGCCCTCCCCTATCGAGCACCCCGGCACTCTCCGACCGCCCAACACTTCCTGCCCGCCCGGCTCCCTTCGACGCGCTTCCCTTCCGGGGCGGCTTCTCGTTCCCGGACCACTCGACACTCCCGTCTCTCTCCGACACCCCCTCCTTTCCCGACGACTCACCGCTCCCCGACCGCACCGAGCTCCCGCTCGCCGCACTGACCGATCGCGGGACACCATCCACCAATCCGGTACCGCCCGACCTCCGGACGCTTCGAGGGCCGGGCAGAAACCCGTGCCGCAATGTCACGGGTTCCGTATCGCGAACAACCCCCGCTGCCCTGCTCGCGCCGACTCCGATCGTCAGCGCCCGGAGGCGCTGTCGAATCCGCTCGTGTTCGTCGTGTCGTGACATGACGGCGACGGTAGTGCGATTCGCCCGGCCAGGATCCGCGCTGAGCTGGGGATTCGACAGGCCTGTTGATAACTGCGGCCCTGTGGAAAACCGTGCCGCGAACGGCCGTCGATCGAGCCATTTCAGTCAGACCGGTCGGTACTATTCAAGGGATTTGCCAGCGCGGCGTTCGAGTTCACGAAGGGACCGGCGATGTCGGCGAGGCAGGTGTGACAGGACTGCCGCACTATGCGGCGATGCTGGCGACGGCGGGCGCCCTCCCCAGCGACGACCTCGGCTGGGCCTACGAGGTCAAATTCGATGGCATTCGCGCAATCGGCTACATCGACGACAAACTTCGGCTGGTGTCCCGCAACGACAAGAACATCACCGCGGCGTGGCCCGAGATCGCGCAGATCGCACCGGCGGACCCCCGATTCGTCGTCGATGGCGAAATCGTCGCCTTCTCCGCCGACGGACGGTCCTCGTTCGAGGCCCTGCAACCGCGGATGCACCAGCGCAACCCCGCCAAGATCCGAGCTCTCGCCGAGCACATCCCGGTCACGTACATGATCTTCGACCTGCTACACATCGGCGATCGATCGCTGATCGACCTGCCCTACCGGCAGCGTCGCGAACTGCTGGAACAGCTCGGCCTCGACGGCCCGCACTGGCACGTACCGCCCCGGTTGCACGGCACCGGAACCGAACTACTGGCCGAGTCGAAGAAATTGGGGCTCGAAGGCATCGTCTGCAAGCGACTCGATAGCCCCTACCTGCCCGGCCGACGGAGTCCGCTTTGGACAAAGGTCAAGAACGTACTCGACCAAGAAGTAGTGATCGTCGGTTGGCGGCCGGGAACCGGTCGCCGGGCCGGCCACATCGGCTCGCTTCTGATGGCCGTTCACGACTCCAGCGGAAAACTCACCTATATCGGCAACGTCGGCACCGGCTTCACACAAGGAATTCTCGATGAGCTTCGGACCAAACTTCAACCGCTGCAACGCAAAACACCGACCGTCGACGCCGACGTGCGGGATGCTGTCTGGCTCGAACCGCGGGTCGTCGGTGAAGTTTCGTTTGCCGAATGGACCGGTGACGGCCGACTCCGACACCCGTCCTGGCGGGGGTTTCGCCCAGACAAAGCGCCACGTGACGTGCGGCGCGAATAGTAGGAGGATATCCACTCCTTCCACTCTCAACTTATAGCGCACAGGGGGGCTTGCGGCAAGACCCGGGTGGTGCCGCAAAATGGCTGGCCTAAGCCAGACCGAAGGAAATGCCGCCCGTCTCCGCATGAACCACACGAGACCGTCGAGCCAGGAAAAAAAGTAAGGGGCACATGTCAACCCAGGGACACGAAGACGAATTGCGGTCCGAGCGGAGCTACGTGGCCGGGCTCTACACGCGGCTCGACGCCGAGCGCGCGCGAGTAAAGGGCGAGTACAGCGCGGCGTTGCGCGGCAGAGACGGGACAGCCATGGATCGGGAGTTTCATGCGCGCGCACTGGCCAAGGAGGTTAAACGGCTGGACGTGGCGGACAACGGGCTGTGTTTCGGTCGGTTGGACGCCCTTTCCGGAGAGCATTCCTACATCGGCCGGATCGGCCTCTTCGACGAGGAGAACGAGTTCGAACCGGTGTTACTGGATTGGCGGGCGCCCGCGTCGCGCGCGTTCTACGTCGCCACGGCCGCGACCCCGGAGAGCATGCGGCGCCGCCGCCAGTTCCACACCCGCGGGCGTCACGTGGTCGATTTCACCGACGAGGTGCTCGGCCGCCCCGACGGTGACGAGGGTGGGGACGCGGCCCTGCTCGCGGCGGTCAACGCGCCGCGCGGTGCCGGGATGGGTGACATCGTGGCGACGATCCAAGCCGAGCAGGACGAGATCATCCGGCTCGATCACCCCGGCGTGCTGGTAATCGAGGGTGGCCCTGGCACCGGCAAGACCGTGGTGGCGCTGCACCGTGTCGCATACCTGCTCTACACGCAGCGGGAGCGGATGGAACGCCAGGGTGTGCTCGTGGTCGGACCCAACCCCGCGTTCCTGAACCACATCGGTCGCGTGCTGCCGTCGCTCGGCGAGACCAACGTGGTGTTCACCACCGCAGGCGACCTCGTGCCCGGTCTGCGTGTCACCGCCGAGGACACCCCCGAAGCCGCGCGGCTCAAGGGCTCGCTGAAGATCCTGGACATGCTCACGGCGGCGGTCGCCGATCGGCAGCGGCTACCCGAGGATCCGCTGCCGATCGAACTGTCGGACGTCACGGTGCGCATCGACGCCGAGACCGCGCAGTGGGCCAGGGAGGAGGCACGAGCGAGCAAGCTGCCGCACAACGATGCCCGCGCGGTGTTCAGTGAGATCCTCACCTTCGCGCTCACCGAACGGGCGATAGCCAGGATCGGCCGCGGCTGGCTGACCAGGGCGGACCGCGAAGCATGGGAGCAGCTGCGGGAGAACCTGCTCGAGGAGCTCGCCGACCACGACGCGTTCACTGCCGCACTCGACGCGCTTTGGCCGATCCTGACGCCGGAAAAGCTACTGGCACAGCTGTATTCGTCACCGGAGCGGCTACGCGCGGCTGGCGCGGACGAGGTGCTGTCACGCGCCGATGGCGAGGCTTGGACGGTGTCGGACGTGCCGCTGCTCGACGAACTGGTCGACCTGCTCGGCCGCGACAAGCCCGCCGATCAGACTGCCGAGCGGGAACGCAAGGCCGAGGCCGCGTACGCCACCGCGGTACTGGACAACATGGTCGGCCGCGAGGACATGATGGACGACGAGGACCACCTGTTCGCCACGGATCTGCTCTACGCCGAAGACCTCGCGGATCGCTTCCTCGAGCGCGACACCCGGGAGCTCGCCGAACGCGCTGCCGCGGACCGGGATTGGACCTACCGGCACGTCGTGGTCGACGAAGCCCAAGAGCTGTCCGAAATGGACTGGCGAGTGCTGATGCGGCGCTGCCCTGGCAAATCCTTCACGGTGGTCGGCGATCTCGCCCAGCGTCGGTCGGCGGCCGGAGCGACCTCGTGGGACACGATGATGACGCCGTACGTACCCAACCGCTGGATATACCGGTCGCTGACGGTGAACTACCGCACCCCGGCGGAGATCATGACCGTCGCCGCCGCGCTGCTCGCCGAGTTCGCGCCCGGGGTGCAGCCACCGGAGTCGGTCCGAGCATGCGGAGTCCAGCCCTGGTCCAGGCACGTCACCGAAGACGAACTGGCTACTGCCATCGAGGAATTCGTCCAGAACGAAGCCGGTCGCGAAGGCACCAGCGTCGTGATCGGGCCGCCGGGTGTGCCGGGCACGGTGATGGCGTCGGAGACGAAGGGCCTGGAGTTCGATGCCGTTCTGGTAGTGGAACCGGAACGGATCATCGCCGACGGCCCACGCGGCGCAGCCGAACTCTACGTCGCCCTCACCCGCGCTACCCAGCGCCTCGGCGTCCTGCACCAGGCGCCGTTGCCGCAGGCCCTGACCGGACTCACCGAAACCGGGACACCCGTCCTGGCCGGGAATCAACGGTCGGCGTAGCGATTCACGTGCCCCTACTGGCGCGGACCGCGCCCCGGTAGGACTCGAGTCACGCGAGAACCGCAACGGCAATCACGCGGCCGAGTTCCCGCTGGAGATTCCTCTCCGGATGGGATGGCCCGGTGCGGTCCGGGCCGTCTCAACCGGAGAGGAACCCTGCGCACCCCGAGTTATGGCGTTGTCGCTGAACTCGGGGTGCGTCGGTGGTCCGGTCTCTGAGTATCGGCGCATGGCATCTACCTCCGTTTCGTGTCGGCAGCGCTCGCTGCCCAGGGGGTCGGTCTGGTCAGGTGTACAGCCTCGAGATGAAGGCGTTCATATTGTCCCGAACGCGCTCGATCTTCGTTTCGACGGAAATGAGGTCCTCGCGGTACCGGTTGCCGAGCGCGGGTGTTCGCTTGCCCCGCGCGTACAGCGAACATGCCAGGTCGGTGCACATGTAGGTGCCGACCGAGTTGCCGCGGCGGCCGGATTCGCCCGCCTTGTGCGCGGTCATCAACGAGACACCCCTACTGGTGTGCGTGGTCAAGCAGATCGCACACATCTGCGCCCGGCCGAACCCACCGATTTCGTAACGCAGCGCGACACCGACGACGCGGTCCTCCCGCGGAACGACGAGATAGCCACGTCCTGGCAGCGACGGGTCGCCCCAGCCGAAGAAGTCCAGGTCATCCCATGGACGACCGTCCAGATCTCGAGGTACCGGGACCTTCTTGGCGCTGGTCTTGGAACAGTTGATGAACGACGACCTGATGTCGCGTTCGGTGACGGCTTTCATGACGGCATCGACTCCTTCGGTTGATGTGTTGGCAAACCGAAGTGACGCTACAGCTGGTCGCGGCGTCGAACAAAGGAATTTCACGGCCACGGCGCCGAAGTGTGGCCGGCGCCATGGCCTGCCGCGCCCCGCAGTCAGACCCTGCGCATCACCGAGACGACCCTGCCGAGCACCACAGCTTCATCACCGTCGATAACGGAGTAAGCGGGGTTACGCGGCTCGAGGTAGACGTGGCCGTTGCGGCGGCGGTACACCTTGACCGTGGCCTCGCCGTCGATCATCGCGGCGACGATCTCGCCCGAGTGGGCTTCATTCTGTTTCCGGATCACCACGATGTCGCCGTCGCAGATGGCGGCGTCGATCATCGAGTCACCGCGCACCCGCAGACCGAAAACCGTGCCTCGACCGACGAGTTCACGCGGCAGGGTCATCATGTCGTCGGTGTGCTCCTCCGCGAGGATCGGGCTGCCCGCCGCGATATCACCGACAACGGGCACCGCCACCGAATCGTCGGAGGACTCCCGCGGCGCGGCCGAAGCCAGAAACATCCGCACATCGATCGGCCGCGACATCGTCTCGCTGCGACGCAGAAACCCCTTGTCCTCCAAGCTCTTCAGATGCTTGGACACCGAAGACGACGACCGCAACCCCACCGCATCGCCGATCTCCCGACTGTTCGGCGGATACCCGTGCCGCACAACACAGTCCCGAATCGTGCTGAGAATCCGCTGCTGTCGCACTGGCAGCGTCGAAGTGTCGAGGTGCTCGAACGCATCGAGGTGGTCGTATCCGGTCACCCGGGAATGGTAGATGCCGCACCACCCACGAGCGGCACACCACGGAGTAACACATCGGCGTGTCGCCGCAGCCGCGTACCACTCACGGAGGCGATGACGCCCCCTTCGAATCGCCTGGGTATGGGGCTGCGGGTGGTCAGCCGCAGCCGCCGGGGACTACCAGGACGCCTACCGCGCCGGGGCCGAGGTGGACGCCGAGAGCGGGGCCGAATTCGGCGATGATCAGTTCGCGGATGCCGGGGATCAGCTCGCGCAGTTGGGTGGCCACGGTGTGGGCGACATCTTCCGCGCCTAGATGTTGGACGGCCACGGCCACGGCTGCGCCGTCGTTGCCTGCCGCATCGACCGCTGCCGCAACGAGTTTGGCGTATGCCTTGGAGCGGGTGCGGACCTTTTCGCGCAGCTCGAGACGGCCCTCGACGATCTGCAGGAGCGGTTTGGTGACCAGCTCGCTGCCGAAAAAAGCTGCGGCACTGCTCAATCGGCCGCCACGGCGCAGCTGCTCGGTGCGGTTCACCAGGATGAAGCTGCGCGAGCGGCTCGACGCGACGACGGCGGTCTCGTAGACAACGTCCAGCGCCGCGCCGGCACGCGCTCGGCGAGCCGCGCCGAGCACCGGCAGCCCGGTAGCCAGGCCCGCGCCGAGCGAGTCGACGAGACGGACACGGTCAGCGGCATCCATATCGCGCACCGCCTGCCTGCCCGCCTCCCAGGTCACCGAGAGCTGGCGCGAAAGATGCACGGCGACAACACCGTCACCCTCGCTACGCTCGAGTGCCTGTTCGTAGACCGCGCGCAGTTCGCCGGGCGAGGCCGCCGAGGTGGTGACGGTGTCCGAGGAATAGTCGATGTCGGTGGGATCGACGCCCTCACGGATCGCGCGATCGCCCACCAGGACGTGCAGCGGTACGACGGCGATATCCAGCTCATCGACGAGCTCGGCGGGGAGGCTGGCAGAGGAATCGGTGACGACCACAACGGCCAACTACCGAACCTCCTGCAGGGTCTTCACCATCGCATTGGCCACCGCGGTATGTCCGGCCCATCCCCAGTGGATGCCATCGGGGTTGGCCTCACCAGAGAAGATGTTGTCGCGCACCGCTTCGCCGAGATCGACCAGCGGCACCGAGGACTCGGCAGACCACTTGCGCAGTGCCCTCACCGCACGCTCACGACCGGAGTGCACGCGCCCGTAGGCAGTGCAGTTGTGCACCGAAGGCAGCACAGCCACGACCGGCAGTTCGGGTCGCAGGTGCGCCAACGCCTCCCGCGACTGTTCCAGATAATCGACGCTGACCTTCGGCGGCAGCGCCACCGGACGCCCGAGCCTCGACAGCTTTGGCTGTAGCCAGGTGTAGGTGCCGCGGACCATGCGCCGCAGGGCGGGCGGACGCACGTAGCGAATCAACTCGCGCAACGCGGTCGGCAGTGGCGAGGGCAACGTATCCATCCCACCGACCGCGAACACGACAGCACCAGCGCGCGGCACCGCGGCCCACACTCGCGGGTCGCCGATCAGCGCCCAGTACCCGTCGCGACAGGTCCAGCCGATTCGCCCGACCAGCTCGACATCCCAATCGAGTTCGGCACCAACGAGGTTGGGCCAGATCTGCGGATGATCCGCGGCCAACCCACCCTTCGGCCCGAAGTAGGACAGCGAATCCGCGATCACCAGCAATACCGGCCGCCCCGTGGACTGATTCGCCACCGCGGCGGAGTCCGCAACAGCGCCGACCGCATCCACGGAACTACCGGATTCGGCTGCCGTTGTACCCGATTCGGTAACGGAAACCTCAGTATCCGAGGCTGCCGACTCTCCTTCAAGACACTCGGCTTCTGTTGTGCCGAGCGCGGTGGCAACAGACCCCGCAGAACCGACGCTGCCCGCCGCAGCGGCTGCCGGTGCCCCGGCCTCGTTCGTGAGCGCACCAACGCTGGTAGCCGGTCGGGCCGGTTCGGCCGCGGGCTCGACAACGCCGGGCACAGATTCCACTGCCGCGGCAGACTCGATATCGAGAGCTGGTGCGTCGGCATCGACAGCGACCGTAGCAGCGACCGAATCCGTCTCAACGGGTACGGAATCGGCACCTCCTGGAGGTTCTCCGGCACCACCGGGCGGCGCGGCCGGACCTCCTGCGGACTGGGCGGCGTCTCCCACCGACTCGGCAGTTCCGGATATCGGCTCGGCAACTCCGGAGGCGGATTTCACTCCGCCGGATGCGGATTCGCCCTTGCCGGACGCAGACTCCACCGGCTGTGCTGCGGGTTCCGCTGCGGTGGAATCGGACTCGGCGGTGCCGCGCCCCGATTCCACTGTGCTCGCCTCGGGTTCGGCCGCAGCCTCGGGTTCGACAGGCTTCTGCACCGGCGCGGGTCCGAACAGTGCGTCGGGGGCAGCCCGTTCGGGCTTGGCCGATACGCGCCGGAACAGTTCGTCCGGAACCTGCCGAATCGGATCTTCAGAGGACATCGGGTGCCACTTTCGCCGCTGCGTTCCACACATCCAGGCGCCAGCCGGGTTGATCGATGCTCGGGCCGTGGCTGCTCAGCTGCACCCAGCTGGTATTGGCCAAACCCCCAAGGGCAGGCCAGTTCCGCGGCGGCAGGTCGAGCAGCGCGGCCGTGAGGGCGGCGATCAGCCCGCCGTGCGCCACCAGGATGATAGTCCGGCCCGGCCAATCCTGCCGGTCGGCGAACAATTCTCGCACCACCGGAAGTGACCGCGCGCCGACCTCGAGCTTGCTCTCGCCGCCGGGCGGGGTGTAGGCCGCGTCCAATCGCCAGGCCACCCGAGCCCCGGGATAGTCGGCGTCCACGTCGAGGTGGGTCAGGCCCTCCCAGTCGCCGAGATCGGTTTCCCGAAGCCGCGCATCTTTGACGACCGGCACCGTGGTGTGGTCGGCAAGTGCGGAGGCGGTATCGAGAGCGCGCCGCAGATCGGAGGACACGATGGCGATGGCGTTGCGCGAGACCAGCTCACGCGCCGCCTCCTTCGCCTGGCGGCGGCCGAGCTCGGTCAGGTCGGTATCGATCTGACCTTGCATCCGGTCGGAGGCATTCCATTCGGTCTGCCCGTGCCGCAACAGGATCAGGGTGCGGACGCCGGCATGTCTACTCACTCGGCGTCGTCCCCCGCTTCGCCGCGCTCAGACTCGCCGTTCACGGATTCGCCATTGCTCGCGACGGGCACGTTCCGCTCGCCGAGGCCGTCCACCGCGACCACCGGGCAGTCTTTCCAGAGCCGTTCCAGCGCATAGAAATTGCGCTCGTCATTGTGCTGGACATGCACAACCACATCGACGTAGTCGAGCAGCGCCCAGCGACCCTCGCGGGTACCCTCGCGCCGCACGGGCTTGTGCCCGGCCTCGCGCAGCCGCTCCTCGATATTGTCGACGATGGCGTTCACCTGCCGCTCGTTGGGCGCGGAGGCGATCACGAAGCAGTCGGTGATCACCAACTGCTCGGAGACATCGAGCACCACCACGTCGGAGGCCAGCTTCTCGTCGGCCGCACGGGCGGCAACCTGCGCGATCTCTACCGATTCGACAGATGCGCTCATGCCTGCACCTCGCTGCGCTTGCTCACGTTCAGCTACCTTCCGATTCTGCGGGCACGTACAGGTGCCGCTTAGATATGTACTGCACTACCCCGTCAGGGACGAGGTACCACACCGGCCGATTCTCGGCCGCGCGGCGACGGCATTCGCTCGACGAGATCGCCAAGGCCGGGACCTCGATCATGGTTACCGCATCGACCGGCAGGTCGCGCAGATGTTCCGCGAGATGATCGGCATTCAGCTCATACCCCGGTCGGCTCACCCCGACGAACTTCGCCAGTTCGAACAGTTCGGCCCAATCCTGCCATGTCAAGATGTTGGACAGAGCATCCGCTCCAGTGATGAAGTACAGCTCGGCATCCGGATAGGTGCTGCGCATCTCGCGCAGGGTGTCGACCGTGTACGTGGGTTTTCCCCGGTCGATGTCGACCCTGCTGACGGAGAATCGCGGGTTGGAGGCGGTCGCGATCACTGTCATCAGATAGCGATCCTCGGCGGGGCTGACCTGTTTGTCGGCCTTCTGCCAGGGCTGTCCGGCTGGGACGAAGATCACTTCATCCAGGTCGAAACGATTCGCGACCTCGCTGGCCGCGACCAAGTGACCGTGATGGATGGGGTCGAAGGTGCCACCCATCACCCCCAGCTTGCGTCGGCGCCGACCTGTCTCGTGCATGAGTGCCGAGCTTAACGGTTGCCCGCCCGCGACGTCGGCGAGCGTGCGCTCAGCGCGCATTCCCTCCCGTCAACTGCTGACGACTGCCAGCAGACCAGGCTTCAAAACACCCTCCAGCGCGGACCACGGCACGGTGAGGTCGATATAACCCATCGCATGCGAGGCGAGCTCGCCGAGGTAGATGCGCATACCTGCCGGTGTCGCCACCCAGCGCTCGAAGTTCTGTACCTTCGGCTCGAGGTCTTCCTTGAAGTAGAAGTTCGTTCCGACCCGAGTCTTGGGGAGCAGTTCCGTCGCCTGCGTCGAGAGCACATTCAGCCCCTGCTGCAAGTCGGTGAACAGATCGGGCAGGGTGAGCGGCGCCGCGGTGTCGATGTTCGTGACATGGGTGGCCTTGAAGGTCGCCGGATGCGCGCCGCCGGTGTCGACTTCGATCCCCAACACGCCGCTGAGCACGTGACTGCCGATACGAGTGATCTCACTCCGGAATCCGGTGACCTTGACTTCCGGCCCGGCTTCCCGGATGAATTTGTCCGCTTCCGCGCGCATGCCATTGTTGAATTCGGTACGCGCGTCTTCTTTTCCACCGGCCACCTGCGGCAGATCTACGTTGTAGCCCACGCCTTCCAGACGCACCGAGCTCACGGTGAAGCCCCAAGTCGAGTCGGGCGCCGGTGACGTGGTGGTGGAAGTGCTGGGTACCGGGTTGGCCGAGCCGGCCTCCTCGGTGGATCCACATGCGGTGAGCACAACAGCCAACGCGGCGGCCACTATGGCTGCGGTCTTCTTCATTCGCGGTACCTCCCCAGACGATGCCGGTACAGCTTAGTGATCAACCGCGGGATCGTCGGCGATCACCGCCGCATGTCGCACAGGCCGCATCGGGTTCTCACACCGGCAGTAGGCGAGACACCACGGCGGTCAACTGGCTGGCGGAGCGACATTCGTGCATCTCGATCACCTGCCGGTACTTGTCGGCGGCGGAATCACCCGAACCCCAGTTGGTTTGCATCTCCGGATTGAGCCAGTGCGCGTGCTTGGCGGTACGCACCAGCGACCGCAATGTCTCCAGTTCGGGGTCGCGGTAATTGGTGCGCGCGTCGCCGAGGATCAGCAGTGAACTGCGGGCGGTGACAGCATCGGGGAAGTTTCTGGCGAATCCCGCCAGCGCGTGGCCGTAGTCGGAGTGTCCGTCCATGCCGACGACGCCCGACTCGGTGAAGATCCTGGTCATCGCCTCGTCCAACTGGGTGCGCGGATCGAAGAACTGCGTCACCTCGTCGGTCTGGTCGACGAAAGCGAAAATCCGCACCCGCGAGAATTGTTCGCGCAGCGCGCTGACCATCAACAGGGTGAAGTTACTGAAGCCTGCCACCGAGCCGGACACGTCGCACAGCAGGACCAGCTCGGGACGCCCCGGCCGCGGCTTGCGATTCACCAGGTCGACGGGCACGCCGCCGGTCGACATCGACTTGCGCAGCGTCTTGCGCATATCGATCTCCCCGCGACGGGAGTGCCTGCGCCGCACCGCGAGCCGCGAGGCGAGGATGCGCGCGAGCCGTTGGGTGCTTCGCCGCATTTCGATCAGCTCGGATTCCGAGGCGCGCAGGAAGTCGACCTCCTCGGCTTGACGGGCGACACCATAACTCGCGACTCGCTCGCGGCCGATCCGCTCGGCGACTCGCCGCCGGGTCTCCGCTTCCACCGATGCCCGGAACTTGTCGATGCGGGCGCGCGCGGCGCGGCGGGCGATCTCGGTGTCGAACGCGCTGACATCCGGCCCGGCCACCAGTCCGGCCAGAATCTTGGCGAGCAAGGTCTGCGGCTGCACGTCTTTCAATGCCTGATATGCCGAGAACGACGACCGGCTCGCGGACTGATACTGGCCGAGCTGATCGACGAGCTGGGCGGCAAGCGCCTCCAGCTGGGCTTCGGCCGATCCCCCGGTCAACAGTTGCGCGAGCAGTTCCCGCACCGCCTGGATATCCACTTCGCCCGAGGGCGTCCTCGGAATCTCGACCAAGTCCTCGACCCCGGTACGCTCCCCGATCGCGCTCGGAAACCACAGATCGAACAGTCCGTCGAAGGTCGCACGATGGGTGTTGCGACGCAAAAGCGCACAGGCCAGTCCCTCGCGCAATACCTCGCGGTCCATCAGGTCGAGCACGGTCACCACTCGGCCCGCGTCCACCGTCTCCGAGGGACCCACCGGAATACCGCGCGTGCGCATAGCCTCGACGAATCCGACGAGGTGCCCCGGCAATCCGTGTGGCGCGCTCATCGGCGTGAGTTCCGCAGGGCCCGGTCCCGCAGGCATGCTCAGGCCAGCTTCAGCTCGGCGACCGCACGCTGGTGGTCGGCCTGATGTTTGAGCACGACACCGAGGGTGGCGCGCACCGTCTTGTCGTCGAGATCGTTGAGCCCGAGTGCGAGCAGCGTGCGGCCCCAGTCGATCGACTCGGCGACCGAGGGCAGCTTCTTGAGCTGCATGCCGCGCAGCACGTGCACGATCCGCACCAGTTGGGCGGCGACCACGGCGGACAACTCCGGCACCCTGCTGGCAAGGATGCGGCGCTCCAGCTCCTCGTCGGGGAAGTCGAGGTGCAGGTAGAGGCAGCGGCGTTTGAGGGCCTCCGACAGCTCGCGGGTGGCGTTGGAGGTCAGCACAACGAACGGCTTGCGCTCGGCGACGATGGTGCCCAGTTCCGGGACGGTGACCGCGAAGTCGCTGAGCACCTCGAGCAGCAGGCCCTCGATCTCGACGTCGGCCTTGTCGGTCTCGTCGATGAGCAGCACGGTCGGCTCGGTGCGCCGGATCGCGGTCAGCAGCGGCCGGGAGAGCAGGAACTCCTCGGTGAAGACGTCGGCTTTGGTCTCCTCCCAGTCGTTTTCGCTGGAGGCCTGGATGCGCAGGATCTGCTTGGCGTGATTCCACTCGTAGAGTGCGCGGGCCTCGTCCACGCCCTCGTAGCACTGCAGGCGAACCAGCTCGGCGCCCGCGGTCTGCGCCACCGCCCTGGCAAGCTCGGTCTTGCCGACACCGGCGGGTCCCTCGATCAGTAGCGGCTTGCCGAGCCGGTCGGCAAGGAATACCGAAGTGGCGGTGGCCTTGTCGGCCAGGTAGCCGGTGGTCGCCAGCCGTTCGATCACGTCGTCGACCGAGGTGAAAATCGGCTCTTGCGGTGCATCCGCCACGGGGTTGTCCTTCCTGGGGGTGAGCGGACCAGCCGCCGCACGCCTCAACTATCCAGAGCTTTAAACGGGCCGGATCTGGCCTTCGCCCCACACGATCCACTTGGTGGAGGTCAATTCCGGCAGCGCCATCGGGCCGCGGGCGTGCAACTTCTGAGTAGAGATGCCGATCTCCGCGCCGAAGCCGAACTGCTCACCGTCGGTGAACGCGGTGGAAGCGTTCACCATGACCGCGGCCGCATCGACGCGGCTGGTGAATTCGTGCGCCGCGGCGAGCTCGCCGGTGACGATGGCTTCGGTGTGCCCGGTGCCCCAGGTGTTGATGTGCTCGACGGCCGCGTCGAGATCCTCGACCACCTTGAGCGCGATGTCGAGGGTGAGGTACTCCTCGCCCCAATCCTTCTGGTTGGCGGGCACCAGGCCGGGCAGGTCACCGTGGACGGTGACGCCGTGGCGTTCCAGTGCTTCGATCAGGTGCGGCACCGCGGTGGTGGCGATCGCGTCGTCGACGAGCACCGTCTCGATCGCGTTGCACACGCTCGGGCGACGGGTCTTGCCGTTGATCAGGATCTTCTCGGCCATGTCCAGATCCGCGGCGGAATGCACGTAGAGGTGGCAGTTGCCGGTGCCGGTCTCGATGGTCGGCACCGTCGCGTCACGGACGACCGCGTTGATAAGGCCTGCGCCGCCGCGCGGGATAACCACGTCGACAAGGCCGCGCGCTTGGATCAGATGGGTCACACTCGAGCGATCGGCGCTGGGCAGCAGCTGTACGGCGTCTTCCGGAATGCCTTGTGTGGCAAGCGCTTCCCGCAGCACCTCGACGAGGGCGACGTTCGAATGTGCCGCAGAGGACGACCCGCGCAACAGCACGGCATTGCCGGACTTCAGTGCCAGCCCGAACGCGTCGACGGTGACATTCGGCCGCGCCTCGTACACCATGCCGACCACGCCGAGCGGCACCCGAACCTGGCGAATCGCCAGGCCGTTGGGCAGCGTCGAACCGCGAATCACCGTCCCGATCGGATCCGGCAGCCCGGCGACCTGACGCAGGCCGGAGGCGATGCCGTCGACCCTGGACTTGGTCAGCCGCAGCCGGTCGAGCAGCGACTCCTCGATGCCGGCCGACTTCGCCACCAGCAAATCCTCGACATTGGCGTCGAGCACCTTGTCGGCGGAGCCGAGCAGTGCATCGGCCGCGGCATGCAACGCGGCATCCTTCTGCGCGGTGGTCAGCCCAGCAAGTACACGGGACGCGATGCGAGCTTTGCGCGCGGCCTCGTGCACCACCTCGCGGGTATGCTCGGTCGTCGTACCTGACGTCATGGGGTACAGCCTACGCACCCGGTTGCTACCGGTTTCACCCGCTCGAGGCCGTCCGTACTGCCCCGACGAACAGGCCCGCGCGCCCGCGCGAGGTCATAACGAACGTCCGCCGGAATCGGGATCGCGAAGGCCATACGAACGCCCGCCGGAAGCGGGCGCCGTTGCCGAGCAGTGCGCGCACGGCCCATGTGAGACCGAAACCGAGCGCTGGGACTACCGTCGCGCGTATGACCGCCGACTCGAGCAAGCCCGCCATCGCCGTGCTTGGCAGCATCAATATGGACCTTGTCACCACCACTGAACAGCGCCCAGCGCCGGGCGAAACCGTGCTCGGCACCGGATTCACCATGGTGCCCGGCGGCAAGGGCGCCAATCAGGCGATCGCGGCACAGCGCGCCGGCGGTGCCGTGGACTTCCTCGGCGCGGTCGGCGACGACGTGTTCGCCGATGAGCTGCGCGGTGTATTGAGCGATTCGGGTGTCGACACCGGGCGACTGCGGACTGTCGCCGGTCCCAGCGGAATCGCCGCGATCGTTGTCGATTCCGGCGGCGAGAACAGCATCATCGTGGTCGGCGGGGCCAACACGACCATGACCGGCCTCACCGACGAAGATCTTGCGGTCATCGCGGCGGCCGATATTCTGCTGTGCCAGTTGGAAATTCCAGTCGAGACGGTGGTGGCGGCGGTAATGCACGCGAGCGCGAACGAAACCGTCGTCATCCTGAATCCCTCTCCGGCCCAACACCTGATGGCCGATCTGTGGGCGCATGTCGATGTGGCGGTGGTCAATTCGGGCGAAGCCAAGCAACTGGGCTCCGATCTCGATCCCGTCGCGCATCTGGTGGTCACCCACGGTGCGGACGGCGCGACCTACCGCGGCCCCAACGGCCGTGAGCTGTCGCAGCCGAGCCCGCCGGTCGAGGCGATCGACACCACCGGCGCGGGCGACACCTTCACGGGCGCTCTCGCCGCCGCCTGGCACCACGGGCCGCAGACAGCACTGGCGTGGGCGTGCACGGCAGGTGCGCTGGCGACGACCACACTCGGCGCGAGTTCCTCGATACCGACACGGGATCGCATCGAGGCGGCGCTCCCGACGGAATAGCGCACCTGGGCTGCGCTTGCGGCGCGGTTACCCGATATCGAACACGCTGGCGCCGAGTCTGCTCCGACCGTGGCCGCCGACGATTATCGTTACGGTTCGTGCCAACCAAGCCGGAGCGCATACCTGCCGACGACGACGCGGAGGCCATGATCGGCAGGCTGGGCGCCGATATGATCATGCTGTCGTTCGTGGACAACGCCGGTATCACCCGGGTGAAGACGGTGCCGAGATCCCGGCTCGCGCATGCGGTGCAGTATGGGATCGGGGTGTCGCCGTGCTTCGAGACGTTCGCGTTCGACGATCTGATGGCCGTCGGGCGGTATCTCGGTGGCCCTGACGGTGATCTACGCCTGGTTCCTGATATGTCCCGGCTTACCGAACTCGCCTGCCAGCATGGCTGGGCCTGGGCACCCGCCGACAAGTTCACCCAGGACGGCGCGCGTTTCACCGCGTGTCAGCGCGCCTATGCGGCGCGGCAAACCGAGGCGGCGCAGCGAGTGGGCGTGCGATTGTCGATGGCCTTCGAGACCGAGTGGTCGGTCGGACGGGACGATCCCGACGACCGCGCCTTCACCCCCGCCGTGCACGGCCCGGCCTACGGCATAATTCGTTTCGGCCAGGTCGGCGATTACGCCCACGATCTGGTCAACGCGCTACAGCGGCAAGGGATCACCGTCGAGCAGTTCCATCCCGAATACGGGCTGTCACAACTGGAACTGTCTGTCGCCGCGACGGATCCGGTCGCGGCCGCCGACGATGCGGTGCTTGTGCGGCACACCATTCGGCAGGTCAGCCTGCAACACGGTTGGCGAGCGCTGCTCGCGCCCTGCATCGAACCCGGCGGCACCGGTTCCGGTGCCCACCTACACCTTTCGGCACACGACAAGGAAGGGTCACTGTTCGTCCACGGCTCCGGCCCGTATGGCATGCGCCATACCGGCGAGTCGTTCCTGGCCGGTGTGCTGCGCGAACTGCCCGCCCTGATCGCCGTCGGCGCGGGTAATCCGGCGAGCTTCCTGCGCTTGGAACCGTCACGGTGGGCCGGGATTTGGCAATGCTGGGGCCGCGAGACCAGGGAGGCGGCGCTGCGTTACGTCACCGGCGTGCGCGGCACCGAAGCATGGGCGGCAAACGCCGAGGTCAAGTGCTTCGATGCGACCGGAAATCCGTACCTGATCGTCGGCTCGGTCATCGCAGCCGGGCTCGCGGGCATGGATGAAGAACTTCGGCTGCCCGCCGAAATTACCGGCGACCCGGCCACATTCGATGCCGAAGCGATGATGATCTCCGGTGTTCGTCGACTGCCGATCTCACCGGCGGAGGCAGCCGACCGGCTTGCGGAGTCCACCGTGCTCGCCGTGGCCATGGGGCCCGAACTATACGATGCGCTGCTCACCGTGCGTCGCGCCGAGACCGAACGCTATCGGGACGCCACCCCCGCGGAGCTGGTCGAGCTGACGCGCTGGCGGTTCTAGCGGTGCTCACCGACGACGTCCCGCTCACCGATCAGCCGGCAGAAGTCGGTGTCGTTCGCGGGCCTGTACCTGGTGGCAGGCCAGGATCCCCTGGTCCGGCGCGACGAGGCGGCGCATGGAAGCTGTGCGGGCTTTCCGCCGACTTCGTGGTCCGTAACCGCGAATAATGGAGTGCGGAGGCGGACGCACGGCCTCTAGCGTTGTGGAGACAGATCAATCGAGAGAAGGATGTTTCCATGTTTCCCGTCGAGCTGCGCGGTACCCGAGCGCAGACGCTGATGTGGGCCGAAGAGCACGACATCGAGCAGGCCGCGCTGCGGCAGTTGCGCAATATCGCGCAATTGCGCTGGGTGTACGGCGTGCGCGTGATGCCGGACGTGCACCTCGGCAAGGGCGCGACGGTCGGCTCGGTCATCGCGATGAAGGACGCGGTGGCACCCGCCGCCGTCGGTGTCGACATCGGCTGCGGCATGGAGAGCGTGAAGACCGATCTGACCGCCGCCGACCTGCCGGACAACTTGCATTCGCTGCGCTCGCGCATCGAAGCGGCGGTGCCGGTGGGTTTCCAGGCGCACAAGGACGCGGTCGATATCGCTCGGCTCGGCACGGAATTCGCCGCGTCGCACGGCGAGCTCGCCAGGTACAAGACGGGCTGGAATCGGTTCTGGTCGTCCTTCGGTTCGTTGGATTCCGGCGTGCAAGCGC
The DNA here is from genome assembly GCF_046764875.1 of Nocardia arseniciresistens. Lineage (NCBI taxonomy): Bacteria > Bacillati > Actinomycetota > Actinomycetes > Mycobacteriales > Nocardiaceae > Nocardia > Nocardia arseniciresistens. The sequence goes on from NZ_JBKORD010000014.1 coordinate 124,509, forward strand.
TGGAGTCCAAGGCGCACAGGCAGATCGGCTCGCTGGGCGGCGGCAATCATTTCATCGAGCTATGCCTCGACGAGCACGATTCGGTATGGATTCTGCTGCATTCCGGCAGCAGGAATATCGGTAAGGAACTCGCCGAGCGGCACATGGCCGTGGCACGGACGCTGCCGCACAACACCGATCTGCCAGACCGCGATCTGGCCGTATTCCTTTCCGGCACACCGGAGATGGATGCCTATCGGCGCGATCTGACCTGGGCGCAGGAATATGCGGCGCGTAACCGTGCGGTGATGCTGTCGCTGGTCTGCCGCGCGGTACGAGACGAGTTCGCCGGACGTCATGTGCTTTTCGACGAGCCGGTGTCGTGCCACCACAACTATGTGGCGGAGGAGCTGATCGACGGTATGCCGATGCTGGTGACCCGCAAGGGCGCGGTGCGAGCGGGAGCGGGCGACCTCGCGCTGATCCCCGGCTCGATGGGCACCCGCTCGTATGTGGTGCGCGGCAAGGGAAATCCGGCCTCGTTCCAGTCGGCATCGCATGGTGCGGGACGGCGGATGAGCCGTAATGCGGCCAAGAAGCAGTTCACCGTCGCCGACCTGATCGCCCAGACCGAGGGTGTCGAGTCCCGCAAGGACGCGGGCGTCGTCGACGAGATCCCGGCCGCGTACAAGGACATCGACGAGGTCATCGCCGCGCAGCGGGACCTGGTCGACATCGTCGCCACCCTGCGCCAGGTGCTCTGCGTCAAGGGCTGAGCCGGGTCGGACCGCGCCCACCGGGTGTGTGGGCGCGGTCCGCGGCGGCGGGCCCGGCCGGGTCAGCGGCGGCGCATGGTCGCGGCGATGCCGGAGCCGATCAGGAGCATGCCGGTGATCAGGGCGAAGCCGTTCATCAGCCAGGCGTGCAGCGCTTGATGCATCTCGCCGGAGAGACGGGGTAGGTCTTCGACGAATCGCCAGGTGTCGTCGGGGAAGGTGAAGTGGGCGATGCCAGGGATGATGCCCCAGACCAGGCCCGCGATAACCGTCCCGAACGGCGAGTAGCCTGCCAGCGTCGCGACCAGGAACAGCAGTAGCGCGCCCCCGACCATCTGGGAGGTGGATCCCCACCGCGCGCCCGCGTCACCGAAGATGACCCATTCGCGGGTGTCGAGCGCGCCGTTGGCGGCGAGTCCGATACCGATCGGCGTCACAACCAGCCCGATCAGGGTGCCGACGACCGTCCTGACCCCGTTGCCCCTGGTGCGGAACTGGGCGCCGGGCGGCGACCAACCTGGCGGTGGCTGATAGCTGCTCGACATGGTGTACCTCCTGCGCGGTCCCACGGTGCAGTGCGAATCCTCTCACCCTATTGTCCGTTGTCCAGCGGGATTTCACATTTCGTAACGGGAACGGCTCCAGGACAAGTCGGTGCCCAGCCGGTGTCCGGACGCAACGGGCCGGCCCTGCGGCACCGAGTCGGTTCGCCGTAGCCGATATGCAGAGCCGCCTGCCCGATCACGTCGACGGCGACCGCGTCGCGCGGCCACCTGCGACGGCGGGCCGGACGCCTGTCGGTGCCATCCGGCACGATGGAGCCCATGACCACGGCGGCGCACAGCGAAGCGATCGACCTCACCGCACCAGATCTGCGTGAGCGAGCCGAGGAACTGCTGCGCGAACTCGCGGGACCGCAGGCGCGGCTGCGCGAGGATCAGTGGACCGCGATCGAGGCACTGGTGGTGCAGCGGCGGCGGGCGCTGGTGGTGCAGCGCACCGGCTGGGGTAAGTCGGCGGTGTATTTCATCGCGGCCAAACTGCTGCGCAGGGCGGGGCGCGGGCCGACAGTGATCGTGTCGCCGTTGCTCGCGCTGATGCGTAACCAGGTCGCGGCCGCGCAGCGCGCGGGAGTTGTCGCCGCGACCATCAACTCGGGCAACGTCACCGAATGGGACGAGATCCACGATCAGGTGGCGGCGGGCGATGTGGACGTGCTGCTCGTCAGTCCGGAGCGGCTGAACAACCCCGACTTTCGCGACCAGGTACTGCCGAAACTGGCCGCCGACGCCGGGCTTGTCGTCATCGACGAGGCGCACTGTGTCTCCGACTGGGGGCACGATTTCCGGCCCGACTATCGCCGTATCCGTACGTTGATCGCCGATCTCGGCAGCGATGTTCCGGTACTCGCCACCACCGCGACGGCCAACGATCGGGTGGTCACCGATGTCGCAACACAGATCGGCACCGACACGCTGGTGCTGCGCGGCACACTGGATCGGGAGTCGCTGCATCTATCGGTGGTGCGTTTCGCCGACGCGGTCGAGCGCACCGCCTGGCTGAGCGGCCACCTCGGCAAGCTCTCGGGTTCCGGCATCGTCTACACCCTCACCGTCGCCGCCGCGCACGATCTCGCCGACGTCTTGAATTCGCACGGACACAATGTCGCCGCCTACACCGGGCAGACCGACACCGCCGAACGCGAGGCGCTGGAGACCGCGCTGCTGAACAACGAGGTCAAGGCGCTCATCGCGACCTCAGCACTGGGTATGGGCTTCGACAAACCCGATCTCGGTTTCGTTGTGCACGTCGGCGCGCCGTCCTCCCCCATCGCCTACTACCAGCAGGTCGGCCGTGCGGGTCGCGGGACCGAGCGCGCCGAGGTAGTGCTGCTTCCCGGCCCGGAGGACACCAGGATCTGGAGTTACTTCACCTCGGTCGCCTTTCCGCGTGAACACCTCGTGCGGTCGGTGCTGGACGCGCTCGATTTCGATAGGGCCATATCGACCGCCGCGCTGGAGCCATTGGTCGAGCTGAACCGCTCCCGGCTGGAGATGGTGCTCAAGGTGCTCGATGTCGACGGCGCGGTGCGTAGGGTGCGCGGCGGCTGGATCGCGACCGGCCAGGAATGGACATACGACACCGACCGCTATGAGCGTCTCGCCGCGGCGCGCGAGGTCGAACAGCAGGCCATGATCGATTATCAGTCCACCGCCGGTTGCCGGATGCAATTCCTGCGCCGTCAGCTCGACGACCCGGGATTACCTGCGCTGGAAGGGAATTCACCCGGCTGCGGCCGCTGCGACAACTGCACGGGCACCCGCCCCGACGCCACCGTCGACGCCGAGGCCATCGCCGCCACCCGAGCCCGTCTCGACCGGCCCGGCCTCGATCTCGCACCACGTAAACAGTGGCCGACGGGCATGTCGAAACTCGGAATTCCCTTGTCCGGCAAGATTTCCGGCGGCGCCGAAGTCGGCCGCGTGCTGGGCAGGCTCACCGATCTCGGCTGGGGCCAACGCCTGCGTACCCTCCTGGACGCCCCCGACGACCCTATCCCCGACGCGGTCTTCGACGCCTGCATCGCGGTCCTGCGCGACTGGAACTGGACAACCCGCCCGACCTCGGTGATGGCCCTGGAATCCCCCCGGTACCCGGTCCTGACCGCCACCCTCGCGGCACGCCTTGCCGAAGTAGGCCGCCTCCGCGACCTCGGCACCATGCAAACCCGCCCCGGCAGCCCGCCCGTCTCGGCCGCCAACTCCGCCCACCGGGTGGCCGCCCTGCACAACTCCTGGCTGATCCCCGATCTCGGTTCGGTAGACGGCCCGATCCTGCTGGTGGACACTCTCACCGACACCGGTTGGACCATGACCCTCGCCACCCAAGCCCTCCGCGCCGCCGGAGCACCCGCGATACTTCCCTTCGCCCTGGCCACACCCACATGACGAACTAGGCAGCGCGCCACGATCGGCCGGTCTCACGTCACTGGCGGGGGTCCCGGAAGGTAAGGGTCTTCGGATCCGGGTCGAAGGGGCGCGTTGCGCTCAAATGGTCGTCGGGCGGCGGTGGTTGGAGTGGTTCTCGTACGCCTGCGGCACCGCCGCCGTCGGGGCCGCGACCACCGCCGTTTCCGGCCGATTCCTTCCGCCCGAGCAGTCTGCGGATCGCCCGCAGCAGTTTTCGTTTCATTCCACCAGTGTGCTCGCATAGCAGGCCGGAAGCACCGATGCTCTCGGGCGGCGAAGCCATCGTTGTGGTCCGTCGGCTACAGACTGAGTGTGGCGCGCAGCCGGGCGTCGAGGGAATCGGTTTCGGTCGACGTCAGCTCGCCGAGGCATGTGGTCAGCCAGGGACGGTAGATGCGGTGTAGCTCCAGGGCGTCGGCCCAGCCGTGCGCGGTCTCGGTGGCCAGGACATGGCCGGGGTCGGCGTCGACTATCGGTACGGCGCTCAGCCAGCGGTACGGAGCGGTGATCACCGCACAATCGGATACCAGCACGACTCTGGTGTGCCGTGGAAAAGGCGTTCCGTCACTCAATGTCGGTGCGTAACGCCAGATCTCGCCGCGTCTCATGCCGCATCGTGCGGGCCACGGTCGTCGGCCTCAGCAGCCATGATGTGGTCGAGGTCGGCGTAGGCGGCGGCCAATTCGGCGGCATCGTCTATGGCCAGCGTCGCCACGCTGTCGTGCACCAGTGCGGTGCGCAGCGAGGAGTTGATCACCGACGACAGGCTGCGGTGCTGCCGGTCGGATGCCTGCTCGGCCCACGCGGCCACCTGCGAGTCCAGCGTGATCGTCACACGCATCGCCTTGCTCATACACGAATACATACCAGACCGATGCGGAGGCGAATCGGCTATCGTCGGACTCGTGGCCAGCAAATCTGCGACGCCCGCCATCGAGCTGGATGTCGGCGACCGCACGATTCGTATTTCCAACCCGGACCGGGTCTACTTCCCGGAGACCGGCGCGACCAAGCTCGACCTGGTGCAGTACTACCTGAGCGTCGGGGACGGCATCGTCAACGCGCTGCGGGACCGACCGTGCATGCTGCACCGGTTCCCGAAGGGGCTCGCGGGCGACAAGGTGCACCAGAAGCGGCTGCCCGCCGGTGCGCCGGACTGGATTTCGACGGTGCGAGTCTTCTTCCCGCGCTACGGAAGACACGCCGACGAGCTGTGCGTGCGCGAACTGGCCGATGTCATCTGGGCGGTGCAGATGTCGACAGTCGAGTTCCACCCGTGGAACTCCCGTGCCGCGGATACCGAGAGCCCGGATGAATGGCGCATCGACCTCGATCCGATGCCGGATTGCCCATGGCCGCGGGTGCGTCGCGTGGCAGGTGTCGTGCACGAGGTGCTCGACGAGCTCGGTGCGGTCGGCTGGCCGAAAACCTCCGGCGGTAAGGGCCTGCACGTATACGTCCGCATCGCACCGGAATTCGGCTTCAAGGATGTGCGAAAGGCCGCGCTCGCCTTCGCGAAGGAGGTCGAGCGGCGGGTGCCCGACGACGTGACAACCACCTGGTGGCGGAAGGATCGCGACCCGAAACTGCTGTTCGTCGATTACAACCAGAACGCCCGCGACCACACCATCGCGGCCGCCTATTCGGTGCGTGGCGTGCCGGAGGCCACCGTCTCCACGCCGATACGCTGGGACGAGTTGCCGGATGCGGATCCGCGCGACTTCACCATGAAGACTGTGCCCGCTCGCTACGCCGAACTCGGCGATCTGCACGCGGACATCGACGACGCGGTGTTCCACATCGACCCACTGCTGGAGTGGGCGGAACGCGACGGCGTCGAGGTCGACCTGGACGAGGAATAGCGGCGCGATTGCGCACTGAAGGAGGTCATGAGATGAGCCGACCAGAGGCCCCGGTGCCACTTGCGATCGGACCGACTGTTCCCGCTCCCACGCTGCTGGAGAAGGCCGTGGTCGAAGGCGGAGCAACCCTGTCAGATCTGGACCAGGCCCGGGGATTGATCTGGGCCGGCGGCCCTGGCGAATTCCCCGACAAGCTGCCCGAGAGCCTCGAATGGGTGCAGCTGCCCGCCGCGGGTGTCGAGGAGTGGTTCACCGCGGGCATCTTCACCAGGCACCCGAATATTCGATTCACCTCCGCCGCAGGCGCTTTCGCCGCCAGCGTGGCCGAACACACGCTGATGCTGCTGCTCGCCGGTGTGCGCTACCTGCCCGAGCATCTGCGTGCGGTGAGCTGGCGGCAGCAGGACTTCTTCCCACACGTCGGCACCTTACGCGGCAAGACCGTCACCATCATCGGCGCGGGCGGTATCGGCCGCGCCCTGATCCCCATGCTGGTCCCGCTCGGCGCGCACATCATCGCCGTCAACCGTTCCGGCCGCCGGGTGACCGGCCCGGGAATTCCCGAGACCGTCGAGACGATCTCCACCGACCAACTCGGCAAGGTCTGGTCGCGCACCGACCACGTCGTGATCGCCGCCCCCGCGACCCCGGCCACCGAACACCTGGTCGGCGCGGAGGAACTGGCCCGCCTGAAGCCGTCTTCCTGGGTGGTCAACGTGGCCCGCGGCAGCCTCGTCGACACCGACGCATTGGTCGCCGCCCTGGCCTCCGGCGCGATCGCCGGAGCGGGCCTCGACGTCACCGACCCCGAACCGCTCCCCGACGGGCACCCGCTCTGGCACCTGCCGAATGCCATTGTCACGCCCCATGATTCGAACCCACCGCAGCTGCGTCTGGCGGCCTTCGCCGACCACGTCGCGGCGAACGTCGCACGGTTCGTCGCGGGCCGCGACCTGCTTGCTCCGATCGATACCGAGCGCGGCTACTGAAGTTGCCCCCACCGCCACGGAGCGCGGTCGGCTCAGCCATCGAGGTGCGGTACACACCGAACCGCCACCCATAGCCCGACTCACGCCGTACCGATCGAACGCTCGACTCGAGCGACCGACCCCCGGCCACCGACCTGAGCGCCCATTATCGGCCTGTTTCGAATGTGCCATTGACAACTGGCACATTCGTAGATGACGCTTAGATCATGACAAGGTCAATGCGGACCTCGGTCCCCGGCGTTCCCTCGACGCCATCCGCCCGATCCCGGCTCGCCGCCACGGCGGCGGAGATCGGGATGCGGCCGCTGAACAACGTGGTGCCGATGAACACCCCGGGAGTGTGGTTCGCCCGCAAGCTGATCGCGACGGTGATGGCCGCGGCGGGGCCGCCGGTGCGCGGTACGGCCGTTACCCAAGTCCGATCCGGTGTTGTCCGAGGCGAATGGGTCCGGGCTCCCGGCGTCGATTTCGGGCTGCGTGCGATCTACTACATCCACGGCAGCGGATACGTGCTCTGTTCAGCCCGCACCCATCGCGGACTGGCCTCACAGCTGTCGAGGAAGACCGGGCTTCCGGTCTTCCTCACCGACTACCGGCTCGCGCCGGAGCATCGGTTTCCTGCCGCCGCCGACGATGTCGAGGCAGGATACCGATGGCTGCTCGGCCGCGGCATCGCGCCGCAAGACCTGGTGATCGCCTGTGATTCGGCGGGCGGACACCTGGCGTTGGACCTGCTGATCGAGAACGGGCGCAGATCGAGGCCACAGCCCGCCGCGGTCGCCATGTTCTCGCCGCTGATCGACCTCACCCTCGCCCTCGCGGCCGAACAGGAACGGCGCCAACGCGATCCGATCATCTCCGCGCGCGCGGCGAGCAGGCTGCCCTATGCCTATACCCGCGACCTACCCGCCGACACACCTCGGCTGCGACTGACGGTGCCACCCGGCATCGCGCTGCCACCGATGCTGGTGCAGGCGGGTGGCACCGAAATGCTCAGTGCCGACGCTCGACATCTGCACGAGATGGTGCTGGCCGCGGGCGGCAGCTGTGAACTCGAGATCTGGCCCGGCCAGGTGCACGTGTTCCAGGCACTGCCGCTACTGACCCCCGAAGCGAACCGGGCCCTCGACCGCGTCGCCGACTTCCTGCGCGCCGCAATGATTTCCCCCGCCGACCTATCCGAGAAGGTGAGCTGACATGTTCGGACTCGAGAGGCTCATCCCCCTCGGCATCCGCCCGCGCCGCACCCACAATGCGCGAGCGGTGGTAACCGGTGCCGGCAGCGGCATCGGCCGCGCCTTCGCGCTCGAAATCGCCCAGCGCGGTGGGCAAGTGGTCTGCGCTGACATCGATGAGACACGCGCTGACGAGACCGTTGCCCTCATCGAGCGCGAGCACCCCGGCGTCGCGTACGCATTCCGATGTGATGTCGCGCGCCGCGCAGACGTGGAAGTCCTCGCGCGCTTTGCCGAATCACTGTTCGAGCGCCCCGTCACGCTGGTGATCAACAACGCGGGTGTCGGAATCGGCGGAAAGCACGTCGGTGATATCGGATTCGACGACTGGGAATGGGCACTCGGCATCAACCTGTGGGGCGTCGTGCACGGCTGCGAGATCTTCGCTGCGCAACTGCGCCGAGCCGGCCGCGGCGGCATCATCAACGTGGCGTCGGCGGCCGGGTTCGCCGCCGCGCCATCGATGGCCGTCTACAACACCTCCAAGGCGGCGGTGATGTCGCTCTCGGAGACCATGGCCGCCGAAATGAGCGGCACCGGCGTCGCGGTCACCGTGCTGTGCCCCACCTTCGTCAAGACGAATGTGGCTCGCGACGGCCGCATTACCCACGAGGCGACCCGCCTGGCCGACACCCTCATGCGGTTGACCGGATTCACCCCCGAACAGGTAGCACGCACCACTCTCGACGCGCACGATCGCGGGCAATTGTATGTGCTTCCGCAACTGGACGCGCACATCGTGTGGCGGCTGAAGCGCTACTTCCCCGCCCAGTACACCTATGCCCTCGGCCTGCTGGATCGGCTACTGCCGCAGGAGAACTCGACCACTACCGACCGTCCAACGGTCACCGACAAGACAGGAGTCTGACATGGCCAACGCTATGGACTTCGACGACATGCTCCGCAAGATCAAGGATCGGCAGTGGGCGCTCGCCGACATCGACTGGGACGCACCGGGCGTCGAGACGATCACACCCGAATTGCACGCCAAACTCGCGCCGTTCATGGCCGATCTGATGTGGATCGAGAACGTCGGTGCCCGCGGCTTCGCCGCGATGGCGAAGAAGGCGCCCACCGAGACACTTCGTGAGATCTACCGCTACTTCCACGCCGAGGAGCAGAAGCACGCCAATGCCGAGCTCGCGCTGATGCGGCGCTGGGGCATGCTCGACGGCGACGAGATCCCGCAGCCGAATATCAACGTCAAACTGGTCATCGATTTTCTCGACAAGTACTCCGACGACATGTCGCTGTCGTTCCTCGGCACCGTGATTCCGATGCTCGAGGTCACCCTGGACGGCGCGCTGGTCAAGTTCATCATGGACGAGATCCACGACCCGGTCTGCCAGGAGGTGTTCAAGAAGATCAACGCCGACGAATCACGGCATCTCGCCGTGGATTTCGCGGTCATGGACGTGCTCGGCCACGCCACGCTGCGCAAGCTTGCCGTCGATCTGGTCGGCGGCTGGGCGAAGCCCTCGCTGCTCATCGGCGTGTTGAGCTATGTGCCGCTGCTGAACAAGATGCGCGACAACATCGTGGAGATGGGCGTCGACGAGGAGAAGCTGTACTCCGCGCTCAAGCGATACGCCAATGTCGGTGAGCGCAGCGAATTCGCTCGACGACTTCCGATGTATCAGCTGGTCAAAATGCACGGCAGCTGGGTGATCAACCGCGATCATCCCTACCACCTCGTTGCCGACGCGCTGGTCAAACTCAGTGCCAGGGTCCCCAAGCGCTTCCTGCGGCCGCAACCGACGTGGTCGAAGGAACTGACCTACGAGCCCGCCGCATGACCGAGATCAGCACCGAGACCATCGACGTCGCCATTATCGGCGGCGGGTTCGCCGGTATCGGCGCCGCTATTCGCTTGAAGCAGCAGGGAATCAGCGACTTCGTGATCTTCGAACGCGGCACGGCGATCGGCGGCACCTGGCGCGACAACACCTATCCCGGTGCGGCGTGCGACATTCCGTCGCGGCTGTATTCCTACAGTTTCGCGCCGAATCCGAACTGGTCACACACCTACTCCGGTAGCAACGAGATCCTCGGCTACATCGAGTCGATGGCCTCGGAGCTCGAGCTGCACAGCCATTTCCGCTTCGGCCACAACATCTCCGGCATCGAGTTCGACGAAACGGCCGGGCTGTGGGACATCACCATCGAAGGCAGGACGGATACCGTCCGCGCGCGCGCCGTGGTGCTGGCGTCGGGCCCGCTGGCCAATGCCAGCTTTCCCGCCATACCCGGGCTGGAAAACTATCAGGGCCACAAGATCCACAGTGCCCGTTGGGATCACGACTACGACTTCACCGGCAAGAAGGTCGCGGTCGTCGGCACCGGAGCCAGTGCGGTGCAGATCATTCCGGAGCTCGTCGCAAAGGCCGCCTCGGTCAAGGTGTTCCAGCGGACGCCGGGATGGGTGCTGCCCCGGGTCAATCGACGCACCAACTCGCTGACCAAACAGCTCTACCGGCGGGTGCCCGCCGCCGAGAACCTGGCACGGCGGGCCTGGTTCTACGGGCACGAATCGGTCGCACTCGGTGTCGTCTGGAATACGCCGCTGACCAGGGTGGTCGAGCTCGTCGGTCGGGCGCAGCTGCATCGGCAGGTGAAGGATCCGTGGCTGCGACGCCAGCTCACCCCGGACTTCCGGGCGGGCTGCAAGCGGCTGCTGATGACCGACGATTACTACCCGGCCTTGCAGGCGGAGAACTGCAAGCTGATCTCCTGGCCGATCGCCCGGCTCTCGGAACGAGGCATCCGTACCGCGGAAGGCATTGAGCACCAAGCCGATTGCATTGTCTTCGCCACCGGATTCGATGTGTCCAAGACCGGAACGCCGATCCCGATCACCGGACGCCACGGCCGGGTACTCGCCGAGGAATGGCAGCGGGGTGCTTACGCGTTCAAGAGCATCGCCGTGTCCGGATACCCGAACCTTTTCCTCACCTTCGGCCCGAACTCCGGCCCCGGCCACAACTCGGCGCTGGTGTACATGGAGGCGCAGATCGACTACCTGGTCAGCGGGATCAAGACCATTCTCGATCAGGATCTGCGGATGCTGGATGTGCGACGCGATCGGCAGGACCGCTACAACGCGGGCATGCAGCGCAGGCTCACCGCGACGACGTGGAATTCGGGCTGTAGCAGTTGGTATCTCACCGAGGACGGATTCAACGCGACCATGTACCCGGGCTTCGCGACGCAGTATGTCAATCAACTGCGAACCGTCGATCTCGACGACTACAACGTGGTGCCCGCGGCGGCGCGGACACCACGGATCGCGGCGGTCTCCTAGGGTGACGGTCGCCGGCGGCGAGGACGTTAGAATCGGTCGATCGACGACCGTGTCGTTCGGCTGCCGGCAGACCGGCGCCACCGTGGGCGAGGGAGGTGATTTCGACGCCGGAGTATCGGATCGATGACCTCGCTCGCGCCGCGGGCACCACCACCCGCAACGTCCGCGCCTACCAGGAACGCGGCCTGCTGCCGCCGCCCGCGGGCAAGGACGGCAGAGCCAGCATCTACGATGACGCGCACCTGGAGCGGCTGCGCCTGATCGACGCACTGTTGCAGCGTGGCTTCACCACCGCGCACATCGCCGACTTCATCACCAGCTGGGAGACCGGCAAGGACCTCACCGAGGTGCTCGGCCTCCAGCACGCGGTGACGGCCTCCTGGGCGAAGGACGAAACCTTCGAGGTGTCGCGCGAGCTCATCGGCACCATCCTCGGCGCGGATACCGACGAACTCGTCGACCGGCTCGCGGAGATGAAACTGGTCAGGTTCGAGGGCGACACCGTGGTGTTCACCGACACCCAGCTGCTCGCCTCCTTCGCCGAACTGCACGAGTACGGCATCGAACTGCGCACCCTCATCGAGATCTACGCGAAGGTCGCCGACCGGATCGACGACATCACCCACCTCATGATCACCGCGGCCAAACAACACATCGTCGACGAACACGGACCCGGCTGGCTTCCCGAGACCAGCAACGAAATCGCCGACACCACAACGATGCTCAATAAAATGCGCGAACTCGCCGTCGCCTCGGTGCACACCACTCTTGCCCGCTCCCTCGATGTCACCCTGCGCCATGAACTCGGCGACTACCTCGCTACCGCGGCCGAGCGCGAACGCCAACGCCTCGTCGACAACCCCGCCACCCACTGACGGCATTCCGACCGCGTTGGCATCCATTTCTCCGCGAAAGCGGCGAAATGCCACGTAGCCTCCTTTACACACTGTCGATACCGACGGCATGGAGGCAGGATGGCATCCAACCGATCGAAAATACCGCCGCAGGCGCTGGTCCGGGTCGTCGAATTCGTCCGAAATTCGATGGCCGGGCTGCATCGGCGACTGGTGCCGGGACACATCGCGCTGCTCGAGATGGTCGTCGCGGGGTTCCTGACCCAGGCGATCCACGCGGCCGCCGCGCTCGGTGTCGCCGACGCGCTGGCCGACGGTCCGCGTAGCGGCGCGGAGCTGGCGCGCGCGACCGGCGCGAACGAGGACGCGCTGCATCGACTGCTGCGGCTGCTGATCAGCCACGGTATCTTCGCTCGACGATCGGACGGCAAATACACGCTGACTCCGATGGCGCGGGTGCTGCGCCGGGACGCCGAGGTTTCGTTGCGCGATGCGGTGCTGTTCTTCGGCTCGCCGGTGCATCGCAATCACTGGACGCACCTGGTCGACGCGGTGCGCACCGGCGAAACCGTTGGCACCGACCTCGACGGCATGTCGTTCTTCGACTACGTACAGAAGGACCGCGAGCTCGGCGAATTGTTCGACCGCGCCATGACCAGCATCAGCACCCTGTCGATAGAGCCGCTGTTCGCCGCCTACGACTTCGCCCAGTTCGGCACGATTGTCGATGTCGGCGGCGGCCACGGGACACTACTCACCGAGATCCTTTCTCGCACAAAGACTCCACGCGGGATCCTGTTCGATCTGCCGGAGGTGGTCGCCTCCGCGCCCGCCCGCATCGCCGAACTCGGTCTCACCGACCGCTGCACGGTCGAAGGCGGTTCCTTCTTCGAGACCGTGCCGGAGGGCTGCGACGCCTACATTCTCAAACACATCATCCACGACTGGAGCGACGACAAGGCCGAACAGATCCTGCGCACCCTGCGTGCGCGGATGCCCGAGGGCGCCACCCTCATCCTCATCGAACTCGTTCTCCCCGAAGACAATCAACCGCACCCGGGCAAATACATCGACCTCGAAATGCTCGTCAACGCGGGTGGCCGCGAGCGCACCGAGGCCCAGTACCGAGACCTGCTCGCCGACTCCGGCTTCACCCTCTTGCGCCGAATCCCCACCGCCGCCCCCGACAACATCCTCGAAGCGCGACCCACGAGAGGTTCATGAGTCGGATGCGGGCGGTGGCGTTCGATCGAGCTGGTGATCAGGTCAGGGTCAGGGCCTGGATGATCAGCACGATGTAGAGGGCGAGAATGAACAGGACGGCCGGTACCACCGGGTAGTCCGGTGTGGTGGTGCGCCGGAACTTCGATGCGCCGATGACTGGAATCAACAACAGCGCCACGGGGATCCAGGCGATCAGTGCCTGTGGTGGCGAGTAGGTCCACGGTTGGACCAGGGCAAGGTCGGCGAGGACCGCTACCGTGGCGCAGGCCAGCGAAGCGATCGCACTGCCGTTGGCGCCCAGGGCGTTCGAGTAGTACATCTCGCCGGGGCGCGGTGCTTTGGAAGTCTTGCGGGCGAATTCGAATTGCAGAAACGCGCCGGCGAAGATGATCGCGACGGCCGCTGCCTGCCAATGGAATTCGACCTCGCCGGTGCCGATCGCGGACACGACAACGTAGGCGGTGACCAGTAGCTGCACGGGGTAGGTGATGACCAGGTTCAGCACGATGTCGGTGCGCACGGTCGCCGAAAGGCTATCCAGACCCCACAGGGCAAGTCCATAGGCGAGTACCGCGGCGATCAGGACCGCCGAGCCCCACGAGAGGAACAGGCTGGTCGCGATGGCACCGACCGCGATCACCGCCATGGCGCTACGCAGTTCGTTCGCGCTGATCGCCCCGGTCACCAGGGGGCGGTCGGGGTTGTGCACCCGGTCGTAGTCGAGGTCCTTCTGCTCGTCGACCATGCGCAGATACAGCAGCACGAACGCGACGACGACGATGCGGACGACGGTGGACCCGGTCGGGTGCCACGACGAATCCGGCCGGGAGACAAGAGCTGCCGTGCCTTCGAGTGCGAGCACCCAGAGTATGCCGTACAGCAGATAGTGCGGCTTGTACATCACCGCGGTGAACCGGGCGATGCGAGCAACAGATCCGAACAGACGCGGAGCCGACGGTGTGCCTGCGACCGCGCTCACTGCTCGCCCCACTTATTCCACATCGTCACATCGGCGGCGGGGGTGCGACGCGGCCCTTGGGCCGTTGTGCCGGGGAGGAGGTGGGCTACCGGGAGCATGGCGACCTGGGTTACCTGGTCGAACGGGATGCCGAGCAGGTCGGCGATCTCGCGTTCGTAGAGCAGGTGTGCGGTGGTCATCGTCGAGCCGAGGCCGTGGTCGTGCAGGGCGAGCATGAAGTTCCAGACAGCCGGGTAGATGGAACCGTAGAAGCTGGCGAGGTGCAGGGCCGTGGCGTCGGCGGGTGGGCGGCCGAGGGAACACACGACTACGAGGGCGGGGACCTCGGGCAGGTGGGCGGCGAGGTACCGGCCGGAGGCGAGGTCGCCGAGTTGGTCCGGGCGTGGCGTGCGGGCGGAAAGGTAAGCGGAGAAACCCTTTCGGTAGTAGTCGGCGATCCGCTGCTTGATGTCGGGATCCTCGACGACAAGAAAGCGCCACGGCTGCCGGTTCGTGCCGCTCGGGGCGTGGACCGCAACGTCGAGGCAGTCCAGCAGGTCCTGCCTGGCGACCGGCCTGGTGAGGTCTAGGCGGCGGCGGAAGGCTCGGGTGGTGGTCAGTAGGTCGTTGCCCATGGAACTCCTTGCCATCAGAGGCTTCCTGATTGCGGCTCGGCCTCGGGATCCAGCGTGTCCTCCGCGAATTCGAGATCGATCTGAGCGGCGATGGCATCGGCCTGGCGGATCTCGCAATGGAACACCACGGTGCCCGCACCCTGTTCGACAATCTCCGCTACGCACTCGGCCGGTAGGTCGAGCTCGACAAATCGATCGAAAGTGCTTGCCACGCACTCCAATTGTGGCAGCTCATCGACGATCATCGAAAGCGCGGTCTGACGACACGCTTCGATGAGCAGGCTGCCGGGGACGTGGTCGAGCTGGTGGTCGAACAAGAAGGGGTGGCCGAGGTCGGCGACGAGCGAGGCACGTGCGGTCCCGCCTTCCCCGCGCGGCGAGCCGATGACCACGTTGCGCCAGTTCTCTCGGCCCACCGCGGCAGGCGTGGCGCGTTCGGTCAGCGCGGAGGCACCGTGGAAAGCGCCGAGCCCAAGGCTGTCCCGGAACGCCGAGCGCAGACCCGACCATTGCCGCGAGGTGACCCAGGAGAAGGAGCCGTCGACAGTCAGCATCGGCTCGCCCGCGGATTCGATTTCCAGCACCATGTCGAGACCATGCAGCACACCATCGCGGCGGTGTTGCTCTGGAACACGCACTCGCATCACCAGATCGGCGGGGGCGATGCCGACTTCCCACGCGGCGGTGTCGGCGGCGGTGCCGTTGAATGTCCTCACGACGAACGCCATTTCGGGCGGCACTCCGTAGAACTCGTGGGTCAGCGCGATCGCGGCTTGCCTGGCCGCCTCCATCACCAGCAGCGGATCATGGCGCATCGCAAGCGATCCGGCGTGGTCGCCGTAATAGGCGTGCATCCTCGGCAGCTGCGCGCCCGCGACGAAAACGTCGGGCGCGACGGTGTCCAATGAGGTAACGAAGACCTCGGACACCGCACAGCGGTGCGCCAGCTCGCGGGAGATCGTGCGGACGTGGCTAGCTGTCCATGTCGATGCTGCGTCTATCGTCACGATCGACCCTCCAACCAATCTTTCGCGGACACGGGCCGCAAGGTCTGCGACCGAGTACCGGTCCGCATGGGTAGTACGTAGGAGCCGAGCACGATCACCGACCACGGATCCAGCTGTTGGTCCGCGGCCCAGGCCGAATACAGCAATTGCGCGCAGCCTGCGTCCGTGTCGAGGTCGAGCTCGGGCGGAAGCGCGAATTGTGCCTGTTCGAGATCGCTCAACAGCCGTGCGAGCGCGTCGGCACGGTCGAAGCTGCGGGCGGGAGCGAGTTCGTACAGATCCTGCGCGATCGCGGCGGCATCGGCCGAGCGGTCGGCGCCCGTACTCACTTGCGCGATCACCCTCGCCCGCCGGCCCTCGTCGAAGTAGATGGCCAGCTCCCGCAGCACGTCGGCGGGGTCGTCGGGCGAGTGCACCAGATTCAGCAGATAGTTGTGCCTGCCGAGCAGATAGCGCAGCTCACCTGGTCGGCGTTTGCGTGGGTCGGTCGCGCCTTTCGCCTCGGTGAGCCGCACCGAGACCGGCAGTTGGCCTTCCTGGCCGTGCACAACCAACACGAGCACCTCCGAAATGCCGACCAGCAGATCGGCAAGTCGTCGACGTTCGGGCGATGCGATGTTCCATGCGAAGTACCAGAGCGCGCGGGCCAGATGCCGCTCGACCGGGACACGATAGGCGCCGACCACCCGAAAGTCATTGTCGGCAAGCCAGGTCAGTGTCGGCTCGACGACACGGGCGACGAGCGCGTCCGGCTTGAGCAAGAGCAGCGAATGCTGCATGGCGAACTTCACGGCGTCGACGCCCATCCGGTCGAGCTGGTCTATCGACTCCTGCACATAGGTGTCATCGACGTAGATTTCGACTTTCTCCGCCGAAGGAGTCGAGGCGGCCAGCAACTCCCGGAGCGGATCGCCGATGATCCGCTCCGGCGATGGTCGGTCGCTCATCGCCCTGCTCCGCCGGACTCGTTGCCCGCCAGTACATCTTCGATCGAAGGCAGCGCAACACCCAGGTATCCCGACTCGAGGCAGTAGTCGAGCAGCAAGCGCAAGTACTCCTGGCCACTCGGCGGAGACGGCTCGCCGAGCAGTACGTCGGCTCGCGCGGTGTCGAACTGCAAGCGCCGCTGAAAGTAACTCGTGTAGAGCACACCGATGCGCCGGTAGTACTCCCGCTCGATCGGATCGAGGTCGTCCTCGGAGAACGTCGCCACCGGCACGAAGGTCGCCACCTCGAAGGACGGATATTCGGCGAGTACGTCGGAAATCTCGCGCAGCGAGAGGGTGTCCCGTCCGAGCGCATGGAAGGTGCGGCCGTGCGCGGAGTCGAAATCCAATACGGCCGCGGCGATGACGTCGGCGACGTGGTCGACCGGTGCCAGCGACAGGGTCGCGTCATACCGGCCGGGTAGCGAGCGGAGTTTGCCTTCGACCATGAGCTTCAACACGGTGTACAGGTTCTTGTATTCGCGGATCGCGCCCGTCGCACTGTTGCCGGTCACGATGCCCGGCCGCACGATCGCCCAGCCCAATCCCTCCTCGCCTGCGGCGTGCACCAGCTGTTCGGCGCGAAACTTGCTGTCCTCATAGCCGTTTCCGAACGACTGGCCCACCTCCAGCTCGTCTTCGGTGACCATGCCGCCCCGCATTCCGCACACGTACGCGGTGCTGACGTATACCAACGGTACGTCCCATTGCCTGGCCAGCGCGATGGCGTTGACGGTGCCGCGCACATTCAGTTCTTCGTAGTCGGCGATCGGCGCGTCGAACGCGGTGGTCGCCGCGCAATGCACGATGACCTCGACTCGCTCGCCGAGGTCCGCAGTGTCGCGTTCCGACATGCCGAAACCGCGTGCCCTGACGTCGCCCGCCACCGCCGTACCCGCCTCCAGCACCGTGCCGTCGTTACGGACGATACTCGAGTTGCTGTGCAGCACAGCGGCAATCGGTCGGCTCGCGGCGGCAAGCCGCGCCACTACCTCGGCACCGACCAATCCGGTCGCGCCGGTCACCAACACCGTGTCACGCGAGCTCATGATGGGCTGCCTTCGGCCATGGTCCCCGAGACGAGGGCGATCACTTCCCTGACGCGGCGCACACCGATCAACTGCTCCGGGCGGTAGCGCGGCAAGTCGAAGGTGCGCTCCAGGACCACGGTGAGTTCCATCAGGCGCAGCGAGTCGAAGCCGAGGTCTTCGATCAGCCGCTTCGTGTCTTCGAGTGTGGAGGGACGTGGCGCCATCGTGAGCACGAGGCGACGGACCTTCGCTGCGGTGGCGGTGTCGGCGACGGCGGTCATGCCGACTCTCCTTCCCGTAAATGGGGTTGGTGGCCACCGGAGGTCAGCAGGTCGCGGACCTCGTCGAGCGGCAGGTCGGTATTCAGGTAGCCGGCGATACGCAGCCAGTCGTAGCCGATCGCCAGGGTGCGGCGCCATTGTTCGCGGGAATCGAACGAGGCGGGGAAACCGGTCTCGGAGTCGGAGTCACCTGCGATCCGACGCACCAGTGCGACAAAATCGTCGAGGACCTCGATACCGGCACTGATGTCGCCGCTGGCGTCGATGATGTCCGAGAAGCATACCCGCTGAGCCGATTCCAGTTGGGCGAGCAGCTCGTCACGACGCGGAGCATGCGGCGGCAGTATCCGCCGCAAGGTTTCGGATGGGGCCACGTCGGCGGGCAGCGGGTGAATACCGAAGGCGGACAGCACGACCCGGACACTCATGGCGATGAGCCGGTGGGCGGCGATGTCCGCGACCGCGCCCTGGGAGTTCTTCACCGCGCCCGCGAGATCTTCCCTGGCGTTCTCCAGAACGATGTTGGACCACACCAGATTCAGCGCGCATTCGGTGAATCTGATTGCGGGCAGCGCAGAGAGGGTCGCGATCGGCTCACCTCTCGCTGCTCCTGTCACACCGAGTGCAGGGGCGATCGCGCTCGGCACGGGGGTGAACGGCCGCATCGGCTTGCACATCGCCAACGCGGGCTCGATGAGTTCGTCACCGCGCCACCGCAAGCCGACGAGACCGAGCCGGATGAACTCCGCCAGCTCGGTGCTGATGTCGGACTCGGCACGGGCGAGCACATCGCGCACCGAATGCCGGAACACCACCGAGCGCCAGGCCCGCGCCGCCGGGTCCGACAGCACCAAAACATCTCGGTCGTCGCGAATGACATGCACACGCCCGCCGATCGCCCAGGTAGTGACGCGCGGGCGGCGGGCGAACAGAACCTGATGCGGATCGTCTACCACCGCGGGCACGCCAAGTTCGGCGGCCAATTCCCACACCTGTGCCCAGGTCTGCTGTTCGGTCAGCAGCCCGACTCGGTCGTCGTCGAGCCCGCCCGTGTCCGCGTCGACGATCTTGCGTGCCTGGTCGTCGAACGTCACGGCGCTGGAGCTCCGATAGCGGTCGATGAGTTCGTCACGGCCGATTCGATCCAATTGCTGCGGCAGCCATTTGGTTTCCAGATAGCTTTCGCCGCGCCGGGCCGCCCAGCCCTTCATCGCCTGCAACAGACCATCACGCGCCCAACCGCCCGCCTCGGCGCGCGCACCGAGCGCGCGCAAGGCCACGGCGAAACGCAAAGCCTGTGTCGCGCGGCTGGTCCACCAGTCCGCCATCAGCCCGATGAAGCTGGAATAGGGCAGCAGCGCACGCAATTCGACAACGTCCGGAGCTCCGGCCACGACTACCGTCGCCCGTAGGAACCGCTGGCACCGATTGAGCAGATCCTCCTCGAGTTCAGTAGGTTTGTCCGCCCGTGCGACCTGCGTCAACTGTCTGCGCAGTTGGGCCTGTGAGCGCGTACGTACCTCGACTCGACGCCCATCGATGAACAGCACCGTCGGCAGCGTCGGCATCTCCTCGTCGCCGGGCGCGAGCACAAGGAAGTCCACATCCGAGCCCTCGTTGCCGAACCCTTCGGCAAGCGATCCTTCGAACAGCACCGTCGAATCGAGCGGTATTGCCACGGTTTCCAGTGCACGCGCGAGCAGCTGGCGCATCCGATCGGCAAGCAGAGTCGGCTCGGGCGCAACATCACGAGCGGCGGGATCGAGACCTACGTCGGCGCCCTTGTCGTCCGCGGCGGCGCCTTCCGCTTCGTGGGCGACAGCGCCATCGAGCACCCCATCGCGAAAAAGCTGCCACATGTGGCGGCGGCGTGGTTTGCCGCTGGAGGTGCGGCGGATGGTCCCGCGCGGCCCGGTGACTATCGAGACCGACTGGGCAGGGCCGAGCTCGCCACGAATGATGTCGCGGGCCTCGGCGATCCAGTCACCCGGCGCGGATTCGGCGAACAGGGCGATGCCCTGGGACCCCGCCTCGGTGATCGTGACCGCGGCCAATTTGCCCTTGGTGATCCCCGTTTCCTGGGCGACCCTGGATTCGATGTCCTCCATGAATACCGAGCGACCGCGCACCTTCAGGCTGGAGCCCATCCGGCCGAGCACGAAAACCTCACCGCGATAGAGGAATCCCGCGTCGCCGCTGTACAGCCTGCCGTCGGTGATCCTGGTGGACGAGCTTGCGGCCGACTCCGCCGAATCCGTCACCGAGTACCCGAGCGCCACCGAATCGCCGACCACCACCATTTCGCCGAGCGTGCCGTCGGGTAGCTCGCGGCCGTCCTCGTCGACCACCGTCACCGTCGATTCCGGAGTCGAATATCCGAGCCCGGTGATCCAGCCGGGGCCCTCGACCCGATGGGTGTCGTCGAGCAGTTGCTCGTCCAAGATCGTGACACGGGTGCCGAAGCGCAGTCGCGGGTTGTCGATGCGCAGGGCGGTGATGGGACGGTTACGCGCGGACGAGGTCACCATCAACGTCGCCTCCGCGAGCCCGTAGGCCAGCGTGTACGCCTTCGTCGAGAAGCCTTGTTCGCCAGTCAGATTCGCAAACGATTGCAGGTCGGCGACCTCGACCGGTTCGGAGCCGACCGCGAGCGTGCGCCATCCGGACAGGTCGAGCTCGGCGATGTCGCGCGGCGCGACCCGATGCGCCACATAGCCGAGCGCGAACGACGGGGACGGCGAGTGCTGGGCGTGGGTCATCGCACGCAACCAGCGCAGGGGGTCGCGGACGAACTGATCGGGTCGCATCAGGTATAGATCGCCCTGATTGGTCACGGCGGTGAGGAATGCGCCGACCAGGCCCATGTCGTGATAGAGCGGCAGCCACGAGACCATCGACTCACCCGGTCGCCAGTCGACAAGTGTGGAGATCATCGCGATGTTGTTGGCCAGGTTCTGCCAGCTCACGCGGACCCCGCGCGGCGTGCCTGTGGAGCCGGAGGTGAATTGCAGCAGCGCGCACTCGTCGGGCTCACCGAACTCGCGTTTCACGGGCGGCGGGCCCAAGGTCTCGGCATCGATCACCAGCGGTTCGTCGGTGCGGCCCGCATCGATCGCCGCCTTGCGGACGAACTGCTCGAACTCCGTCGAGGTCACCACCAGCCGAGGACGGGCCTGGGTCAGAATCGCCGCGATGTGAGCGATGATCTGATCGAGATCGCCGAACATCGGCGGGGCGACCGGCGTGAAGACCCCGCCACCGGCCCACACCGCGTAGAACGCTGCGGCGCAAGGGAATCCGGTCGGCATGATCACACAGACACCGTCGCCGCTGCCCATGCCGTGTTCGCGCATCAGCGCGGCGATGGACCAGGTCGTATCGGCGAGATCACGATAGCTGCGGTAGCTCCAGCCGTCACCTTCGTCGGCCAGGTGGATGCCCGCGTCCTCCGCTGGCTCTGTCAACCAATTGCGAACCGCCGCAACATATTTGTCATGCCCCATCGCGGAGATCTCCTTCGGACAGCACAGTAACCGTTCCATTGGTTCCATCGACCCGAATTCGCATACCGGTCCGTATCTTTTTCGTCAGGTCCTTGACTTGCACCACGGTGGGCACTCCCAATTCCCGCGCCACGATAGCGACGTGCGTCAGCGGACTGCCACGCTCGATCACCAGGGCCGATGCCGAGGGCAGCGCGGCCACCCAGCCGGGGTCGGTGCGGTAGGCCACCAGGATGCCGCCTGCCACGTCGCGTGGCTCGTCGACCACGATCGCCGTACCCTCGACGATCCCAGAAGCCGATGGCGTCCCCGGCAGCACCGTTCCGACGGTCGCGGGCGGAGTGTCGGTGACCGGCACCCAGCCCTGACCCGCGAGCTCGGCGCGGCCGAAGGTCGAGCCGGTCGTGACGAAGCGTGCCGGTGCGACCAACACACTATCCCTGGCGCGCTGAGCCTTTCGCGCGGCGACCAGATCGCGCAGCGGCTCGGTCTCGGCGGCTTCGTAGCAACCGCGCAACTCCTGCACGGTCAGGAAGAACACGTCGCCGAACTCGTCGATGACCTCGCGCGCGACCAGGTCGCGGCCCATCACCCGAATCATTCGCTTCACCATGCCGAAGGCTCTCGTTCGGCAGAAGCGCAGCCGCTCGCGGTGCGCCGCACAGCGATTCACCTTGTGGCGCAGACGTTCATAGATGCGGCGCCGGAGGCCGCCGAGGTGAGCGTCGAGATACTCATCGGCCTCCGCACTGCGACTGTGCTGTGTGGTGTCGCCGACTCGGCCGATGGCGCTGCGCAACATGACGAACAGGCTCGCCGGATCTTCCCGCAGGTCGGGTGTCTCCAGCTTCAGCTCGTCCAGGCTGCGGTAACCGTAGCGGTCGATGTAGGAGTCGACACGAGCCAAGAATTCGGCCCGGTCGGATCCCCGCAATTCGGAGTAGATCTGTTCCGGTGGAGTCGAATTGACCAGCGAGACCAGTTCCGGATCGGTGCGGACGAACCGCGCCAGCTCCGTCATCGCGCGGGCCGGCTCCGCCGATTCGACATCCGCGCCAGGGCCGACGACGGCGTACAGGAACCATTCCGGCGCCTTCGGCAACAGCAGCTTCGTCAGCAGAAACATCAAACCGGTACAGGTCAACAGGATCGCGTCCAGCACCATCAGCGGACCCCAGCGGTGCACAAGATCCCGGTCCACCGTGCGGTAGGACGCGTAGGCCCGTTCACCGGACAGTGTCGCGTAGTCCATGGCGTCGTATTCGTCGTAGACGCGGTAGAAGTCGGTGATGAACTGCTCGACCATGTCGTCGATGCCCAACAGCTGCCGCATATAGGTCACCGTGGTGACCGTGCGTGCACGTAGTCGCCCGAGGGGTGAGCGGAAAGTGAACGGCCGCAATGTCTTCGCGAGATCGTCGGCCAGCGGTTCGTCGACGCCGAGCGCGGCCTCCAGGACCTTCCTGTTCAACGGGTAGCCGGGCGCGATGCCGACCATTCGATACCAGTGCAGGAGATTGTAGTAGACGCGGCCGTGGAAATAGCCGAGCAGCACCGGTGTCCAGCGGTCGGTCTGGCGCAGCTGCTCGGCGGGAACCCGCAACGATTTCGCGTAGCCGTGATAGACCCTGCCGTAGATATCGGCCGCCGTGGTGAAGGTCAACGGCGAAGTGATGCCGCTGAAGCTCTCGATGATGTTGGAGTTGTCCCAGATCCGCATGTCGTCGTCGGCGAGGTCCTCACCGGCGCCGCGCAGCTGCGCACCCTCGGATCGGGAGCCCGCGCGCACCGCCGTGGTGATCGGCCGGGTCTGTAGCAGCCAGATCCCGTCGTCGTCGATCGCCCACTCGACATCCTGCGGGGTACCGAGCCCGGCCTCCAGCTTGCGGCCGAGCTCGGCGACCTCGACGAGCTCGGCGTCCGACAGCGCGGCGCGGTCCCTGCGCTCCTTGTCGACCGCACCGACCACGCAGCCCTGCTCGCCCGCGGGCGTGTAGGAGCTCTCCTTGTCCCCCAGCACCGTTTCCAGCACCGTTCCGGAGGATTTGTCGATGGTCACCGAGTCGGCGTCCACCGCGCCCGACACCAGGCCCTCGCCCAGGCCGTACACCGCACTGATCACCATCTCGTCCGCGGCGCCGGTGATCGGGTTCGCGGTGAACATCACCCCGCTGGTCCGCGCCGCGATCAGCCGCTGCAAGACGACGGCAGCGGCGCCGGTCGGTGCGAGCTGGTGCGCGAAGGCATATCGGATGGATCGCTCGGAGAATGCCGAGGCCCAGCACTCGCGTACCCGGGACGTCACGGCGTCGAGGCCGTTCACGTTCAGGAACGAGTCGAACTGGCCCGCGTACGAGTGGCCGGGGCCGTCCTCCGCGGTCACCGACGAGCGCACCGCGATCGCGCCGCCGCCGAGCCGCTCATAGGCGTCGGTGAGCAGCTCGAGGACCGTCGGTGGCAGCGGGACCGCATTGATCTCCGCACGCAGTGCCGCGCCGGCGGCCAACGCCCCTTCCAGGTCGTCGGTGGCCAGGAAGGCCGTCAACTGTCCGGTGAGATCGCCCGCGCGCAGCAGCTGCTCGAACGCATCGGTCCCGAGCACGACCCACTCCGGCACGCGGAAGCCGCCGGTCTGCAAACTGTGCAATCCGCGCGCCTTACCGCCCGCCGACACCGCGATGGTCGCCGTATCGGTCCACGGTCCAAGTACCTGCAAGGCGTCTCTCCCATCGGCCCCTCATCACCAGGAGCGGAGCACGGTGCTCCGGCACAGGGCACGGCGAACAAACTGAGGAGACTGTCTGGATATATCCGAGAATTCACCTCGACGTTAGCCCGCAATCCTGCGGGCACGCTTATCGAAGAGTTGACCGAGACCCTCGACCCGCCGCTAAGCTTCAGACTGATTCGGTGGGTTCGGTGAGGATGTGATTCGACGTGAGTTGGACCTTCACCCCGGACGAGTTCGCCCATATTTGGCGAGAAACCGAGGTAGATCGCCATCCGTACCCCATCCGCATCCTCGAGACACCGCGCACCGAACGCGAGGCCGAGGTACTGCGCGCACAGCTGAACGAGCGTCTGGCGCCGGGCAGCGACCCGGATCTGACCGCGTGCCTTCGGATCCTGGCACGGCCACATACCCGAATCGTTGTAATCGGTGGGGCCCACAGCCCAGGTACCGAGATCCGATTATTGGCAGGCACGATCTTCGATCACGCCGTGCTCGCATTGCAGGAGCCGGGGATCCTCCCGGATTTCGGTGGCCGAGTGCGCATCTCGATCGGGCACAGCGCGAAACTCGGTGCCAGGATCACGGCGCTACTGCCGAAGACTCCGCCAGGACGGGAACCGGCCCGGGCCGCGACCGACGATACGATCCGCGACCAAGAGACCGTCGCGCGTCAGCCCGCCGTGCCGCCGATCCGCAAACTGTTGCTCAAACCGCACACCGCGGAGGGACACATCCGAATCGAGCCGCGGCTGGATAGACCGGAACCGACACCGCCGGTGCATTACACCTGGATCGATGTGCAGGGTGATGGGCGCTATTTGATAAAAGCCGGTTCGACCGTGCACGTCGTGCCCGCATCGGCCGAGCAACTCGCAGCCCAGCTGCAGAAACGCATTCCGGCGCAGGCACGATGACCATCGCCGACAGGTAACCGTTGCTGCGCCCGTCAGGCGTACCTTCGCCTTCGCTCCGGCCATGCGCGGTCTAGGACGGACTTCGTCCGGCTGCGCCCGTTAGGCTAGAACGGACCGACCGATCTCAGGGGTGCGCATGACGATCGAGACCAGCCGGGCCGATATCGCCCGGTTCAAGCAACAGGCGCAGGCAGGAACCGTCAAGTTCGATCCCGCCGCGGCACGGCGCTGTGCCGAGATGTACGACCATCAAGCCGATCGACTGATCTATCTACAACAACGCCTCGACGCGGCGTCCGAATCACAGGGTTTCGGCGGGTTCGTCTCCGCTCAACAGCTGCAGGCCGGGTTCGGCCACAAGGCTCGCGATGCCGCAACGCTGCTCGACCACTACATCGAGGCCGCCTACCGGATGAAGGAGGCGTTCCTGATCAGCGGAGGCCTGATGGAAGAGGCCGACGCGGCGAATGCCGCCGCGGTGCGGGCCATCGAAACGAGGGTGCCGCGATGAGTGAGCGCAGCATGGCGGGGTCGAGCGCCTGCGAGGTACGGCCGTGAGTGGCAATGACCCTGACTACATCAGCTCCATGGAGCACTTCGAGTCGATGCGGCACGAGGAGATCTACGCCAAGACCCAGCAGATCGACGCCGCGCAAATCCTGAACGCCTCGGTCACCTGGCTGGAAGTGGCAGGCACACTGGCTACTTCGTTTCCGCTGACCCGCGCCAGCTCGGATCGGGTGATGAACTCCATGGAATGGGAGGGCGCCGCGGCCGACGCGGCGTATGCCAGCGCCCGCAGCTACGCCGAGTCCGTCGACGAACTCGCCGCCATCATGGGCCAGGTGGGTGCCAGGCTCGGTGGGGTTGCCGCGGCCGCGGAGGCGGTCAAGATCGCGGTCATACCCCCCGGCACTTCGGGCCCCATCGGCGCCATCGCGAAAATGCTCGAGGCGGGCGGCATTATCGACGCCCAGATGGCGGAGGAGGCACTGCGCCAGGAGGCCGTGCTCGCGATGAACATGGTGTACAAACCGGCCTACGGAATGGCAGGCACCGGCATCCCCGCGCTCCCTGACCCGCCACAGCTACCCGGTGCGATAGCGCCGGAAGGGCGCCAACGGCAGGCCCAGCCCGATTACTCCGAACCTGCACTGCCGCGACAGGACCAGCAGCCGACCACGCCGCCGGTTCCGGCTGCTCCGACGCCGCCCGGAACCACCGTTCCGCCACCGGCTCCATCGACACCGGCTCCATCGACACCGGAATCACAAGCCCCCCAGCCTGTTCCGACGCCGTCGACACCATCACCGACACCAACCGCGCCGCCACCGACTCCTGACCCCCAACCAACTCCCACCCCGGACCCAACCCTCGCGCCTGCTCCATCGACCCAGCAGGCACCACCCCCGGACCCACAGCCGCCCGCTCCCCCACCGGAGCCAACCCCGCCGCCTGCTCCCCCGACCGAGCACGCGCCACCCCCGATCCCGACCCCAGAGCCACCCGCTCCCACCGTCGAGCCAACCCCGCCACCAGCTCCCCCGACCGAGCAGGCACCCCCACAGCCACCCGCTCCCACACTGGACCCAACTCCCACACCGGCACCGCCGACCCAGCAAGCGCCGCCTCCCGAACCACCACCGGCACCGGCACCACCAGCGCCGGAGCCATCACCTCCACCTGCCCCGCAGGAACCACAACCAGAGCCACCAGTTCCGACACCGGAGCCACCTCCGCTGCCTGCCCCGCCACCACAACAAACACCACCACCAGCCCCACAACCAGAGCCACCAGCTCCCGTGCCGGGAGAACCCACGCCCCCACTCACCGACCCCGGCGGTCAGCCGGGTGTCACCGGCCCCGTCACGGAAGGCCAAGACCAGCAATCACCTTCGACAACCAACCAGCCCGGAGTCATCCCCGCGCCCCACAAATAGCCAGCGTGAGGACTGGCTGTGGTTGCGTTACAGACACTTTGGTAATCGAGGGTAGTCAAATGGTGGCTGTGAAGGCGTCGGGCGCAACCATTCGACTCCCCGCGATAAAGAACGCTCGAGGAGCGACGTTGCCTCGGTGACCAGGTGTCCGTTAGACGTTGACGAGGTCGTCGGCGTGGATTACGGGGCGTTGCATGGTGTCCGGGAGTTCGGCGGTTGAGCGGCCGAGCATTCCCGCGAGTTCGGTGCTGTCGTATTGCACTACGCCGCGGGCTACCACTTGGTTGTCGGGGGCTACGAGGTCGACTACGTCGCCGCCGTGGAAGCGGCCGCGGACGCCGGTGATGCCCGCGGCGAGCAGGGAGCGGCGGCGGTGGGATACGGCTTGGACCGCGCCGTCGTCGATGAGGACGCCGCCGCGGCTGTCGGCGGCGTGGCGGACCCAGAATTTGCGGGCCGAGAGGCGGACCGGGCGGGCGGCGAAGGCCGTGCCGACTTTGCCCGTAGTCAGTGCGTCAGCGGCTTCGGTTGCGGCCGCGAGGAGTACGGGCACGCCCGCGTCCGCGGCGAGACGCGCGGCGGACAGCTTCGATCCCATGCCGCCGGTACCGAGTGCGCCACCGCCGCCTGCGATAACACCGTCGAGGTCGGCACTGCTACGGACCTCGGGAATGAAGTTGGCGGCGCCCTTGCGTGGGTCGCCGTCGTAGAGGCCCTCCACATCGGAGAGCAGGATCAGCGCGTCCGCGCCGACCAGATGGGCGACAAGCGCGGCGAGTCGATCGTTGTCGCCGAAGCGGATCTCTTCCGTTGCGATGGTGTCGTTTTCATTCACCACGGCAATGGCGCCGAGCGAACGCAATCGGTCGAGGGTGCGCTGCGCATTGCGGTGATGCTCGCGGCGGGAGAAGTCGTCGGCACTGAGCAGCACCTGTCCGACGGTGCGACCGTACCTGGCGAACGAGGTGCCCCACGCATGCGCAAGCGCGAGCTGGCCGACGCTCGCCGCGGCCTGCTTGGTGGCCAGATCACGCGGGCGGGTGGTCAGGCCGAGCGGCGCGATACCCGCGCCGATCGCGCCGGAGGACACCACGACCACATCTGATCCGGCACGCATGCGCGCCTCCACCGCATCGGCGAGCCGATCGAGGCGGGCGGTATCGAGCCCGCCCTTCAGGCTGGTGAGCGCGGACGAGCCGATCTTCACCACCACACTGCGCGCCGAAGCGATCGCAAGCCGGGCCTCACTGAGCCCGTCCCGTGACATCGCATCCGCCATACCAGAACTCACCTGCATCGCAACCGAACTCCCTGTACCGCAACAGAACCCATCCTGGTCCCGGTGAACACCGGGACCAGTAATGGCATCATTCCTGTTCCTCGTCCTCTTTCAGCAGGCCGCGGCGCACTCGGGACGCATGCTTGCGCTCGGCCGCGCCGATTCGATCGTTCTGCTCCAGCCGCAGGTCGGTGCCGCGACCGGTGGGCACCATATCGACACCCGCCGAGATCTGCGGCTCCCACTCGAAGGTGACGTGGCCGATGGTGACGGGCGCTCCAGGAACCGCGCCTTGCTTCACCAGTTCGTCCTCGACACCGAGACGAGCCAACCGGTCGGCGAGATAGCCGACGGCCTCGTCGTTGTCGAACTGGGTCTGGCGCACCCACCGCTCCGGCTGGTTGCCGCGCACGATGAAGCCACCCGGCTCCTCCGGATCGGCGATCACGGTGAAGCCGGTCTCGTTCGTCGCGATCGGCCGGATCACCGGGCGCGTCGGCGCCGCCTTCGGATGCGCCGCGCGGTAGTTCTCCACCAGTTCGGCGAGCGCGAAAGTCAAGGGGCGCAAGCCCGCTCGGCTCACCGCGGAAATCTCGAATACCGGCCAACCGCGTGCGGTGAATTCGGTGGTGACCATCTCCGCCAGTTCGGCGGCGTCGGGCACGTCGATCTTGTTCAGGATCACGATGCGCGGCCGATCGGCAAGATCGCCGAGGCCGGTATCGGCGTTGAGCGCCGACTTGTAGGCCGCCAGCTCCGCCTCCAGCGCATCGACATCGGAGACCGGGTCGCGGCCCGGCTCCAGGGTCGCGCAGTCGACAACGTGCGCGAGCACCGCGCAGCGCTCCAGATGCCGAAGGAAGTCCAGGCCGAGCCCGCGACCGTCGCTGGCGCCGGGGATCAGACCAGGCACATCGGCGATG
The DNA here is from genome assembly GCF_046764875.1 of Nocardia arseniciresistens. NCBI lineage: Bacteria > Bacillati > Actinomycetota > Actinomycetes > Mycobacteriales > Nocardiaceae > Nocardia > Nocardia arseniciresistens. The sequence continues at coordinate 153,889 of NZ_JBKORD010000014.1, forward strand.
GTGAATGTGGTGTCGCCGCTCGAGACCACGCCGAGGTTGGGCACCAGCGTCGTGAACGGATAGTCGGCGATCTTCGGTTTGGCCGCCGAGAGCACCGACACCAGCGAAGACTTGCCCGCCGATGGGAATCCGACAAGGCCGACATCGGCGACGGACTTCAGCTCGAGGACGAGATCGCCCTCCTCACCGTCCTCACCGAGCAGCGCGAAACCGGGCGCCTTGCGCGCCTTCGAGGCGAGCGCGGCATTGCCGAGCCCACCGCGACCGCCGCGCGCGACAATGAACCGGTTGCCGATACCGACGAGGTCGACGAGCACCTTACCGTCGTTGTCAAGCACCACGGTGCCGTCGGGCACCTTCAGCAGCAGGTCGGTACCGTGCTTGCCATCCTTGTTACTGCCCTCGCCCGGCTTGCCGTTGGTTCCCTTGGCGTGCGGATGGAAGTGGAAGTCCAGCAGGGTGTGCACGTTCGCGTCGACCTCGAGGATCACGTCCCCACCACGGCCGCCGTTGCCGCCGTCGGGTCCACCGAGCGGCATGAACTTTTCGCGGCGCACGGAGGAACAGCCGTGACCACCCTTGCCCGCACTCACGTGCAATACGACACGGTCGATGAATTTGGACATAAGCCGAATCATCCTCCTTGGTGGTAGCCGTAGCGACTGCTTGCAGGTCGCTCGAAACGGTCGGCTCTGTGGGAACGCGGTCTTTCGAAAACGCGAAAAGCGGGCCAGGGTGAGACCCTGACCCGCTCGCGTCTGTCTGGAGTGGGCGAGAACCGGACTAGGTCCGGTTACGCCCGGGAAGAGGCGGTCAGGCCTCGACCGGCTCCGGGATGACGATGTTGACGGTCTTGCGGCCGCGCTTGGTGCCGAACTCGACCTTGCCCGCCGCGAGGGCGAACAGGGTGTCGTCGCCGCCACGGCCGACGAGCACGCCGGGGTGGAAGTGCGTGCCACGCTGGCGAACCAGGATCTCGCCGGCCGAAACTGCCTGGCCGCCGAACCGCTTGACGCCGAGTCGCTGTGCGTTCGAGTCGCGACCGTTGCGCGAGCTGGATGCACCCTTCTTATGTGCCATTTCTGAACTCCTGTGAAGTAACTGGAGGAAGCGCGGAGGCTTACTTGATGCCGGTGACCTTGATGACCGTCAGCGGCTGACGGTGACCCTGACGCTTGTGGTAGCCGGTCTTGTTCTTGAACTTGTGGATGCGGATCTTCGGGCCCTTGGTGTGCTCGACGACCTCGGCGGCCACGGAGACCTTGGCCAGATCGGCCGCATCGGTGGTCAGATCGGCGCCATCGACGACGAGAACCGGGGCCAGCGCCACGGACGAACCGGGCTTACCCTCGAGCTTCTCGACCTTCACCAGGTCACCGACCGCGACCTTGTACTGCTTTCCGCCGGTCTTGACGATCGCGTACGTTGCCATCGGTCGGCTGCCCTCTTCCTGTAATGCGCGCAGCTGATGCTCACGCGGCCGCATGCTCCCGCCCGGACAATTCCGTTCGGAAACCACAGCACTCTGGTCTGGTTAGTCACCGCCGCCTCAGCGGAACTGAAGGCCCTCGGCTTCGGGGCCGAGTCACAAACACAGCGCGGTAGAGCGCTGTCGCCGGGCAGTGACTGTTCGAGATTACAGGACTCCTACCACCCGATCCAAACCGGCGTCCGCCGAACAGGCCCCGCATGCTCGAAACGCGAGACCCCCGTCACCATCGTGACGGAGGTCTCGGTCATTCAGCACGGTCCGATCAGGTCGGATCGGTCAGTTCACTCGTCCACCGGCGGCCCAGCGGGGCGGCCCGCGGCCCGACGGCGCGTCTTGCGTACGGGGACCTCGACAGGAACCTCGGCCGTGAAATCCACGACCGGCGCCGCGGCCGGCTGGTCTGCCGTCAGCACGAACACCGCGCCGCTGCTGTCGGCAGCGGGTGCGGCGGCCGAACGGGCCACCCTGCGCCTACGACCGGTCGTACGCTGCGCGGCGGGCTCGGGGGTCCCGTTGCTCGCAGTAGCGGCTGCTACCTGCTCAGACGCGGCGGTAGCGGCCGGCTCGGCCGGCTTCTCCGCGACTGGCTCGACCTCGGTAGCCACTGCCTCTTCGGTCACCTCGGCGACGATTTCGGCCGGCTCCGACACCTCGGTCGACACCTCGGTCGCCACAGCCTCGACATCGGCCATCTCGATCGCATCGCCGTCGACATCGATGTCATCGCCGTGGTGCGCGGCCATCGCCAACGCGACTGGATGCGCCCGCTTGACGGCAGCGTCCTCCTCGATGACCTCGGTCACCGGCGCGGTGCCATTGGCCGAGGCGGGCACGGGTGCCGCACCCTTGTCCTTGCCCCTGCGCCTGCGCGAACCGGTCTCCCGGCTCTTGGCGGCGCCTTCCTCGCCGGAGGACGACTCCACCGGATAAGCGTGCACCAGAATGCCGCGGCCGTGGCAATGCTCACAGGTGCTGGAGAAGGCCTCCACCAGTCCGGTGCCCAATTTCTTGCGGGTCATCTGCACCAGGCCGAGCGAGGTCACCTCGGAGACCTGATGGCGGGTCCGGTCGCGGCCGAGCGCCTCGGTCAGTCGACGCAGCACCAGGTCGCGGTTGGACTCGAGGACCATGTCGATGAAGTCGACGACGATCATGCCGCCGATATCGCGCAGCCGCATCTGGCGCACGATCTCCTCGGCCGCCTCCAGATTGTTGCGGGTGACCGTCTCTTCGAGGTTGCTGCCGCCCGCACCGGTGAACTTGCCGGTGTTGACGTCGACCACCGTCATCGCCTCGGTGCGGTCGATCACCAGCGTGCCACCCGAGGGCAGCCACACCTTGCGATCGAGCGCCTTCGCGAGCTGCTCGTCGATCCGGTAGGTCTCGAACACGTCGACACCGTTGTTCTCGTGCCTGGAGACCCGCGCGAGCAGGTCCGGCGCGACGGTGCCGATGTACTTCTCGACGGTGCTCCACGACCGCTCACCCTCGATGACGAGCGTGGAGAAGTCCTCGTTGAACAGGTCACGGATGACCTTCACCAACATGTCGGGCTCTTCGTACAGCGTCTTCGGTGAGCCGGAGTCCTTGCCTTCGGCGGCCTTCTCGATGGTGCGCCAAGTCGCCTGCAACCGCTCGACGTCGCGAGCGAGCTCGTCCTCGGCGACACCCTCCGATGCGGTGCGGATGATCACGCCGGCATCGTTGGGCACGATGTCGCGCAGGATCTCCTTGAGCCGCTTGCGCTCGGTGTCGGGCAGCTTGCGGCTGATGCCGGTGGACGAGCCGCCCGGCACGTACACCAGGAAGCGTCCTGCCAGGCTGATCTGCGTGGTCAGACGGGCGCCCTTGTGCCCGACCGGGTCCTTGCTCACCTGAACGAGCACCTGATCGCCGGGCCTGAGCGCCTGCTCGATCTTGCGCTCCTTGCCGCCGAGTCCGGCGGCCTCCCAATTCACTTCACCGGCGTACAGCACACCGTTGCGGCCGCGGCCGATGTCGACGAACGCCGCCTCCATGCTCGGCAACACATTCTGCACCTTGCCGAGGTAGACGTTACCGACCATCGACGCGGAGCCTGTGCTCGTGACGAAGTGCTCGACGAGGATTTTGTCCTCGAGCACCGCGACCTGGGTGGCGGTCGCCTGATCGGGGAAGGCCTTCTCACGTACCACCATCACCCGGTCCACCGCCTCGCGGCGAGCGAGGAACTCCGACTCTGTCAGGATCGGCGGGCGACGGCGACCGGCCTCGCGGCCGTCACGCCTGCGCTGACGCTTGGCCTCGAGCCGGGTGGAACCGGAGATGCCCTGTACCTCGTCGGACGCGGCGGCGCGGGCGCGGCTCTTGTTCCGCGGTTCGCGTTCGTGCACGACGGTGTTCGGCGGATCGTCCTCGGCGACGGGCTCGGATTCGGCGCCATCGCCCGCCACCTTGCGGCGACGGCGGCGACGGCGACGGCGGGTCGTGCCGTCCGAATTGTCGGCATCGTCGTCATCGGAATCAGCGGCGTCGTCGGTGGTATCGGCGGGCTCGGCGGCAGCGACGCCTGACTCGGCGACCGGCTCGTCCTCGGTGTCGGAGTCAGCGGTGTCGTTCTCATCACCGTCGGCATCACTGTGCTGTTCACCCCGACCGCGGCCACGGCCACGGCGGCCACGGCGCCTGCGGCGCGGCTGGTCGTCGGCATCACCCTGCTGGTCGGGCGAGTCCTGATTGTCTTCGGAGGTGTCGGCCTCTTCCTCGACCACCTCTTCCACCTCGACCGGTGGCTCTTCGGTGCGGCGGGTATCCCGCTCGACTCGACGCTTGCGCCGGGTCTGTTCGGCGGCGGCCGCATCCGGCGGCAGGAACAGCGGTGCCTGCACCGACGCGGCGGCCTCGAACACCGTCGGCGGCGTGACGTGCGGCTCCCCGCGATCCAGGTGTGTGAACAGCTGCACCGACGGCTGGTGGGCGGGCTGGACCGCACCGGTAGTCGCCGATCCGGACTGATCGATCACCGGGTCCGGCGCGGAGAAGAGCAGCCCTGGCTCCCTGGTCGGGGCAGGTTCGGGCTCCGGCGCGGGGGCGGGCGGCTCTGGCGTCGCGACGGCCGCGTCGGGCTCGACCAGCGAGTCACGGACCGTCTGCGCGACCGCTCTATCGACATTCGACTGCGCACTGCGCGCGTCGGACCCCAACTCGGTGAGCTTGGCCAGGATGCGCTTACTCGTCACTCCTAGCAGCTTGGCAAGTGCGTGAACTCGGATTCGCTCCGGCAATTGTTCGGCATCCTGTGATGTTGTTTCCAGCGGCTCTTGATCGGCCACGAAGTCTCCTCGGGACCCCCGGGCGCGTCCCTCCTGGCAGAAGTGACGCGGCCGACGCGGGGGCATCAATCGTTCGCCTCACGCGGTTGACGCAAGGTCATGTGGTCTCGCCCCGCATGCCCGGTTACCACCATGGATATTCGTCGGGCTAACTGGTCACGCGGCGCCTGGCTGTTGGCTGAACTCCACGGAGCGAGCGCTCATCCAGCGTGCCGACGCGAACAATCAACCCCCAACGACCGGGCCGTTTGTCCGTGGCAGCGATGATCGGCATCCAACCGCGGTGTCATCCGGCTGCTTCCGTCACCGATTGCTCGCGTACCAGCGCGAACAGTCGATATCGGTTGCATCCTCTGTCAGTATCCCACACCGCGCGCCGACGGCGAGCCATCGGAAGCTTTCGAACTAGGGATCAGGCCGGGAACTCGGGGAACCAGAGGGCAATCTCGCGCTTGGCCGATTCCGGCGAGTCGGAGCCGTGCACCAGGTTTTCCTGGGTCTGTAGTGCGAGGTCACCGCGGATGCTGCCCGGCACGGCCTTCTCGACCGGATCGGTGCCGCCGGCGAGCTGACGGAATGCCGCGATGGCGCGCGGGCCCTCCAGGATGGCCGCGACAACAGGCCCCGAGGTGATGAACTCGATCAAGGAACCGAAGAACGGCTTCTCGGCGTGCTCGGCGTAGTGGCCGCGGGCGACCTCTTCGGAAACCTGCTTCAGCTCGAGGGCGACGATCTTCAGGCCCTTGCGCTCGATCCGGGCAAGTACCTCGCCGACCAGGCTGCGGGCCACGCCGTCCGGCTTGATGAGTACCAACGTCTGCTCAGTCACGGCGCACAGCCTAACGGACGCGGTCGGACGTAGTCCGTCCCAGACCGCGCATGGCCGGAGCGAAGGCGGAGGTACGCCTCATTAGGCGCAGCCGGACGAAGTCCGTCCGTAACCGGTAACCGCGCATGGCCGGAGCGAAGGCGGAGGTACGCCTCACTGGGAGTCGGGCAAAGTATTCAATTGGCGAGGGTGCAGCGTGACTAAGAGGAGCGTTGGGCGCGCTGGCTCGGCAGCAGGCCCTGCTCCATGCGGCGCTTGACGTCGTGACGCAGTATCAGGATGAAGGCCCACACCACGGCGAACAGAATCCCCATCACCCCGATGGCGACGTGCACGAAGACTCCGAGAATCAGCAGCACCTGAAGGGCGAGGTTGAACGGGACGGCCCACGTGCGACGCTGGAATCCGGCACCGGCGATCATCACCAGCGCCAAGATCACCAGATAGCTGCCCGAGGCCCAGCCGACACCGCCGCCGACGGTCCCGACGACTGGAAGCGCGAGCAACACCGTGATCGCCTCGAGGATCAGGGTGCCCGCCATGACACCGCGCAGCCCCTTCCACGGGTCGGGGACATCAGGAGTGACCGCCTGATCCCCGTCGCTTGTCTCACTCACGCTGTCTCCTCACCGGCATTCGTCGGCCCTCGGTGGTTACCCAGGCAGCCGCTTCCGGGCCACTCGCTCATGCCGGGTCCTTTCCGAACAGCGCGCGGGCCGCGCCCGCTGTGACCACCGAACCGGTAACCACGACGCCCGCGCCGGACACCATCTCGCCGGGGTCGCCGACCTCCTCGGCCATTGCTATAGCCGTTTCGAGGGCGTCGGGCAGTGTCTCGGCGGTGACGACCCGCTCGTCCCCGAAGCGTTGCACGGCCAGGTTGGACAACGTGTCGATATCCATCGCACGCGGCGATCCGTTGCTGGTGACGACGATTTCGTCGAGGACAGGCTCCAGCGCCTCCAGGATGCCCGCGGCGTCCTTGTCGCCGAACACCCCGACGACACCGACCAATTTGCGGAAGTCGAACTCGGAGGTGAGCGTCGTGGCAAGGGCTTTGGCGCCCGCGGGGTTGTGCGCGGCGTCGATGAAGATTGTCGGCGCGCTGCGCATGCGCTCGAGCCTGCCCGGACTCGTGACGCTCGCGAAACCGGCTCGGATCGCCTCGATGTCGAGCTGGCGGTCGGCGCCCGCACCGAAGAACGCCTCCACCGCCGCGAGAGCGAGCACGGCGTTGCGCGCCTGATGCTCACCGTGCAGCGGCAGGAAGATCTCGTCGTACACGCCGCCGAGGCCCTGCAATTCGAGCTGCTGGCCGCCGACCGCGACCTGCCTGGCAAGTACCCGGAACTCCGAGCCCTCGCGAGCCACCGCGGCATCGACCTCGACGGCACGGCGCAGCAGCACCTCCATGGCCTCGGGGTCCTGTTCCGCGATCACCGCGACGGTGTCGCGCGGAATCAGGCTCTCGGGCGCGCGTTTGATGATCCCGGCCTTCTCCCCCGCGATGGAGGTGAGGTCGGGGCCGAGGTAATCGGTGTGGTCGAGGCCGATCGGGGTGATCACCGCGACCTGCCCGTCAACCACATTGGTGGCATCCCAGCTGCCGCCCATGCCGGTCTCGACGATCGCGACATCGACGGGCGCCTCGGCGAAGGCCGCGAAGGCCATGCCGGTGAGCACCTCGAACTTGCTCATCGCCGGACCGTCCGCGGCGGCGGACTGCTTGTCGATCATCTCGATGTAGGGCAGCAGCTCACGATAGGTCGCCACGTACTCGGCGGGCGTGATCGGCTTGTTGTCGATGCTGATCCGCTCGGTCGCCAGTTGCAGGTGCGGGCTGGTGATCCGGCCGGTGCGCCGATGCAGCGCGGTGAGCAGCGCGTCGATCATCCTGGTCACCGAGGTCTTGCCATTGGTGCCCGCGACGTGGATCGCCGGATAGTGCTGCTGCGGCGAGGCGAGCAGATCCATCAGGGTGGAGATGCGGGCGAGCGACGGCTCGATCTTGGTTTCCGGCCAGCGCCGATCGAGTTCCGCCTCGACAAGGGCCATTTCGGCCAGGTCGACCGGGGAGGGCCCGGCACCCAGCCGGGTTGCGGGGATCGGCGAGCCGTCGTCGTCGTACTGGGGTTCGGGTTCGGCGTTCACTTGGCACTCAATTCCGTGAGCCGGGCGCTGATGCGGATGACTTCGGACTCGGCGACATCGCGTCGGCCCTTGATTTTGTCGACCACCGGCTCCGGCGCCTTGGCGAGGAAGGCCTCGTTGCCGAGTTTGGTCGTGGTTGCCGCGAATTCCTTCTCGGCGGCCGCCAGATCCTTCTCCAGACGGCGACGTTCGGCGTCCAGGTCGACCGAACCGGAGGTATCGAGCTCCACGGTGACGGTGGCCGCGCTCAGCCGGATCTCCAGTGACGCGGTCGCGGTGAACTCGTCGCCGGGCTCGGTGAGCCTAGCCAGGTTGGCCACCGAGGCCCGCTGGTCGGTGAGGTCCGCCGGGTCGAGGCCGATCAGCTTGGCCGCGACCTTCTGCTTGTCGGCCAGGCCCTGATCGCTGCGGAACCGGCGGATCTCGGTGATCAACCGCTGCGCGTCCGAAATACGACGCGCCGAGGTCTCATCGGTCGGCACGCCGGTGGCCTGCGGCCATGTGGCGATGACGACCGATTCGCCGCCGGTCAGCGCCTGCCACAGCGATTCGGTGACGAACGGGATCACCGGGTGCAGTAGGCGCAGCACCGAGTCGAGGACATTACCGAGCAGCACTGCGGTCGTTTCGGCGCGCGAGCCCTCCGCGGCGAACTGCACCTTGGCCAATTCCAGGTACCAGTCACACAATTCGTCCCACGCGAAGTGGTAGAGCGCCTCACACGCCTTGCCGAACTCGTAGGCGTCGAACGCCGAATCCACTTCGGCGCGAACCTCTTCGAGCCGGTCGATGATCCAGCGATCGGCGTCGGTGAGCTCGGCGCGCGCGGGAAGATCACCGGTGTGCGCGCCGTTCATCAGCGCGAACTTGGTGGCGTTGAACAGTTTTGTCACGAAGCTGCGCGAGGCGAGCGCGTGCGGTTCGCCGACCGAAAGGTCACCGCCGGGCTGCGCGCCGCGCGCCAGGGTGAAGCGCAGCGCGTCCGCGCCGTAGGACCTGATCCAGTCCAGCGGGTCGATGCCGTTGCCGCGCGACTTGGACATTTTCTTACCGAACTGGTCGCGAATCAGGCCGTGCAGGAACACATCCTTGAAGGGGACCTGCGCCACGTCGTCCTTGCCCGCGGTGAGCACCGGGTCCTCGGCGACGAAGGTGCCGAACATCATCATCCTGGCCACCCAGAAGAACAGGATGTCGTAGCCGGTGACGAGCACGCTTGTCGGATAGAACTTCTCGAGCTCCACGGTGGAGTCCGGCCAGCCCATGGTGGAGAACGGCCACAGACCCGAGGAGAACCAGGTGTCGAGCACGTCGGGGTCCTGCACCCAGCCCGCAGGCGCGGTCTCGTCCGGCCCGACGCACACCACTTCGCCCTCTGGGCCGTACCAGATCGGGATGCGGTGGCCCCACCACAGCTGCCGCGAGATGGTCCAGTCGTGCATGTTGTCGACCCAGTCGAACCAGCGCGGCTCCTGGCTGGCCGGGTGAATCACGGTGTCGCCGTTGCGAACCGCGTCACCGGCGGCCTTGGCCAGCGTCTCCACCTTGACCCACCACTGCATCGAAAGCCGCGGCTCGATCGCCTCGCCGCTGCGCTCGGAGTGCCCGACGCTGTGCATGTAGGGCCGCTTCTCGGCGACGACGCGCCCCTCGGCGGCCAGACGCTCGCGCACCTTGACGCGCGCCTCGAACCGGTCCATGCCGTCGAATTCGGTTCCGGTATCGGTGATCCGGCCACGCTCGTCCATGATCGTCGGCATCGGCAGGTTGTGCCGCAGCCCCATCTCGAAGTCGTTCGGATCATGCGCGGGGGTGATCTTCACTGCGCCGGAACCGAATTCGGGGTCGACATAGTCGTCGGCGACGATCGGGATCTGACGTCCGGTGATCGGGTGATACAGGGTGGTGCCGATCAGGGCGCGGTAGCGCGGGTCCTCCGGATGCACCGCGACGGCGGTGTCGCCGAGCATGGTCTCCACGCGGGTGGTGGCCACGATCACGTGCGGCTCGCTGTCATCGAGTGAGCCGTAGCGCAGCGAGACCAGCTCGCCCGCCACATCCTCGTGCTTGACCTCGATGTCGGAGATGGCGGTGCGCAGTTCCGGCGACCAGTTGACCAGCCGCTCCGCGCGGTAGATCAGGCCCGCCTCGAACAGGCGCTTGAAGATGGTCTGCACGGCCCTCGACAGGCCCTCGTCCATGGTGAACCGGTCACGACTCCAGTCGACGCCGTCGCCGAGCGCGCGCATCTGCCACTGGATAGCGCCACCGGACTCGCGCTTCCAGTCCCAAACCTTGTCGATGAACAGTTCGCGGCCGAAGTCCTCTTTGGTCTTGCCATCCACCGCGAGCTGCTTTTCCACGATGTTCTGGGTGGCAATGCCCGCGTGGTCCATGCCTGGCAGCCACAGCACCTCGAAGCCCTGCATCCGCTTGCGGCGCGAGAGGGTGTCCATCAGGGTGTGGTCCAGCGCGTGGCCCATGTGCAGGCTGCCCGTGACATTCGGCGGCGGCAGCACGATCGAGTAGCCGGGCTTGTCGGTGGAGGTATCGGCGGTGAAATAGCCGTCGGCTACCCAGCGCTCGTACATCTCGGCCTCCACTTCGCTGGGGTTCCAGCTCTTGGGGAGGGCATCGGCACGATTACGCGAGTTGTCAGAGGCTGCGCTGGTCACCCGACGATTCTAGTGGCCGGGTTCGACGAGCTCACACAGGCCACCGGGCATAGAAGAAAGGCGGAGTCTTCGGTGGATGAGGGACACCGAAGACTCCGCCTACGCCCCAGAGCCTACCGTCGATGCTGGCCCGTCCACGGAATCCATAACCAATTCTCAGACTCTTGACGCATTCGATACACAGCCGTTCGACCCGTAGTCGCCGGAACACTTGCGTCCTGTTGCATAGACGATGATCGCGCACGCATCGCAACATGATGCTGAATACGCTGCCGGACCGATTGCGCCTGGTCGCTGCCGAGCATGATGTGGTTCTCGGCCCCGGCGTAGTCGCCGCTTCGATACCGGCAGTCACATGGGTTCGGCAGCGGAGGGCGAGCGCATGGGGTGACGCGACGGGTCAGCGTTTTCATGGAATTCTCAGCGAGAATCAGGGTTTTCCCTGTTGTGTAATCGAATTCGGCTATGGACGCTTGAAGGGGTGAACCCTCCGCTCGACGGGCCGCCTTCCCCTCCCGAGAATTCGCGGCCGCCCGGCTCTGAATCGTTTGTCATCGCACCGGATTCCGTCCACGATCTACGCGGCAGGATCGTCGATGAACTGCGGTACCCGGCCATGGTCGCGCTGATAGTCGCTGGAGTGCCCGGTGCGGGCAAGAGCACCGCGCTGCGAGTGTTCTTCGGTGCGACAGCGGATGCCGACCAGGCGACGAACGGACCTGAGGGGTCCGTCGTGCTCGATTCGAACCAGACTCGCAACTGGTGGCGGCACCGAGTCGGCTGGTTGCCCTATCTGCTGTGGCGTCCTGTGGTGCACATCGCGCACTTCGCCAGGATTCGGAATGCACTGCGCGACAACGCGGGACCGGTGGTGATCCACGACTGCGCCACCTTCGGATGGACGCGGCGACTGCTCGCGCGGTGGGCCGCAGGGTACCGCAGGGAAGTGCATGTGATCCTGCTCGACGTACCCGCCACCACGGCTCGCGCGGGTCAGTTCGCGCGCGGGCGCCGGATCAACGGGCCCGCCTTCAGCCTGCACTGCCGTCGCTGGCGACGCCTGATCCGCGAGCTCGGCGCCGGCCACGTGCCGCGGCCCGCGCCTGCCTCGATCGTGCTCATCGACCGGACAAACGTCGACCGGATCAGCCGAATCGGCTTCGTGAAGTCGGAATCCGACGTTTAACGGACGCGGCCGGACCAAGTCCGTCTCCCGACCGCGGCGCTCAGCGCGGTACCAGCACGGTGAGTGCGCCGGGTACGGCGCTGATAGTGACGGGCAGGTTTCCGGCTGGTTCACCATCGGCGGTCGCCGGAGCACCGCGAGCGGTCAACCTCACCCGCTCGGCCCGATACAGCTTGGTGGCAGGGTGATCGATCCGCTTGCCCGCCGACAGGGCGGGCAGCAGGCGGAGCATATCCAGTCGCGATACCGCGCCGACCACGGTCAGGTCGAGCAGGCCATCGTCCATGCTCGCGTCCGGGCAGATCAGCATGCCGCCGCCGTAGGTGCGGGTGTTACCGACCGCGACCATGACCGCCGCGGTCTCCACGACCGTGTCCGCCGCCGGATTGTCCTGGACGCCGGGCACCACGCCGGTCAGCTCGATACGGTAGGGGACGGTGAAGCGGCCCGAGATCTCGGCCAGCGCCGCGAAGGTGTACCGCAACGGCCCCTTCGGCCAGCGCATATCGTTGGCGCGCAGGGTGACTCGCGCATCGAAGCCGGTGCCCGCGACGGTGGCGAACCACATCGGCTCCGATCCGGCCGATTCGATCCGGCCGAGATCGATGGTCCTGGTGTGGCCGTCGAGTACGAGATCCGCGGCGGCCACCGGATGGTCGGTGGGGACGCCGAGTTCCCTTGCGAGGTCATTGCCGGTGCCCGCGGGCACCAGTCCGAGCGGGACGCCGGTCTCGGCCAGCGCTTCGAGGATGACGTTGATCAGTCCGTCTCCGCCGATGCACACCACCGCGTCCGGCGCGCGGTCGGAGTCCGCGATCGAATCCCGCACCAGGCGAACCGATTCGGCGGCCGAAGGCGCACGCACCTCGGTGACCTCGACGCCGCGTTCGGCGAACCTGGCGAGCGCGGCGGCCGCGACGTCGTGTCCCTTACCGACTCCCGAAATGGGGTTGGTCACCACGGTCACCGCACCGATGGTGCGGGTCGAATCCTGCTTCATGGCACCAGCTTTCCCGGATTGAGGATCCCCGCCGGGTCCAATTCCTCTTTCACCGCGCGCAATACCCGTACGCCCAGGTCTCCGACCTCGGCGGACATCCATGGGCGGTGGTCGGTGCCGACCGCGTGATGGTGGGTGATGGTGCCGCCCGAGGCCACGATGGCGTCGCCGGCCGCCTTTTTGGCGATGTGCCACTGTGCGATCGGATCGTCGAGTTGCTTGGCGATGATCGTGAAGTACAGCGACGCTCCGGTCGGGTAGGTGTGCGAGATGTGGCACATCACCAGTGGCGGTGTGGCCTGTGCCGCAAGCGAATCCGTCAGTGCCGCGGTGACCTTCGCCTTGAGGTCGTCGAGATTCGACCAACTGGTCGCCGTCTCCAGGGTTTCGCACAGCACTGCGACATCGAGTAGCGCGTCACGCATGTAGGGCGCGGCGAAGCGGCCGTGCTCCCACTCCCGAGCCGGGGCCGAACCGAGGTCTGTGCCGCCCGACGCGGCCAAGAGCGCACTCGCCTCGGCGCTGCGCGCAGCGACGTGGGCCTCGGTGCCTTCGAAGGTGGTGATGGCAAGGCAACCCGACACTGGATTGCCGCCGACGTCACCGGAGCGGGCCAGGTTGATACCGGTCTCGACCTCGTCGGACAGCCGAAGCACCGTCGGCGCCGCACCCGCCTGCACTACCGAACGCAGTGCGGCCGCACCGGTGGCGAAGTCGGGGAACGACCAAGCCAGGTAGGAAATGGCTTCCGGTATCGGGTGCACCCGCAGGGTGACCTCGGTGAGCACGCCGAGGGTGCCCTCCGAACCGACGAACAGTTCGCGCAGGTCCGGCCCCGCGGCCGAGGCAGGGGCGCGGCCGAGTTCCAACGTGCCGCTCGGCGTGGCGATCTTCAGGTGCTGGACCATATCGTCGAAGCGGCCATAGCCCGCGGACGCCTGCCCCGAAGACCGGGTCGCCGCGAAACCGCCGATGCTCGCGAATTCGAAGCTCTGCGGGAAGTGACCGAGCGAAAGCCCATGGGCGGCAAGCAGTTCCTCGGCGCGCGGACCGGTGAGACCGGCGCCGAGGGTGGCCGTACCGCTGATCGGATCAATGTCGGTCACGGTGTCGAGGCGGCGCAGATCGAGTGCGATGACGGCCTCGAAGCGGCCGCGCACCGGATCGACACCGCCGACAACGCTGGTGCCGCCGCCGAAGGGGACCACCGCGACTGCGTGTTCGGCGCAATAGGTCAGTACCGCGAACACCTGTTCATGGTCGGCCGGGAAAACGACAGCATCCGGTGCGTCCTGCGGCCCGTCGGCGCGGCGACGCAGTAGGTCGGGGGTGCTCTTGCCGCCCGCGTGCAGCAACCGATCGTGGTGATCGACCGAAACGTTGTCCGCGCCGACCACCTCGATCAACCCGTCTCGTCGGGCAGGGGTCAGGACCGAGTCGCGCAGCGGTACCTCGCCCGCACCGCGGCGCGTCACCGGATCGCCGGACACTCCGAAAACCTGGGTCAGCAGGCCACGGATCTGTGCCGAAAGCGGCTTGTGACCGGCCGGAATACCCCAGGCATCCCAAACCATACCCACTGCCTGTGCCTGCGCGCCCGGCGTTGCCGGGTGGGCGTCCGAGTGGGAAGCCGAATCCTCGTCGGCATGCGGTTGCGTCTCGACCATACGTTACAGTTTTACATAGACTGTCAAGCAGTAACGAAGCTAGTCCGTTCCGATACCCGGTGGTGACACCCGAAATGCCTGCCCCCCACGAGACCGATACCACGCTATCGGCCACCGACCTCGCGATCCTCGACGCCGCACGCGACTGCGTCGAGGAGTTCGGCGTGCGCCGCACCACCCTCACCGAGGTGGCGCGCCGGGCGCGGGTGAGCAGGCCGACCGTCTACCGTCGGTGGCCCGACACCGGCGCGCTGGTTGCCGAACTACTGGTGCGCGAATTGCGCGCGATCGTCACCACGACCATGCCGACCGCAGGTCCCGCCCGCACCCGCCTCGTCAAGGGCATCGTCACCGGCGCGGCGGCGATCAGGGAAAACCCATTGTTCGGCAAGATCTTCCGTACCGACACCGACCTGATGCTCACCTACGTGTTCGGCCGCCTCGGCCGCAACCAACGCCACCTGATCGCCCTGTTCACCGCCGGCATCCGCGAGGGCCAACAGGATTCGTCGATCCGCGACGGCGATCCGGAACACATGGCGACCATGCTGCTGCTGATCGCGCAATCCGCGGTGCAGTCGGCGGGCACCGTCTCTCCCATCCTCGACGGCGCGGCACTCGACACCGAACTGGCGCAGGCCATCGACGGCTACCTGAGTCCACCGAACGGCCCTGCTCACCGAACCACGGCCGACGGCCGCGGTGCCGATCCGGCGAATACCGCAGAGCAGGAGCCGTCATGAATCGGCCCGCCACCGTCGATCCCCGTCCCCACGACACCACTCCCCACGACGCCCGATCCACATCGACAACGCCCGATCACCTCCGCACCGGCGGCAGGTCCGACCTCGGAACGAGACTGTGATGACCGCGAATTCGGCCACTGACGGCGACTCAGCCCTGAACGCCGCCCGCCGCGCGCACGAGCTTGCCCTGCTCGGCGACGAAACCGATATCGATGTGCTGGTGATCGGCGGCGGTGTCACCGGCGCGGGCGCCGCGCTCGATGCCGCCGCGCGAGGGCTGCGCACCGTGCTGGTCGAACGACAGGATTTGGCGTTCGGCACTTCGCGGTGGAGTTCGAAACTCGTCCACGGCGGACTGCGCTATCTGGCAAGCGGTCAGGTCGGAATCGCGCATGAGAGCGCCGTCGAGCGCGGCATCCTGATCGGCACCACCGCACCGCATCTGGTGCGAGCGCTGCCTCAGCTGGTGCCGCTACTACCGGGCATCGGCCCTGCCCGAAGTACCTTGATTCGTGCCGGTTTCGTCGCGGGCGACGTGCTGCGACGTGCCGCCGGAACCCCGGCCGCGATACTGCCCCGCTCGCGTCGCGTCGCGACCGCCGAGGCGCTGCGACTCGCGCCGACCGTCCGACGAGACGGGCTGCGCGGTGGCCTACAGGCCTGGGACGGGCAACTCGTCGACGACGCCCGCCTCGTGGTCGCACTCGCCCGTACCGCGGCGGCCACCGGCGCGACCGTGCTCACCCGGGTGGAAGCCCTTGCTGTCGAGGGTAATTCGGCGACCCTGCGCGACACCCTGACCGGCGAGTCGATGACCGTCCGACCACGCACCGTCATCAACGCCACCGGCGTCTGGGCCGACCAGGTCGATCCGAGCATCGAACTGCGCCCGAGCCGCGGTACCCACCTGGTCTTCGACGCCAAATCCTTCGGCGGCCTCACCGCCGCACTCACGGTGCCGATCCCCGGAACCACCAGCCGGTTCGTGTTCGCATTCCCCGCCGCGCACGGCCGGGTGTACCTCGGCCTCACCGACGAGGACGCCCCCGGCCCCGTCCCCGACGAACCACAGCCCACCGATGCCGAGATCGGCTTCCTGCTCGACACCATCAACACCGCATTGCGAGAACCATTGACCCGCGCGGACATTCGCGGCACCTACGCCGGACTGCGCCCGCTACTGAAGACCGCCGACAACAGCACCGCCGATATCTCCCGTCAGCATGCGGTCCTGCGCTCCCCCACCGGCGTCATCACCATTGTCGGCGGCAAACTCACCACCTACCGCCAAATGGCCGAGGATGCCGTAGATGCCGCCGTCACCCACGGCGGCCTCACCGCGGGCCCCTGCCGCACCAAGCGACTCCCGCTGGTGGGAGCGGTATCCGGGGCCGCACGAGACCGCATCGCCGCCCCACCGATCCTCGTCGAACGCTACGGCAGTGAAGCGCCGGCCGTTCTCGCCGCAGCACAAGACAATTCGGCCGCACTGGATCAGGTGGCTCCCGGCATCGATGTCACCACCGCGGAATTCGCGTTCGGCATCACACACGAAGGCGCTCTCGATACCGACGACCTACTGGACCGGCGCACCCGCATCGGCCTCGTCGCCGCGGACCGCGCCGCCGCCCTCCCCGCAGCGCAAGCCGCCTTCGCCCAGGTGCGGGGCTGATTGCATCAGGCAGGCGGCCAGTGCGCCAGGTCGGCGCGCATACAGGCGCGCGGCCATTGATCCAGGCCGCCGGCGGCCTCGGCGGCACGGATCTCGCGTAGCCCAGACGTCTCATCTTCCACGCTCAGGTACCGAAAGCCGAGGCGCTCGTAGTACGGACCGTTCCACGCGACGCCGGTGAAGGTGGTCAGCGTGATCGCGGGCAGCCCTTGCGCTTTCGCCCACCGTGCCGCGTGGTCGATGAGCCGTTTGCCGATTCGGTTGCCCGCGTGGTCGGGATCCACCGACACCTGGTCGATGTGCGCGTCGCCGTCGACGATGCCGAGGATCAGGTAACCGATCGGGCGGTCGGCCTCGTCGGGGTATACCCACGCACGGCCTGCCTGCTGGAACTCACGCAGGGTGTCCAACGGCGGCGGATCATCCTCGGCGACGGCCGTCATGCCGATGTCCGCGAACGGCTTTCCCGCGGCACGCTCGATATCCTGCATGACCGGCAGGTCGCGCTCGGTCGCCGGTCGAATTGCTCGCATTGCCGCTCCTCGCGGTGCCTACTCGGCCGGGGTGGCCAAGATGCCGTTGATCAGCACCCGCAACGCCCATACTTCACGCTCGTCGCCGTTGCCGCTCATCATTTCCTCGCGCATACCGACAAGCATCGGATACCGGTCCGCGGGCAACTCCGCGAAGTGCCGCTGGACCTCGGCGACATAGTCGCTCTCCTCGCGTCCTCCGGTGTTGTAGGCGCTCTGCTCCGCCGCCTGCGCGGTGATGTGCAAGTAGATCAGGTCGACGGCCCAGGAATTGGTTTTCCTGTCCAGACCCGCCTCGTCGAGCAGCGTCACCAGCCGCTCGACGAGCAGCAGCGCGTTCGGGCTGGTGGGGATCGAGCCGAGCGCGACGAGCGCGAGCCCTTCGTGTTTGCTCATCGCCGCGACGGTCGACTCGACGAGCGCTGCGAGCCGTTCGCGCCAACTGCCGCCGGTCGGTGCGGGCACCGTGCCGAGCACCTGGTCGAGCATCGTGGCCATCAGGTCGTCCCGGTTGGCGACGTAGACGTACAACGACGCCGCGCCGGTATCCAGGTCCTGGGCCACACGACGCATGGTGAGGGCGGCGAGGCCGTCGTTGTCGAGGATGCGGAGGCCGGCCTCGACGATGACCTCACGGCTTAGTGGAGCCTTCGCGGGACGGGCCCTGCGGCTCACGGGTGCGGCGTTCATGACCTCGAGCATACGCCCTAACGAACACCGTTTGACACGAACGTCGTTCGTCTTCTAGAGTTCGAGTCAACCGAACAGTGTTCGTAACGATCGCAGTTCGCCCCACTCTTCCTCGTAAGGAGGTACCCGATGTCCAACATCACCCATCAGGACACCGCGGAAAACACCAAGGTCGGAGCCCGCATGTGGGCGATACTGGCCGTCATCCTCGCGGCCGACGTCCTCGACCTGCTCGACTCGACCATCACCAATATCGCGGCCCCCACCATCGCCGAAGATCTCGGCGGCGGGCAGTCACTGATCCAGTGGCTGGGCGCGGGCTACGCCCTCGCACTCGGCGTCCTGCTCGTCGTCGGCGGCAGGCTCGGCGATCGCTTCGGCAAACGCCGGCTGTTCCTGATCGGCGTCGCCGGATTCACCGTGGCCTCGGTCGCCTGCGGCCTCGCCATCGACCCGACCTCGATCATCACTGCCCGGCTCGTGCAGGGCGCGTTCGGCGCACTGCTCATTCCGCAAGGCTTCGGCATCCTCACCCAGGTCTTTCCACGCGAACAGCTCGGCAAGGCATTCGGCGTATTCGGACCCGCACTCGGCCTTTCCGCGGTCGGCGGTCCGATCCTGGCCGGCTTCCTGATCGACGCCGACCTGTTCGGCCTCGGCTGGCGGTCGATGTTCCTGATCAATATCGTGCTCGGCTCGCTCGCCTTCGCCGCCGCATACCGCCTGCTGCCCGCCGACAACGGCGATCGCACCGTCTCCATCGACGCACTCGGCTCCGCCCTGCTCGGCGCCGCCATGTTCGGTTCGCTGTTCGGCCTCATCGAGGGCTCGTCCAACGGTTGGACTGCCGCGCCCTTCGGCTTTCTCGGCGCGGCTGCCGCCGCCTTCGCACTCTTTGCCCGTCGCCAGCTGACCGCGGCGAACCCACTCATCAAGCCCTCACTGTTCGCCAACCGCGGCTTCACCTCTGGCCTGCTACTCGGCCTTGTGTTCTTCGCCGCGGTCTCCGGACTGCTCTACGTGCTGTCGCTGTTCATGCAGACCGGCCTCGGCTACACCCCCACCGACGCGGCCCTCGGCCTCGCACCGCTGGCCGTCGGCATCATCGCTGCCTCGGTCGCCGCACATCAGCTGCTCGCTGAGCTCGGCCGCAACCTCATCATGATCGGCCTGCTGATCACCCTCGCGGGCACCAGCCTGCTGCTGATCCTCGCGCTGACCGTCGGAACCGGCATTACCGCATGGGCGCTCGCCGCGCCCGTCTTCATCCTCGGCCTCGGCCTCGGCACCTGCTTCGGCACGATCTTCCAAATCACCATCGGCGATATCGACCCCGCGGAGACCGGCAGCGGCAGCGGTTCCCTCTCCGCCGTGCAACAGCTCGCCAATGCCATAGGCGCCGCCGCTGTCACCACCGTCTACTTCCACACCGTCGGCTCCGGCCAGGCGCACGCGCTGATCGTCAGCCTGATCGTCGTCGCCGCGATCGCCCTGGTCAGCTGCGGCCTTGTCCGTCTGCTCCCGCAGCGAGCACCCGCCGACGAGCACTGACCGGCGCACCGCTCGACCACCCACCGATACCTGTACCAATTCCGAAGGAGTCGTCATGATTCTCATCACCGGAGGCCGCGGCGCGGTCGCCACCAACCTCCTGTCCCTGCTGCTCGCCGACGGCCACGCCGTCCGCGTGGGCTCCGCTCTGCCCAGCAAGCTCGAACTACCCGACGGGGTGTCCGCCGTCGCATGCGACCTACAGGACCCGGCCACCTTCCCTGCCGCATTGGCAGACATCACCTCGGTCTTCCTGTACGCCGAGCCCGCACGCATCACCGAATTCGTCACCGCCGCAACCGAAGCCGGTGTCCAGCACATCGTGCTGCTGTCCTCGTCCTCGGTACTCGATCCCGACGCCGCAACCAATCCGGTCGCCAAGTCCCACCTCGAAGCCGAACTCGGGCTCGCGCACGCACCCATGACCGTCAGTGTGCTGCGCCCCGGCGCCTTCGCGGGCAATGCCCGTGGCTGGTCGTTTTCGATCAAGGCCGACCGCCCGGTCAGCCTGCCCTACCCCAACGCCTACGCCGACCCGATTCACGAACTCGACGTCGCCGAGGCCGCCCTCGCCCTGCTCACCAAGCCTGATCACCGTGGCGCCGCCCATAATCTCACCGGCCCGCAGACCCTCACGTTCACAGCGCAAGTCGACCTGATCGCCGAGCTCATCGGCCGTCCGGTCACCATCGACCACCTCACCCCCGACGCGTGGCGCAAGGAGATGGCCGAGTACATCCCCGACCGCTATGCCGACGGGTTGCTCGACTACTGGCAGCGCTGTGACGGAGTGCCCACCGTGATTACCGACACTGTCGCCACCCTCACCGGCCACCCGGCTCGCACCTTCGGCGACTGGATCCGCGATAACGCCGCCGTGTTCACCGCCTGAACTTCGCACGCACACACGACGACCCGATAACGCAACACCTCGCACCACCGACAAGAGGGCGGGCACGGACAATTCCGTGCCCGCCCTCAGGTCGTTCGAGGCCCCGTTCCGAGTGCCGCGCACGCTCTATGCTGGACGCCGTAGTACGCCGGGAAGGAGGGCACGGGTGCCAAAGAACCCGTCCACCGTTGGTATCGCGCCGGGCGATGGTTTGATCGCACGCTTCGGTGCCGTGGTGGTGTACCTGGCCGACGAAACGTCTTCTACCGACCGCATACTCGGCGCGATCGAAGCCGTCGCCGACGAGGAACACCCAGGGGCGGCGATCGTGCAGCGGCTGGCCGCGGTGGTGTTCGGCAGTGGGTCGCAACCGCCGCCGTTCGGAGTGGTCGCCCCAACAGCCGATGGCACCGTCATTCTGTTGCGGGGACCGGTCAGCGCCGAGATCCAGAGCGCGGAAGGAACACGTCGGCTGGCCGGTGCGCGCGCGTTCACCTGGGTGGACGAGATCGTGCGCGAGCCGGTACGGCAGATTTCGGTCGGTGCCGATACCGCACTGCCGTTGACCACCCACCCGCGCAGCAACTTGCGCGACGGCGTCGTTCCCGGTGGCGGGTTCGTGTTCCGTGTGGCGGTCCGCAAAACCGGGAAATCCGGGAAGCCCGCACCCGCCACGCCGCAGTCCGACGGCGGGGACGAACCGCCACCGACTGCTCCGGCCGGAATGCTCGCGCTGTCCGAATCCGACACCGAGGCGAGCTCCGAGGCTCGCGCGAGCAAGGCCGGGCCGCTGGCATGGTCGCAGACCTCCGATGCCACCAGGCCCACGTCACCGTCTCGACCACAACCTGTTGCGTTGGACAAGGTTCCGGTACCGGCGGGCGCGCGGCCGCGGCGCGTGCGTCCTACGAGCGGTGCGCCCGACACTTCGACGCCCGGTCCCACCACGGGAGCGCTGATCTTCGAGGACGGCGCCGCCTACCCGCTCGATCGCCCGTACGTCATCGGCCGCAGCCCCACGACCGACGATTCGGTGCGCAACGCCGCCGCCTCACCCATCGCAGTCCCGCGCGATCGGCACGTTTCGCGCGTGCACGCCTATGTCTCACTCGACCGCGGCAAGGTCTATGTTCGCGACGCGTCCACCCCCGCGGGCACTTTCATCGCGGCACCCGGCGCCGAGCAGTGGACCCGCGTCGGCACCGCGCCCATCGAACTCCCGCCCGGCTGGAGCGTCCGCATCGGCGAGCGAATCGCCACCCACCGCACCGAAGATCGGCGCAAGGACGCCATCGAGATCTCCGCTGAGCGCCGCCGCACCTGACCGATCACGGTTTTCCCCGGTCGCCGTCGGAGGTCAGCGACGACCAGTCCCCGCGCGTAGGTCGTCGAGTGCGGCGCTGGGGAACATGACCCGATGACGCACCGCATACCGGGCCGCGGCGCGCTCGGCCCTCTCGCGTAGCGGCGGGTTGCGGAGCGGACCCGCGGCGAGTACGCACGATCGGACAGGCTGATCTCCGGCCCCGCCGAGGCAGTCTCCCCGCGGAGAGGACAATGACGACCATGCACCGTAACGGACCGACACGCGACATCGACGAGTCCGAGCTGAGCGTGACCGAGCCGAAGAAGCAGGCCGCGGGGGTCACCGCCGTCGCCGTCGCGCTCGGGCGCGCGGTCGAGGAGATGGGCGTTGTCCGCACCGCCCGCACCCTGGCCCGGGTGAATCAGGTGCACGGTTTCGACTGCCCCGGCTGTGCATGGCCGGAGCCGACGGGCCATCGTCGCCCGGCCGAGTTCTGCGAGAACGGCGCGAAGGCGGTCGCCGAGGAGGCGACGTTACGCACCGTCACCCCCGAGTTCTTCGCCGCGCACTCCATCGAGGAACTGGCGGACAAGTCCGGTTACTGGCTCGGTCAGCAGGGCAGGCTCACCCATCCGATGGTGTTGCGCCCCGGCGACACCCACTACTCCCCCATCGAATGGACTGACGCCTATCGGCTGGTCGCGGAACATTTGCGCGCCTTGGCAACTCCGGACGAGGCGCTGTTCTACACCTCGGGCCGCACCGCGAACGAGACGGCGTTCCTCTATCAGCTGCTTGTCCGCAGTTACGGCACCAACAATCTGCCGGACTGCTCGAACATGTGCCACGAATCGTCGGGCACCGCGCTGACCAGCTCCATCGGCATCGGCAAGGGCTCGGTATCGATCGATGACTTCGACGCCGCCGATCTGATCATCGTCGCGGGCCAGAATCCCGGTACCAACCATCCGCGCATGCTGAGCGCGTTGGCAGGCGCGAAGGCCAAGGGCGCCACCATCATCGCGGTCAATCCGCTGCCGGAGACCGGGCTGCTCGGTTTTCGTGATCCGCAGACCGTCAAGGGTTTCACCAGCGGCGTGTCCATCGCCGACGACTTCCTGCAAATCCGCCTCGGCGGTGATATGGCGCTGTTCCAGGGGCTCGGCCGACTGCTGTTCGAGGCCGAGGATGCCGCACCGGGAACGGTGGTGGACCACGAATTCGTCGACACACACTGCGCGGGCTTCGCCGAATACGAAAAGAATACGCGTGCGGTCGATCTCGGCACCGTCCGTGAAGCGACCGGACTGACCGACGACGAACTCGGCCGCACCGCAAGGCTGTTGGCCGAATCGAAGAACATCATCATCTGCTGGGCGATGGGCCTGACCCAACAGGCACACGGTGTCGCGACCATCGAAGAGGCGACCAATCTGCTGTTGCTGCGCGGCATGATCGGTAAGCCCGGCGCCGGCGTTTGCCCGGTGCGCGGCCACTCGAACGTGCAGGGCGATCGCACCATGGGCATCTGGGAGAAGATGCCGGACGCCTTCCTCGACGCGCTCGATCGCGAATTCGACATCACCAGCCCGCGCGAGCACGGCTTCGACACCGTCAACGCCATTCGCGCGATGCGCGCGGGTAAGGCGAAGGTATTCGTCGGTATGGGCGGCAATTTCGTGTCCGCGACGCCCGATACCGAGGTTACCGAGGCGGCGCTGCGCGGCTGCGCGCTCACCGTGCAGGTCTCCACCAAACTCAACCGCAGCCACGTCGTGCACGGACAGACGGCGCTGATCCTGCCCACCCTCGGCCGCACCGACGAGGATCTGCGCGACGGCGTGAAACAGCAAGTGTCGGTAGAGGATTCGATGTCCATGGTGCATCTGTCCACCGGACGGCTGAAGCCGGTGAGCGATGAGCTGCGCAGCGAGGTCACCATCGTCTGCGAGCTCGCGCAGACCCTGCTCGGCGCCGATCACCCGGTCCCGTGGGCGCAGTACCAGCGCAACTACGACAAGATTCGCGACGCGATCGCGCGCGTGGTTCCCGGCTGCGCCGATTACAACACCCGGGTGCGCCAGCGCAATGGCTTCGTGCTGCCCCACCCGCCGCGCGACTCCCGCGAATTCCGCACCACCACAGGCAAAGCCAACTTCGCGGTGAACGAACTCACCTGGACGCCGGTCCCGCACGGCAGGCTGATCCTGCAAACACTGCGCAGCCACGACCAGTACAACACCACCATCTATGGCTTGGACGATCGTTACCGCGGTGTGCACGGCGGCCGGAAGGTGATCCTGGTGAATGCCGAGGACATCGCCGAATCGGGTTTCACGGACGGCGAATTGGTCGATCTGATCTCCGAGTGGACCGACGGCACCGAACGCAAGGTCACCGGCTTCCGCATCATCGGCTACCCGACCCCGCGCGGCAACGCCGCCGCCTACTACCCCGAGACCAACCCTCTTGTCCCGCTGGATCATGTTGCGGCGCGCTCGAATACACCGGTATCCAAAGCCGTGACGATCCGGCTCGAGCGGCACAGGCATGTCGGGCCGCCGTCGTGACCGGGCAGGTGCGCTACCGCAGCACACCGATCGAGGTGAGGTGCCGTCATGAGTAGAATTACCGCGCGCCGCAAGACGATTCGTATCACCTCGCACGGCGAAATCACCAGGCCCGACACCCTCGCGGTGGAGGAGCCGCTCGAAATCCGGCTCGGCGGTGAACAACTCACCGTCACCATGCGCACCCCCGGCAGCGATATCGACCTGGTGCATGGATTCCTGTTGGGCGAGGGCATCATCGGCAGCGCCGACGACGTGGTGAGCGCCCGCTACTGCGCGGGCACCGACGAAAACGGGCACAACACCTACAACGTCCTCGACGTCCAATTACGCACGCCTGTCCCGGTGCGCGGTCGTCATGTCCTCACCACCGGTGCCTGCGGGCTCTGCGGCAAGACCGCGCTCGAAGACGTACGCACCCGCACCCGATACCCGATACCCGCCGACGGCCTGCTGGTAGACATCGGCACCCTGGCGACCCTGCCCGCCGAATTGCGTACCCGCCAAGCCGTTTTCGATGCCACCGGCGGACTACACGCGGCGGGACTTTTCACCGAGGACGGCGCCGCCCTTGCCGTCCGCGAGGATATCGGCAGGCACAATGCCGTCGACAAGGTGCTCGGGTGGGCGATGCGCGAAAACCGCATCCCCGCCAATGATCTGGTGCTGATCGTCAGTGGCCGCGCCTCCTTCGAACTGGTGCAGAAGGCGGTGATGGCGGGCATCCCGATGCTCGGTGCGGTGTCCGCACCCAGCTCACTCGCCGTTGACATGGCCGCCGAATCCGGCCTCACCCTCGTCGGTTTCCTGCGCGGCGAAACCATGAACATCTACACCGGCGCGCACCGGCTCCACCGCAGCGCGGTCACCGAATCACCGATCGCGCCCGCGACCGCGGGGAACCACTCCTGACGGTGGGCCTATTGCCCGTTCCCGATGTCCGAATTACGGTTGCTTCACCCGGTCGGAGAAGTTCGGCATGAACGGAGCGTCTGATGCGGATCTCGGTGGAAGGCAAGTCCGGCGGCGTGCGGGTGCGCATGCGATTCGAACAGTTTCGCCATCGGCTGCTGATCGTCCGCATCATGTTGACGGTCCTGGCCGTCCAGGGCGCCATCGTGGGTCTGTGGGCGGTCTTCGCGCCGCACTCCTGGTACACCAGCTTCCCAGGTTTCGGGATGCACTGGATCTCGCAGGACGGGCCGTACAACCATCACCTCGCCGGCGACGTCGGAGCCTTCTTCCTCGCCTTGACCGCGATCACCATCGCCGCGCTCGTCATCGACGGAACAGCGGTCGCCCGAGTGGCGGGCATCGGCTGGCTGACCTTCGGTCTACCGCACTTCGTCTACCACGCCTTCCACAAACCGGCCGAGATGGGCGCGGCCAGCTTCACCCTCAGCTTGCTCGGCGCGGCCGCTCTGATCGTCCTCGGTCTCGGCTGCCTCGTCGTCCCACCGCGCGGCGACATCCCCATGTCCGATCCTGCGCCGATGGATTTCCGGCTCCCACGCCGCCGCACTCGCTGACGATCAGCGACCGGCCGAATTACGGCGGACCCCAGGCGCCGATCGCGGTCAGGTGATCCAGCGCCTTGCCGACAGCGGGGGCGCACAGGTGATGGTCCACGGGCCCGAGCCACGCCATTTCCGCGATCTCGGCGGCTGGTGCTGGGCGGCCGTGGCCCGGCGCGGCGAAGCAGTGCATTTCGACGAGAGTGCCGGGGCGCCCGTGGGCAGGAGCGGTGATGGTCACCACGGGCGTGATCCGATGCGCCTCCAACTCGACGCCGACTTCTTCTCGAACTTCACGAACGAGCGCTCCCGTCAGGGTTTCACCCGGTTCGAGCTTGCCGCCCGGCAGGTAAAAAGCGTCGCGTCCCTTGGTGCGGACGGCAAGCAAGCGGCCCTTTTCGACGCAGAGCCACGCCACCGACGTGAGCGTTCGTTCCTCGATCATGGTTGCTCGGACACTAAGACGCGGTCAGGCGTCCAGTGCCTCGAGCAGTGCGGCACGCTGGCGAGCGCCGAGTCCACCGATGCGGCGGTCCTCGGGGATCTCGGCCTGATCGAGCATCTTGGCGGCCTTTACCGGGCCGACGCCGGGCAGGGCCTTGATCACGGCCGCGACCTTGGTCTTCTTGACCAGCTCGTCGCTATCGGCCTTTTTCAGCAGATCGGCAACAGAAACCTTGCCGGCCTTCACTTGGCCGATCAGTTCGGAGCGCGCCTTGCGGACCGCAGCCGCCTTGGCCAGCGCCTCAGTGCGCTGCTCCGCGGTCATGGTAGGCAGTGCCATGTCTCCTCCGCTTTCACTCGTCACTCGAACATCTGGTTGACCGGACCGATTCAACAGCACGCCGACGACAGCGCAAGCCCGACACACCGGGCGCGACCGGCGGAAATAGCGATGAGTTTTCTGAACCCGTGCCGCCACGGAGCTGTCACCGCACTCAATTCGTTCCTCGAGAACGCGGTGAGCACCCATTTGACCCCCGCGGCAGCACGGGGTGCTACGCGGCGGGGTCTCCAGTGATCCCGTCATCAGCACCGGGTGTCGTCATCGCGGCCTACCGCAAGGCGAACCTTCCGGAGTACGGATCGTATAAATAAGTGACCAGCGTAACACCAGAGGCCCCGCACACGACAGCATCAACGAAAGCACCCGAAAGGGACGAAGGTTCAACGGTGAACCAGGGGGATCAATGGCGATCCCCAACCCCGGGCGCGATCGAAAGGGCAGCAGCCGATCGATTGTCACCGTGTCCGCCGAAGGCGCTACAACCAAATAGTTTTTTTCCGGTCCGTCGGCGCGTACGCGTCCGCGCTGCGGTCCGTCCGGGGTGGATCGGGTGCACAATCGCCGACCCGCGTGCCATGGACACTGCTACGCTCAGAATTAGAACACGTTCCAATTCTGTAGGAGTTTCCATGGCACAGCAGGTTCGCGATGTGGTCGAGCAATACGTCAAGCTGGTCGGCTCGGGGCCGACCGAGGAGATCGTCGATCTCTACGCCGCCGACGCGACCGTCGAGGATCCCATCGGCACCGACATCAAGCGGGGCCACGACGCCATCCGCGAGTTCTACGATGTGATCGCCAACCTCGATCGGGAAACCGTGCTGAAGCCGGAGACCATCCGGATCGCGGGCAATCACGCCGCCTTCATGTTCACCATCGTCACCAAGTTCGGCGATCAGCGCTTCACCCTGACGCCCATCGACGTGATGGAATTCGACGACGACGGTAAAATCATCAGCATGCGCGCGTACTGGACACCCGAGGATATGAGCAGCGAAGCGGTGTAAACACCGGCGGGCAGTCCGTGCGCTGGATCACACGCGACTGCCCGTCACATTTCACGATGCGTCCTCGTCCTAGAAGAAGAACCTCTTCGGATCGAAGGAGAACCGTGATGGGCACGACCCGAATTTCCGCCGTCCGCCCCGAGCAGGCCGGCCCGCTGACCAAGCTGTTGTACCGCATCGCCAAGCGTCGCCTCGGCGAAGTTCCCGAACCGTTCGCGGTCACCGCCAACCACGGAAAGTTGCTCGCCGCCTCGGCGATTCACGAAGTACTCGTCGAGCGGGCAAGCGCACAACTTCCCGCCAATATCCGCGAGATCGCCGTTTACCGCGCCGCCTGGGTCGTCGGCTGCTCCTGGTGTGTCGACTTCGGAGCCATGCTCATGAAGCACGGCGACCTCGACATCGCCCGCCTCGAGCACATTGCCGACTACGAGACCTCCCCGCTCTACAGTGCGGACGAACGCGCGGCGATCGCTTACACCGACGCGATGACCGAGACGCCGACCACCGTCACCGACGATCAGGTCGCCGACCTCGAAAAGCGTTTCGGCCGCGCGGGTGTCATCGAGCTGACCTACCAGATCAGCTTGGAGAACTCGCGCTCACGCTTCAACTCGGCACTCGGGATAACGGCCCAGGGTTTCAGCACCGACTCCTGCCGTGTTCCGTGGGCGCAGGACTGATCCAGCGCAGACGCCCGTGCCGCTCGTCGAACGATATCGACGAGCGGCACGGGCTCGAGACACTTACGCGGCGTCGGTAACCGCCTCGGCCAGGCTGGTCACCACCCGGAAGGTCGCGACCTCGTCGGCGGCCGCGAGCAATCGGTCGACACAGCGTTGACCGGTGATCAACGCGAGCGTGCCACCGGCGCGCGCTTGCACTTCGGTCAATACCCGTAGACCCGCGATGCCGAAGAACGTCACCCTGGACAGATCGACTACCACCGCCGATGCGGCGGTGCGCAATGATCCGATCAAACGGCTCCGGAAGATACCGGCGGTGTAGTAGTCCACCTCACCGACCAGCGCACACAGCGTGATCGAATCCGTGGGTGTCATCACGGTGACCTGTAAACGGCCCGAGGGATCGCACCCCGCGTGGCGCGGCCCGGCGATGCCACCGATGGATTGAATGAGGGTAGCGACAACAGTCGACATGAGGACCTCGGTCCGGTCGCGCACGGCACCCCGCGGGGAACGTTGCCGGCGAAGACTTTTCGCCCCGGACATCTGAACTCCAGGACTGGGCTGGCTGCTCAACCCTGAACAAGGTTTACCCCGACAGCCCGGTCCGTACACCCCGAAATGGTGGATGAATATCCACCATTGGCGGTGGTCCGGTCGCTAGATCTCGCGCCGACGCCGCAGCATGGCGTAGTAGATGTACTGACGCTCGAGCGGATTGGCGAAAACGTTGACCAATTCGAACCCGAAGTGCTCGTCCAGCCATTCGACACACGTCGTCAGAGTCGCCAGCAGGCCGCCCATATCCGGGAACGTGCCCCAGCCCTGTCTGTCATTGTTATGAACGAAGACAACGAGATGTTTGTGTTGATAGGTTCGCATGTCGACGGCACCGCTGAGCACGCCACGGACATCGAGCACCTGCCCCGGCCCTGCCGGATGCAGCGGTTGCACCCCGAAATCCCTACCCCCCGCGAGCGACTACGCCGACTTCTCGCGCCGCTCGGTGCGCTGCGCCTTGCGCGGCACGATGGTCGGCAGCACGTTGTCGATGACCGTATCGGCGTCGACGACCACCTTGGCGACGTCATCGCGGCTGGGGATGTCATACATCACCGGCAGCAGGACCTCTTCCATGATGGCGCGCAGACCACGAGCGCCGGTGCCACGCAGGATGGCCTGATCGGCGATCGCCTCCAGCGCGTCCGTGGTGAACTCGAGGTCGACCCCATCCATCTCGAAAAGTCGAATGTACTGCTTGACCAGCGCGTTCTTCGGCTCGGAGAGAATCTTGACGAGGGATTCCTTGTCCAGATTGGTCACCGAAGCCACGACGGGAAGGCGGCCGATGAACTCGGGGATCAGACCGAACTTGATCAGGTCCTCGGGCATCACCTCGGCGAAGTGATCCGAGGTGTCGACCTCTGCCTTGGAACGCACCTCGGCACCGAAGCCGATGCCGCGGTGGCCGGTGCGTTCGGAGACGATCCGCTCCAGTCCCGCGAACGCGCCCGCCACGATGAACAGCACGTTGGTGGTGTCGATCTGGATGAATTCCTGGTGCGGGTGCTTGCGTCCACCCTGCGGCGGAACACTGGCCTGGGTGCCCTCCAGGATCTTCAGCAGCGCCTGCTGCACACCCTCGCCGGAAACGTCGCGGGTAATCGACGGATTCTCGCTCTTGCGAGCGATCTTGTCGACCTCGTCGATGTAGATGATGCCGGTCTCGGCCCGCTTCACGTCGTAGTCGGCGGCCTGGATCAGCTTCAGCAGAATGTTCTCGACATCCTCGCCGACATACCCGGCTTCGGTCAGCGCGGTGGCATCGGCGATGGCGAACGGAACATTGAGCATCTTGGCCAGGGTCTGCGCAAGATAGGTCTTGCCGCAGCCGGTCGGCCCGAGCATCAGGATGTTCGACTTGGCGAGCTCGACGACCTCGCCGCGACTATCGCGCCCCTTGTCACCCGCCTGGATGCGCTTGTAATGGTTGTAGACGGCCACGGCAAGCGTGCGCTTGGCGGTGTCCTGCCCGATTACATAGTTCTCCAGGAAGTCCCGGATCTCGGCAGGTTTGGGCAACTCATCGAGTTTGACCTCGCTGGACTCGGCCAGCTCTTCCTCGATGATCTCGTTGCATAGATCGATGCACTCGTCGCAGATGTACACCCCTGGTCCCGCAATGAGCTTCTTGACCTGCTTCTGGCTCTTTCCGCAGAACGAGCACTTGAGCAGATCGCCGCCGTCTCCGATGCGCGCCATCTCGTGGGTCCCTACTTCCTTGTCCGCGTGCAACCGTCTGTCCAGGTTGCCAGCTATCCGCCACCCTCGGGTGTAATCACGAACACCTCGAGTGCTTCCTGCGGGTCGAGCACCGCCGTCAACCGGGAGCAAAGGCCCCTTAGTTGACCGTACCCGGTGTGCGCGATGGAGGTCGACAACTCGAGCATGTTTCTCGCCGGGGTTATCCGAGTTCTCACGGCAATAGAACACGTTCGCCCCGATCTGCGGCCGAAACCAGGTCCGGCCGCCCGCCCCGTGGCCTCTCCCGCCGGACACCCTTCCGGCGGGTCGGTTCCCACGAAGCAATCCGGCCGAAACGGATGCCGAGTGGCGTCCGTCCCGGCCGGATTTTCTTGGCTTACAGCAACTTACGAGCGACTACTTCTGTGCGCTCAGCTTACGGTAGTCGAACACGGTGTCGATGATCCCGTACTCCTTGGCGTCCGCCGCCGTCAGAATCTTGTCACGGTCGGTGTCCTTGCGGATGGTATCCGCGTCCTTGCCGGTATGGAAGGCCAGTGTGGTCTCCATCAAGCGGCGCATGCGCTCGATCTCGGCGGCCTGGATCTCCAGATCCGAGACCTGGCCCTGGATGCCACCCTCGAGCGACGGCTGGTGGATCAGCACGCGGGCGTTGGGCAGGCAGGCACGCTTGCCGGGGGCACCCGCGGCGAGCAGCACGGCCGCGGCGGAGGCCGCCTGGCCGAGGCACACCGTCGCGACATCGGCACGCACGTACTGCATCGTGTCGTAGATGGCCATCAGCGAGGTGAACGAGCCACCGGGCGAGTTGATGTACATGGTGATGTCGCGGTCGGGATCGAGCGACTCCAGTACCAGCAGCTGCGCCATGATGTCGTTGGCCGAGGCGTCGTCGACCTGCACGCCGAGGAAGATGATGCGCTCCTCGAACAGCTTGTTGTACGGGTTGGACTCCTTGACGCCGAAGCTCGAGTGCTCGATGAACGACGGCAGGATATAGCGCGACTGCGGGCTCTGCGGCGCGATACCGCCGAGGCCGGCGCGTGGGTCGATCAGATTGGCCATCTTTTCTCCAAAGTCTGAGTGGGTCAACGGTCGTCAGCCGTCGTTAGCGAGCTTGTCGGCTTACTTCTTCGCGCCGTTCGCCTGATCCGCGTGGCTGATCACGTGGTCGATGAAGCCGTACTCCAGCGCCTGCTTCGCGGTGAACCACCGGTCGCGATCGGCGTCGGCTGCCACCTGCTCGACCGGCTTGCCGGTGTGCAGCGCCTGCAGCTCGTTGAGCTCGCGCTTGGTGTGCGCGAACTGCTCGGCCATGATCGCGATGTCGGCCGCGGAACCACCGATACCCGCCGAAGGCTGGTGCATCATGATGCGCGCGTGCGGCAGCGCGTAGCGCTTGCCCTTGGTGCCCGCGGTCAGCAGGAACTGACCCATCGAGGCCGCGAGACCCATGCCGTAGGTGGCGATGTCGCACTCGGCGAACTGCATCGTGTCGTAGATGGCCATACCCGCGGTCACCGAACCGCCGGGCGAGTTGATGTAGAGCGAGATGTCTTTGACCGAATCCTCTGCCGAGAGCAGCAGGATCTGGGCGCACAGCTTGTTCGCGATATCGTCGTCGACTTGAGTGCCGAGGAAGATGATGCGCTCACGCAGCAGGCGCTCGTACACCGAATCACTGAGGTTGAGACCAGCAGTCGCGGATGTCATGACGACCCCTGCCTGGTTGATTGTCACGGATACCTGCCTTCTCTTCTCAACGGCTAGTCACTGATTACCGCACAGCGCTGAGTGCTGCGCAGTCATCTGGTTCGCTTGTCACAAACACTAACGAAACAGGGCGGCGCCGAACTCCCGGCACCGCCCTTATTCGCTCACAGCACAATCACCACACCACGGGGGCGCCGATCACGCTGGCATTCCATGGAATTATTCGGCGCTCGTTGCGGCGGCTTCTTCGACGATGGCCTCGTCCGCGGAATCCTCAGGGCCACCGAACATTTCGGTGGTATCCACAGCGTTGCCCTCGGAGTCGGTCACCTTCACCCTGCCGACGACGCCGGCCAGAGCCTTGCCGCGGCGGACATCAGCGAACACCGCGCCGAGTTGGCCCGCCTGCTGCACCTGCTGGATGAACTGCTCCGGCGACAGGCCGTAGCGCTGCGCCTGGAACAGGATCCGCTCGGTGAGCTCTTCCTGGCCGACCTGAGTGTTCTCCTCCTCGGCGATGGCGTCGAGCAGCAGCTGGGTCTTCACCGACTTCTCGGCGGACTCCTTGGTGTCCTTGTCGAACTCCTCGCGGGTGCTGCCCTGCGCCTCGAGCGCGGCGGCGAAGGCGTCCTCGTCGTGGTCGAAGCCGTGCACGGCGTCGTGCTGCACGGCGTCGATCTCGGCCTTGACGACCGCCTCCGGCAGCGGCACCTCGACCTGCTCCAGCAGTGCCTCGAGCACCTTGTCGCGAATTTCACCGGCCTGCTCGACCTTCTTGACCCGCTCGACGCGGGTACGCAGATCGGCCTTCAGCTCTTCGAGGGTGTCGAATTCACTGGCCAGCTGGGCGAAGTCGTCGTCGGCCTCGGGCAGCTCGCGCTCCTTGACCGAGCCGACGGTCACGGTGATGACCGCTTCCTTGCCCGCGTGGTCACCGGCGACGAGCGTGGAGGTGAAGTCGGCGGTCTCACCGGCCGACAGACCGGTGAGCGCCTCGTCGAGACCCTCGATCAGCTGGCCGGAACCGACTTCGTGGGAAAGTCCGGTGGTGGCTGCCTCCGGCACGTCCTCGCCGTCCACGGTGGCCGACAGGTCGATGGAGACGAAGTCACCGTCGGTAACCGCACGCTCGACGCCGGTCAGGGTGCCGAAACGCTGGCGCAGCGACTGCAACTGCTCCTCGATGTCCTCGTCGCCGATGCTGAACGCGTCGACCGACACCTCGATGCCGTCGTAGGCGGGCAGTGCGATCTCGGGACGAACGTCGACCTCGGCCGTGAACGCCAACTGCTCGCCGTCCTCGATCTTGGTGATCTCGATCTCGGGCTGGCCGATGACCTTGATCTCCGAGGTGGTGACGGCCTCGCTGTAGCGGGCGGGCAGCACATCGTTGACGACCTGCTCCAGGATCGCGCCGCGGCCGACGCGGGCCTCGATCAGCTTCGCGGGAGCCTTGCCGGGACGGAAACCGGGGATACGGACCTGGTTGGCCAGTGCCTTGTACGCCTTGTCGAAGTCCGGCTTGAGTTCCTCGAAGGGCACCTCGACGTTGATCCGGACCCGGGTCGGGCTCAGCTGCTCGACGGTGCTCTTCACGGACATGCTCCTTGGCTCGTTGGTTCTTGTAGAGGCAGCGCGCCCACACGCACGCATCCCGGCAAGGTTAGTTGACCGGTCGTCGTGCGTTGCGGGCAGCACCTTCTAAGAGTCAGCTCTTGGGAACGGTGACCGCGTCGGTGACGAAAACCAGGGTCTCGTTCGGCTTGATGCCGTTGCCGCCCGCGCCGTATCCGAGGTCCGGCGGGATGATCAACAGTCGCCGCGCGCCCTGCTGCACACCGACAAGGCCCTGGTCCCAGCCCGGAATGACCTGCCCGGCGCCGAGGGTGAGCTGGAAGGGCTTACCCCGGTCGAAGGAGCTGTCGAGCTTCTTCTTGTCCGACCAGGTGATCAGCGAGTAGTTCATGGTGAGCTGCTGGCCCGCTGCCGCGCCAGGTCCGCTGCCCTCGACCAGGTCCTTGACGATGAGCTGCTTGGGCGGGTCGCAATCGTCCGGGACGGTGATCTTCGGATTGGCCCCGAACCCGCCATCGACTTTCACGTCGTCGGCGGTGCACTCGCGGCCTTTGCTCTGCGGGGCCGCTACCACGGACGACGCGGTCTTGGCCGAGGCCGTTGTTGTCGCGGATGCCGAGTTGTCGTCGTCCCCCGACCCACACGCGGTCAGCGCGAACGCGGCCGCGGCAATGGTGCCGAGGCCGATGATCCTGCCGAGTATCTGCATGCGGCGCACCCTAATCCACGGGCGGCCGCAAGTCTCGTGACGCCCTGATCGCGACACCCGACTTCACGCGTCATCTGCCGGTACCCTGGCTAGGAATTCTTCACCCGTTGTTGTCGATCGGTTTCGGCAACAGTGCAGGACCCGGCGATAGCGGCGCCTTCTCGGTGCCGCCCCCGAAGCCCAGCGTGAGGAGAGTCGGCGCGATGACACAGATGGCTGGTGCCGGGGGCGATACCTCGGCCGACAATGTCGACAACGGTGGCGGCGCGACGATCGCGCCACGGCCGTATCGACTGGCGGAGGTGTCCGGGCCGCTCGATCGCGGCGAACTGGAGTCGATCGACGCATGGTGGCGGGCAGCGAACTATCTCGCGGTCGGACAGATCTATCTGATGAGCAATCCCCTGCTCCGCGAGCCGCTGCACGCCGAGCACATCAAGCCGCGGCTGCTCGGACACTTCGGGACGGTACCCGGCCTGAATCTTGTATGGGTACATGCCAATCGGGCTATCAGACAGCGCGATCTGAACGCGGTGTTCGTCGCCGGGCCCGGACACGGCGGGCCGGGGCCCAATGCGTGTGCCTGGCTGGAGGGCACATATTCCGAGCTCTACAGCCATATCCCCCGGAACGGCGACGGGATGGGCGCGCTGTTCGCGCAGTTCTCCTTCCCTGGTGGCGTGCCGAGTCACTGCGCCCCGGAGATGCCCGGTTCGTTCCACGAGGGCGGCGAGCTCGGCTACTCCCTGCTGCACGCGTTCGGCGCGGCGCTCGACAATCCGGATCTCACGGTGTTCTGCGTGGTCGGTGACGGCGAGGCGGAGACGGGCCCGCTGGCCACCAGCTGGCACGCCAATAAATTCCTCAACCCGGGGCGCGACGGTGCGGTACTGCCGATTCTCGCGCTCAACCAGTACAAGATCGCCAATCCGACCATCCTGGCGCGTATCCCGGAATCCGAACTGCTGATGCTGATGCGCGGGTACGGCTACGAGCCGATCGTCGTGGCAGGCGACGACCCTGCGGCCGTGCATCAGGCAATGGCCACCGCCGTCGACGACTGTCTCGAACGAATCGAGCGAATCCAACGCAGCGCGCGCGAGGGCACCGACGGGGTCCGCCCGATCTGGCCGATGATCGTGCTGCGCACGCCGAAGGGCTGGACCTGCCCACCGGTGGTCGACGGCGCTCAGGTCGAGGGCACGTTCCGCGCGCATCAGGTGCCGTTGCCCGCCGCGCGTACGGACGACGAGCACCGCGCGGTGCTCGAACAGTGGCTGCGGTCCTATCGTCCGGAAGAGCTGTTCGACGACGCGGGCGGACCGGTGGCCGCCCTGGGTGAACTGGTGCCGAGTGGCGATCGACGGATGAGCGCCAACCCGGTTGCCAACGGCGGCAGCCTTGTTCGCGATCTTCGACTCCCCGATTGGCGTGACTACGGCGTCGAGGTCCGAGCGCGAGGAGCCACCCGGCACGAGGCGACCCGGGTGCTCGGCGGTTGGCTGCGCGATGTCACCGCGGGCAATACCGACAACTTCCTCACCTTCGCCCCCGACGAACTGGCCAGTAATCGGCTCCAGGACATCCTCGAGGTCACCGGCCGCGACTGGCAGGCCGAGATCGGCGAATACGACGTCGACCTCGACCGGACCGGCCGGGTGATCGAGGTGCTCTCCGAGCACATGTGCCAGGGCCTGCTGGAGGGCTATCTGCTCACCGGCAGGCACGGGGTGTTCACCTGCTACGAGGCCTTCATCCACATCATCGATGCGATGTTCAACCAGCACGCCAAATGGCTCGACGCCAGTGCCGCGATCGCGTGGCGGCGACCCATCGCGAGTCTCAATTACTTACTGTCGTCGCATGTTTGGCGCCAGGACCACAACGGTTTCACCCATCAGGATCCCGGTTTCCTCGATGTGGTGCTGAACAAGAAGCCCTCGATCGTTCGCGTGTATCTGCCGCCGGACGCGAACACCCTGCTGTCCACCTATGACCACTGCCTGCGCTCGCGGCACTACGTCAATGTGGTGGTCGCGGGCAAACAGCCTCAGGCGGACTGGCTTTCGGTGCCCGACGCCGCGGTGCACTGTGCGCGCGGTGCGGGAATCTGGGAGTGGGCGGGCCACAACGACGAAACGGGCACGACACCCGATGTCGTGCTCGCCTGTGCGGGTGACGTGCCGACACTGGAAACCCTTGCCGCCGTGGCTATCCTGCGTGATCGGCTGCCCGAGCTGCGTATCCGGGTGGTGAACGTCGTCGACCTGATGCGGCTGCAACCGCCCGAGGAGCACCCACACGGCCTGCCTCACAGTGAGTTCGACACCCTGTTCACTCGCGATCGCCCGGTGATCTTCGCCTTCCACGGCTACCCGTGGCTGATCCACCGCCTTACCTACCGGCGCGCCAACCACAGCGGAATGCATGTCCGAGGGTACCGGGAAAAGGGCACCACGACAACGCCTTTCGATATGGTCATGCTCAACGACCTCGACCGGTTCCACCTGGTGATGGATGTCGTCGATCGAGTGCCGACGCTGGGCGACAAGGCGGCGGGCCTGCGGCAGGAGATGGTCGACGCACGCTGGAACGCGCGCGTCTGGACCAGAGAGCACGGCGAGGACATCCCCGCTGTCGCCGACTGGACCTGGCCCGAGGTCAGCCTCTGACCTGGCCGAGCCGCCGCGACGAGCGGCGGTGAAACTTCCTTGCGGCGACCGCGCGGGTGGGCGACGATCGCAGGATGCTCTTGACGATCACCTGCACACCACCCGAAGGCGCCGCATGGCCGGCGACCGACCTGGGGTTCTTGCTGCACAAGAACCCCGACCGGGTGCAGGCGTTCGAGCAGTCCTACGGCGTCGCGCACGTGCTGTACCCGGAGGCGAACGCGGCGCGATGCACGGCGGCGCTGGTACTGGAGATCGACCCGATCCGGTTGGTGCGCGGACGTTCGCGCGGCACGCCGGATTTCAGCCTCGGACAGTACGTCAACGATCGCCCGTACGCGGCATCGTCGCTGCTGTCGGTCGCGCTCGGTGCGGTGTTCCGCACCGCATTGCACGGCCGCTGCGATCAGCGTCCCGAACTGGTTCGCACCGCGCTGCCGCTGCGGATCGAACTGCCCGCCGTCCCGTGCAAAGGCGGCCCGGAGGCAGCCGAGCGGGTCTTCGCGCCGCTCGGTTGGTCCGTGGCGGCCATTCCCCTTCCGCTCGATCCGGCCTTCCCGGAATGGGGCGATTCCCATTACGTGCGAATCGAACTCACCGGTATCGTCGCACTTACCGACGCCCTCTCACACCTGTACGTACTACTGCCGGTCCTCGACGGAGCCAAGCACTATTGGGTGGCGGCGGATGAAGTCGACAAGCTGATCCGCGCCGGATCGGGTTGGCTCGCCGAGCATCCCGAACGCGCCTGGATCGCCCGGCGCTACCTGGCCCGGCGCCACTCGCTGGTCCGCACCGCCCTTGCGCGCCTCGCCGAGATCGACGACACCGACCCGGAACAGCTGGACGCGGTCGAGGACACCGGCGACGAGTTCGATACCGAACAGCCGAATTCGGGCGACATTGCCGCCGCGAGTGCGACCACCGATGATTCGGCCGTCGCGGCCACCGTCGACGCGAAAGTTGTGGTCACCGAACGGATCTCCATCGAAACCGATGGACATACACCTTCGCTGGCAGTACAGCGGAGGGCGGCGGTGCTCACAGCACTGCGCGCCGCCGGGGCACGACGGGTGCTCGACCTGGGCTGCGGCGAAGGTGCTCTTCTTCGGGAGCTGTTGGCGGACACGACCTTCAGCGAAATCGTCGGTGTCGATGTGTCGATGCGCTCGCTGAACATCGCGAAGCGGCGACTGCGGCTGGAGCGGATACCGCAGCAGTCGGCTCAGCGGCTGACCCTGCGCCAGGGTGCGCTGACCTACACCGATGCGCGGCTACGCGGCTACGACGCCGCGGTGCTGATGGAGGTCATCGAGCACGTGGACGCGCCGCGCCTCGGCGCGCTCGAACAGTCCGTATTCGGTTCGGCGGCACCCGGTTCGGTGATCGTCACGACACCCAATGCCGAGTACAACTCACTCTACGAGGGGCTCGCGGCAGATAAATTCCGACACTCCGATCATCGGTTCGAATGGACCCGCGCCGAATTCACGGCGTGGGCACACGGTGTCGCGAATCGGTATGGATACCACGCGCGTTTCGCCCCGATCGGGCCCGAACATCCCGACGCCGGTTCGTCGTCTCAGCTTGCGGTGTTCACCAAGGCCACCGCCGAAACCGCCGACGGCGCAGCGAAAGGAGCCGCGTGATGGCCGAGCTTTCCGTCCCTGAACTCTCGCTCGTCGTGTTGATCGGCAGCACTGGTTCCGGGAAGTCGACGTTCGCGCGCAAGCACTTCCGCGCGACCGCCGTCGCGTCCTCGGATGCCTGCCGCGGGATCGTCAGCGACGACGAAAACGACCAGTCGGCCACGCCGGAGGCCTTCGCGCTGCTGCACCACATCGCGGGGATGCGGCTGCGGCGCGGCCTTCGCACCATCGTCGACGCCACCAATGTGCAGCCGAAGGCACGTCAGGAACTGGTCGCGGTGGCCCGCGAGCACGATGTATTCCCGGTGGCCATCGTGCTCGACGTGCCGGATTCGCTGTGCTTCGAACGCAACACGCTGCGCGCCGACCGCTCGCATCTCCAGCGCCACGTCGTCACCAGGCAGCAGCGCGAACTGCGCCGCGGCCTGCGCGGCCTGGAACGCGAGGGCTTCCGCAGGGTGTACGTGCTGCGCGGGGTCGAGGAGATCGAATCCGCGACGATCGTCGATGAGCGGTCGTGGAACGACAAGCGTGACCTGACCGGCCCCTTCGACGTGATCGGCGATGTGCACGGCTGCCGCGCCGAGCTGGAGACGCTGCTCGGCCGGCTGGGCTACGAGCTGCACCGCGACGCCGTGGGCCGTGCCGTCGGGGCTGCCCACCCGGATGGGCGCACCGCGGTGTTCGTCGGCGACCTCGTAGACCGCGGCCCGGACACTCCCGGCGTGCTGCGGCTGGTCATGGGCATGGTGGCCGCGGGAACGGCGTTGTGTGTCGCGGGCAATCACGAGAACAAGCTGGTGCGCGCGCTGGACGGGCGAGGTGTCCGCATCGCACACGGGCTCGCCGAGTCGCTCGCTCAGTTGGAGGCGCAGGACGAGGACTTCCGTAAGGCGGCGCACGACTTCTGCCGTGGCCTGGTCAGCCACTATGTGCTCGACGGCGGCAATCTGGTCGTCGCGCACGCCGGGCTGAAAGAGCAGTACCACGGCCGCATGTCCGGCCGGGTCCGGTCCTTCGCCATGTACGGCGAATCCACCGGGGAGACCGACGAATACGGCCTGCCGGTGCGCTATCCGTGGGCCGAGGATTATCGCGGTCGCGCCACGGTGCTGTACGGCCACACACCGGTCACGGACCTGCGGTGGGTGAACAACACACTGTGCCTGGACACCGGTGTGGTGTTCGGCGGCAGGCTATCGGCTTTGCGGTACCCGGAGCGAGTGCCGGTTTCCGTTTCCGCCGAAAAAGTTTGGTACGAGCCGGTGCGGCCGCTCCAGGCCACCACCATCGCGACGGCCGAGGGCGTCGTGCACCGTGATCCCGGTGTGCTCGACCTCGACGACGTGATCGGCCGCCGCGTCGTCGAAACCCGCCAGCACGGCCGTGTCGGCGTGCAGGAGGAGAACGCGAGCGCCGCACTGGAAGTGATGAGCCGCTTCGCGATCGATCCGCGCTGGCTGGTGTACCTGCCGCCGACCATGGCGCCGTGCGCGACCTCGGAGCTGGACGGACTGCTGGAACACCCGGCCGAAGCCTTCGCCTATTACCGATCCGAAGGCGTCGAGCGGGTCGTGTGCGAGGAGAAGCACATGGGCTCGCGCGCCGTTGTACTGGTAGCGCGTTCCGCGCAGGCGGCGCGCGACCGGTTCGGGGTCGAGGATGGCAGCACCGGCGTGATCTACACGCGCACAGGCCGTCCCTTCCTCGACGACACCGCGCAGACCGAGGCACTACTGGCCCGAGTGCGCGCGGCCGCCGAGACCGCCGGACTTTTCGAGGAACTGAACAGCGCATGGCTACTACTGGACACCGAATTGATGCCGTGGTCGGCGAAGGCCGTCGGCCTGCTGCGAACGCAGTACGCGGCGGTGGGCGCGGCGGCGCGGGCATCGCTCGGCGCCGCCGCCGAACTGCTGAGCGCCGCGGCAGGCCGTGGTCTCGACGTCGCCGACCTCGCGGGTCGCACCGCGGCCCGCAGGACGGATGCCGATGCTTTCACCACCGCGTACGGCCGGTACTGCTGGCCGGTCGACGGGTTGGCCGGGCTACGGATCGCCCCGTTTCAGATTTTGGCCGCCGACGGCGTCAACTACGCAGTGCGCGACCACGATTGGCACTTGGAACACATCGACCGGCTGGTTGCGGCGGATAGCGACCTGTTCGCGCCGACCGCACGCAAGATCGTCGACCTCACCCAGCCCGAGGGCGAAGCGGCCGCCACCGCGTGGTGGTCCGAGCTGACCGCGACGGGCGGCGAGGGCATGGTCGTCAAGCCGCTCGACGCGCTGGTGCGCAACGCGGCGGACCGGCTGGTCCAGCCGGGTGTGAAATGCCGTGGATCCGAGTATCTACGGATCATTTACGGCCCGGAATACCTGCGCGAGGACAACCTTCGACGTCTACGCGCCCGCGGACTCGGCCGCAAGCGCTCGATGGCGCTGCGCGAGTATGCACTCGGTCTGGAGGCGCTGGATCGTTTTGTCGCGGCCGAGCCACTCTGGCGTGTTCATGAAGCGGTCTTCGCGGTACTCGCCCTGGAAGCGGAGCCTGTCGACCCACGGCTCTGACCGCGGGAAGTAAGTCAGGCACACACTGCTCGACGGTGGCTGGTTCGGCGTTCCCGAACACCAGCGCCACCGCCTGGCCAGGCTCTCGCCACGCCTCGGTGTCGCCAGGGTGCCGTTCGATACGCTGATCGCCCCTTTCGCGGCGGTGCGGCTGGTGCGCTCCGCGCGCAGCGCCGTCTACGACGGCTGGGCCGACATGGCACTGGGCATGCGCCCCTACGACGCCATGATGCCCGGCTGGAACGGCGTTTTCACGGCCCGCTCGCTGGCCAGGATGTACGGCGCGATCGCCAACGACGGCATGGTCGGCCACCGCCGCCTGCTGCGTCCCGAAACCACCCGACTCCTCGCCGAGATGCCACCGAACAGCCGCTATGACTACGTGCTCGGCGCGGCACCGCACTTCGCCCTCGGCTACCACCGTGCCATCGTCGGCACCAAGCTCACCCGGCGTGCGCTCGGCCATTTCGGTATCGGCGGATCGGGCGGTATCGCCGTGCCCCGCCTCGGCCTGTCCATCGGCTTCGTCACCAACCACCTCGGCAACCACGCCATGTCTCTGGGCGACGCCCGCCTACCCATGCTCGCCGCCATGTCCGAGCGTGCGGCCTGCTGGTCGAGCGCCGGCGTCGCGACCGACATCCTCGACGCCACGGCGGCAGCGAGCTGACCGGCCGCCACCTACCCGCGTCGCCACCGCGATATGCGCTGCGGCGCCGCACTATCGGCCACCGCGCACGATCGGCTACTGCGCGGACCCTTGCGCCTTCAGCTTGCGCCACCCACCTGCCCGATTGTTGGCGATGATCTGACGGAACATCGCCAGCAGGGCCGGGGCGTTGAGGGCCTCCTCTTCGCGGACCGCCACCGTGCGCGCGGTCTGGTTGTCATGGCCCGCGGTAATGATGCCTTCGGGGTCGGGCACAATCGCGCCGTCGTAGAGGAACACGTTGACGTGCAGCCGCGCCGCGAGCAGAGCGCAGATGTTGCCATCCAGCACGAAATACGGCTGCACGGTCCGCTTGATGGTCTCGACGACCTCCGGGTCCGCCTCGTGCACCAGCTCGCGGACCTCGTGGCAGATCCGCTGCTGCCATTCGGGTAGCACGTCGATGTAGGCATCGACGCGTGGGTCGGCCTTGTAGGACATGTAGTAATCCAAACACAAACACCCGCCGTCGGGTGCCGTCTCAGGGCAGCCGACGGCGGGTGTTCGCGGTCAGTAGTTGTGGCAGGTATCGGCCACCGTGTTCATCTTGTCGCGCATCTGCGCAAAGCGCGGATCGTCGCGGCGTTCCTCGATCTTCCCGCGATGCTCCTGCATCCGCTCCTTGACCTTCGGATCCTCGAGATGCTGCTGGATGGCGGCCTTGCGCTGCTCGGGCGACAGGTTCAGCAACTGTTCCAACTTCGCCTTACGCTCCGGGTTGGCGTCGAGGCGATCGGCCAACTCGGGGGCCGTCGCGCGCAGCGCGGCGTCCACCTGAGCAAACGAGCATGTCGTTTCCGCGAGCAGCCTGCCGGGCCCGCCCGGCGCCGCCGCCGCGATACCGGGAGCCAACAACGCCGCCGAAGCGCCTATGACGAGCGCGCCGCCCGCGATGGCGATCCGGATACGACTCGATGTGGACCTCATGTTCGAACCTCTCACAGTAGGTAAATCGAATGTCGATCAACGACACCGTGGGAGCAAACCCGGAAATTCTAAGGCGGGCCTGGGAATCAGCTGCGAACCACATCCGCATCGGATTCGAGGCGTGATCCGATGGTGGGCGGTGCCCAACGCACGGACAGCTATCACACCGCTTCCTCTCAGCACACTTGATAGCTACAGCCAAGGGCGACGGCCTCGAGGTGATCGATGCGCTGGATGTGATTGCGCGGAGGTTTTCGGTGAGGTGAAACGACCGGTGCGAGCCGCCGTGATCGCACGCGGCATCGCTGTTCGAACTGTTGTCGGGGTGACAGGATTTGAACCTGCGACCCTCCGCTCCCAAAGCGGATGCGCTACCAAGCTGCGCTACACCCCGTTGCTCTCCCGGCGGTATCGGCCGCCGCGGAGGATGAATTCATCTGTGTGGAGCGGGTGACGGGAATCGAACCCGCACTATCTGCTTGGAAGGCAGAAGTTCTACCATTGAACTACACCCGCAGGCATACGACATCTATGGGATCGCCACGATGCCGTGTGCGTACCGACTGTACCGAACGTCGCTTCCGAAACACTAATCGCCCCACACGGACCGATGCGGCGCAATCATTCTCGTCGACAGCGACATGGTCGAACATCCGTTGTAGCCGTCGGCTATGACCGTGAGGCGGGGCACGTCGGCGTGCCGTCGGCATGTCGGTCCGCGACTTTCCAGCGAACAGAAGTCATGTGTAACGCCGGGGGCCTGAGAGCGATGTCATACCCGACCGCCATTCGCGAGGGTTCGAGAACACGTTGTAAAACAGCGTTTTTCGAAGCCGGGTGGCTTGCTAGGATCCTTTTTGCCGGACGGGGGGTATCTGGAAAGGGGGCGGTGAGCGTGCACCATGCAAGGTGGACTCGACCGCGTGGCAGTGGGAACGATCGGGGTGAAGCCTGCGCCGGTGTGGCTACGTCGCACCGCGTTATCGACCCGAGCTGTGCCGGGTGAGTGCGATGCCGACAGACATCGGGCCCCCGGTAGCCGACATGGCCAGGGCGTGGGCGCGTGCTGTCTGCGCCGAGCCCGGTTCACACGCGGCACCCAAACAGCTGGAACCAGTTCTGATCGAGATCATCGAACGACTGCTACAACTGGCCAGGTCCGAGCCTTTCCCCGTGCCGGAGGCACGGATGCTCGGCGCCCGACTCGTCGAGGCACCTTTCGAGCGGACCAGGATGCTGGCGCAGGCCACCCGGTGGCTGCTCGGCTTCCCCGCCGGCGTGCCGGGATCGCTGGTCGCCACGCGCTGGCCGCTGGTCGCGAGCCAGGCCATCGACAGCTATGCCCAGGCGCTGCAGGAGCGCGCGCTGGCCCAGCAGGAACAACATATTTCGGCGGCGGTGTCGTTACGGGTGCAGGAAATCGCGGCATTGCAGCATCGGCTGCGCCACGAGGCGACGCACGACGCGCTCACCGATCTGGCCAACCGCACGCTGCTGCAGGACCAGGTAAAGCTGATGGCGGCCGACCCGACCCGAGGCGTCGGCCTGCTGTTGATCGACCTGGACCGCTTCAAGCAGATCAACGACGGCTT
Source organism: Nocardia arseniciresistens (assembly GCF_046764875.1). NCBI lineage: Bacteria > Bacillati > Actinomycetota > Actinomycetes > Mycobacteriales > Nocardiaceae > Nocardia > Nocardia arseniciresistens. The sequence continues at coordinate 198,535 of NZ_JBKORD010000014.1, forward strand.
CGGGCACTCGGTCGGCGACGAGGTGCTCGTCGAGCTCGCCCGCAGGCTGCGTCAGATCTGTCCACCGGAGACGGTGATCTGCCGCTACGGCGGCGACGAATTCGTACTCGCCACCAACCCGTTTCGCAACAGCCTCAGCGAGCTCGCCCACCAGATCGTCGGTGCGCTGCACGACCCGGTGTGGTCGACGGCAGGTCCGGTGCCGGTGTCGGCGAGCGTCGGCACCGCGTACTGCGCGCCGGGCAATCCCTGCGATTTCACCGATCTGCTTCGCAAGGCCGATCGCGCGATGTACTCGGCGAAGACCGCGGGCGGCAGGCGTTTCGCCCTCGCGGAATCCGACGAACCGGATATCACGACGGCCGTCGCGGGCTGAGCAGGACGATCCACAGACTGTCTGTCCGTCCTAGGGACGCACAGCGGGTCTGTGGGTCAGCCTGCTTGGCAGCTGGGGCACCAGAACAGGTTTCGCGCCTCGAGCACGGAGTGCGCGACCGGGGTGCCGCAGACGCGGCATGCGGAGCCGGGACGGCGGTACACGTAGGTGCGCGGCCGATCGACCGCATACGACGGTTCGCCGCGATCGTGTTCGGGCCGGACGACGACCATCTTGCCGACCCGCACACCGACTCCCATCAGCGCGACCAGATCGGTCCACATCGCGTCCCACTCCCCCGCGCTCAGCGCGGTCCCCGGACGCTGTGGCGAAATGCCGTGCCGGAACAACAGTTCCGCACGGTAGACATTTCCGACGCCGGCCAGTACCTGCTGGTCCATCAGCAGCGCACCGATCGGCCTGCGCGAACGGTGAATTCGCTGCCAAGCTCGATCAGGGTCCGCGCCGCGCCGCAGCGGGTCGGGGCCGAGCCGGTCGGTCAACGCCGCCACCTCGGCGTCGGTGTACACCTCGCAGGCGGTCGGCCCGCGCAGATCGGTGCCGAAGCCTGGCGCCTCGCCGGGCCCGCCGCCGAATATTCGCATCCGCACCTGCCCGACCGGCTCCCCCATCGGGACGAGCCCCTCGGTGAACTTCCCGTACAGCCCGAGATGCACATGCACGACGAGTCCCGACTCGTAGTGGTGCAGTAGATGTTTGCCCCACGCCTCGGCCCGCACGAGCAGCTGCCCGTCGACCCGGGCGGCACCCGCGGCGAACTTCCCCTGCGGGCTCGACACCCGCACCACACCGCCCGCGAGACGCCGCTGATGCAGCTTCGCGAGACGGTGCAGCGTATGTCCCTCAGGCACAGCCGACTACGCCCTCGCCCGGATCAGTACGCGGGGACGGCCGGTGCGACACCGGTCTTTTCGTACTCGGCGAGGATGTCGATGCGGCGCTGGTGACGCTCTTCGTCGGACCACTCGGCCGCGAGGAAGGCGTCGACGATCGCGAGGGCTTCCTCGGTGGAATGCATGCGGCCACCGATACCGATCAGCTGCGCGTTGTTGTGCTGGCGGGCCAGTTTCGCGGTCTCCACGCTCCAGGCGAGGGCACAGCGAGCGCCGGGCACCTTGTTCGCGGCGATCTGCTCGCCGTTGCCGCTGCCGCCGAAGACGAGCCCGAGGCTGCCAGGGTCGGCAACGGTGCGCCGGGCCGCCTCGATGCAGAACGCGGGGTAGTCGTCGATGGCGTCGTATTCCAGGGCGCCACAGTCGATGGCGTCGTGGCCTGCCTGCTCCAGATGGGCCTTGACGAGATTCTTCAGTTCGAAACCGGCATGGTCGGCACCCAGGTATACGCGCATGGCAGCGATTCTCTCAGGCCGCTTCGGCGGATTGACACCGGCACCGCTTCCCCGCGAAATCAGTTGTGCACGATGCGGTGATCGAACGGTCGCTCGGCACTCGTGTGACACTCCTACTGAATAGAGTTCTTCCCATGCAGCCGCACGAACCCCCGCCGGCGGGCCCGCCGGTCGACCCTTATGCCCCGCAGGCCGGGTGGGCACAGGCTCAGGACACGCCCGCAGGGCCTTACGGCTCCGCGCAGTATCCGTCGGCGCCACAGCCCTATCCCACCGGGCCTTATCCTGGGCCTTATCCCACGCCGCCCTACGGGCCCGCGCCCTACGGCGGCGCGCCGGTGCCGCCGGCGATACCGCCACAGCAGCAGCCGCGCGGGCTATCGCCCTTCGGGATGCCTGCCAGGCACAGCTGGGAGATCCCGCTGCTCATCGTCGTCGTGATGCTGACCGTTGTCACGTTCCTGTTCGCGATCCTGTTCGCGGCGCTCGGCACCATCAATCAGTACATCCTGTTGTTCCTCGCCGCACCGTTGCTCGTGTGGCTCGTTCGTGGTCAGACGTTCGCGAGTTTGCGCGTCAACGGCGTCAAGATGTCGCCGACCCAGTTCCCCGAGGGCTATCAACTGGTGGTCGAGGCGGCCGCCAGGTTCGGTATGAAGAAGGTGCCCGACGCCTACGTGCTGCTCGGCAACGGCCAGATCAACGCCTTCGCCTCCGGGCACGGATTCCGGCGCTTCGTCGCGGTCTACAGCGACCTCTTCGAGGTCGGCGGAGCGGCACGAGAACCCGACGCGCTGGCGTTCATCATCGGCCACGAGGTCGGCCACATCGCCGCCGGGCACGTTTCCTACTGGCGGCAGCTCGGCATGTACCTGGTGCCGTTCCTACCGATCCTCGGCAGCTCACTGATCCGCGCGCAGGAGTACACCGCCGACAATCACGGCTTCGGCTACCGGCACCTCGGCGCGCCGACGGCCATGGGCACCCTCGCCGCCGGCAAGTACATGAACACCCTCGTCGGCTTCGACGAGATGGCCGATCGGGCGGCGACGGAGAAGGGCTTCTTCGTCTGGATCGTCAACGCCATGTCCTCACATCCCGTGCTGACCTGGCGCATGTGGGCGCTGCGCGATCGCAGCAGGCACGGCAATATGTTCCTGCGCCCGAGCCGGCCCGCGAGCGCGCCACCGGCGGGCAACTACCCGAGCAGCTACGGCCTCGTCCCCACGCAACCGCCGAAACCGGTGCCGTAAATCCGCCTGATCGGTGGCACCGCCGACCGCGGTGCCACCGATCGCAAGCCATCAGCTCAATCGAAGGCAGGGTCTTCGGTGCGGGTGCGCTTGAGCTCGAAGAAGTGTGGGTAGGACGCCAGCGCGACCGCGCCGTCCCAGAGCTTGCCCGCCACCTCGCCGCGCGGGATCCGGGAAAGCACCGGACCGAAGAAGGCATTGCCGTTGATGTGAATCGTCGGGGTACCGACGTCGGGGCCGACCTTGTCCATGCCCTCGTGGTGGCTCTTGCGCAGCGCCTCGTCGTACTCGGTGCTCTCGGCGGCCTTGGCGAGGTCCGCGGAAAGGCCGACCTCGGCGAGGGAATCGGCGATCACCGCGGCGAGCGATTCCGCCCGTGACTCCCGTTCGTACTCCTCGCGACGATTGTGGATGCGCGTCCCCATGGCGGCATAGAGCGGGGCGAGCACCTTGTCGCCGTGCTCCTGCGCCGCGGCGATCGCGACCCGGACCGGGCCCCAGCCCGTGGCGAGCAACTCCTTGTACTGCTCGGGCAGGCCGTCACGCCCCTCGTTCAGCACCGACAGGCTCATGACGTGGAATTTGACGTCGATGTCGCGGACCTGTTCGACCTCGAGGATCCAGCGTGAGGTAATCCAGCACCATGGGCACAGCGGGTCGAACCAGAAATCGACAACATCCTTTTCGGCGCTCACAGGTCGCTTCCTCTCGATCTCATGCGCTAACAGCGGCGGATATGACCCGCCATTATTCGAGCCAACCACGCGATGGCGCGATTCGTTCCCGTCTCGAGGTCCGTATTTCCGATGGGTCGTTTTCGAGAACGGCGAGCAGGAGTCCCAGTAGGGTTGGAGCGCAGGAGTCCGGTTCCCTCTCGACAAGGAGTCCGCAATGACCTCTGATCGACGTTTCGTCATCGTCGGCGGCGGACTGGCCGCGGCCAAGCTCGCGGAAGCGCTGCGAGACAACGACTTCGACGGATCCGTCACGGTGATCGGCGCCGAGGAACATCTGCCCTACGAGCGGCCACCACTGTCGAAGGAATACCTGGCGGGTAAGAAGTCGCTCGCCGATTTCACGGTGGATCCGGCCCAGTGGTACCGCGATCACCACATCGATCTGCGCCTCGGGACCACCGTGACGGGCATCGATCCGGTCGCGAAGACCGTCACACTGCCCGACGATTCGACGCTCCCCTATAGCAAGCTGGCGCTGGCGACCGGTTCGACGCCGCGGCGCCTGCCGATCCAGGGCGCCCAGGCGCCCAACGTGTACACGCTGCGCACCATCGACGACTCCGACACCCTCATCGAGCTCTTCGGCCGGGCACGGCGGATCGTGATCATCGGGGCAGGCTGGATCGGCTTGGAGGTGGCCGCGGTCGCGCGCGCCAACCAGGTCGAGGTGACCATTGTCGAGTCCGCCGAACTGCCGTTACTCGGAGCGCTCGGGCCGGAAATGGGCACGGTGTTCGCGGACCTGCATCGGGCACACGGCGTGGAGTTCCGGTTCGGCGCGCAGGTCGCCGAGATCGTCACCCACGACGAGGTCGCGACCGGGGTCAGGCTCGGCGACGGCACCGTCATCGAGGCCGAGGCCGTGCTGGTGGCGATCGGCGCCAGTCCGAACATCGAACTCGCGGTCGATGCCGGGCTCGCCGTCGACGGCGGTGTGCTCGTCGACGAGGGCCTGGCTACCAGCAATCCGGATATCGTCGCCGTCGGCGACATCGCCGATCAGCTGCATCCCGTGCTCGGGCGTCGAATTCGGGTGGAGCACTGGGCAAACGCGCTCAACCAGCCCGCCGTCGCGGCCGCGACCATGCTCGGCAAGCCCGCCTCATACGACCGCATGCCCTACTTCTTCACCGACCAGTACGACCTGGGCATGGAGTACAGCGGCTACGCCGCGCCTGGCGACTCCGCACAGGTGGTGGTGCGCGGCGATCTGGAGAAACGTGAGTTCGTCGCGTTCTGGCTCGATGCCGACAACCGGGTGCTCGCGGGCATGAACGTCAATGTCTGGGACGTAACCGACCGGATCAAGGCACTGATCGGCGAACAGGTCGAGCCGGACCGTCTCGCCGATACCGCGGTGCCGCTCTGACAATGGTGATGCGGATCACACGACGAACATTCAGAATGTGTCGAAGCGGCGCGGCGGGCTCCGACCTCACCGCGAGAGCGTCACACGGGCGCACCGAACGACAGGGAGCCGTGCCATGAAGTACATGCTGCTGAAGACCTACAGCCCCGCCGCCCACTGCGACACCCCGATCACCGAGTGGTCACCGGAAGAGATCCAGGCGCACATCGACTTCCAGCGGGCGCTCGGCGCGGAACTCGCGAAATCGGGCGAGCTCGTCGACGCCCAGGGCCTGGCCGGACCCGAGCAGGCGGTGCTGGTGAGCTCCGATGGGCGGTCCGCGCCGGTGGTGACCGACGGCCCGTTCCCGGAGACCAAGGAGTTCCTGGCCGGGTATTGGCTGGTCGACGTGGACAGCCCCGAGCGTGCGCTGGAGATAGCCGCGAGGGCGTCGGAAGGCCCCGGCCCCGGCGGCAAGCCGATCGGCGAGCACATCGAGGTGCGTGCGGTGATGGGCGCTCCTGCCACCGAGCAGTGACCCGATACGGCGCAGCGGCCGCCCCCAGCACAGCGAACCCTCGCACCACTGCGAGTACTGCGCACAGCCGATGACGCGGTGATCTTGTCCCGCACCGTCGAGTCGCGGACAATCACACGATGACCAGGACGCTGCCCGTCGGCACCGAGGACCTGTTGCGCGAGCTCGCGCCGCAGGTTCTCGGCATGCTGGTGCGTCGATTCGGCGATTTCGATACCGCGGAGGACGCGCTACAGGAGGCCATGATCGCGGCAGCGAGGCAATGGCCGACCGAGGGACTGCCGGACAACCCGCGCGGGTGGCTCATCCAGGTCGCGCAGCGTCGAATGGCCGATGTAGTGCGTGCCGAGGTCGCCAGGCGGCGCAGGGAGGCAACGGTTTTCGAACGGGATGTGCCCGAAACCGAGGCCGTCGACCGTGATGACACGCTCGCTTTGTTCTTCCTGTGCTGCCACCCGGCGTTGTCCTCGGCGAGTGCGATCGCATTGACGCTGCGGGCCGTCGGCGGTCTCACCACCGGCGAGATCGCGCACGCCTTCATGCTGCCGGAAACCACCATGGCGCAACGTATCTCGCGGGCGAAGAAGCGGCTGTCCACGCTCGACCGCCCCTTCGCACGGCCAGGCGACGCCGAATGGCGCGAGCGACTCGGCTCGGTACTGCACGTGCTCTATCTGATCTTCAGCGAAGGCCACACCACCACCTCCGGCCCGGACCTGCATCGCGCGGATCTGTCCACCGAGGCGATCAGGCTGGCCAGGTCGATTCACGGTCTGCTGCCGGACGACACCGAGGTCACCGGGCTGCTCGCGCTGATGCTGCTCACCGATTCCCGCCGCGGCGCGCGGACCGGAACGCACGGCGAACTGATCCCGCTCGCCGAACAGAATCGCGCACTCTGGGATCGCGTGGCAATCACCGAGGGCCTACGGCTGACCACCAGCACCCTCGCACAAGGATTGTCCGGCCCCTATCAATTGCAGGCAGCCATTGCCGCCCTGCATGCCAAGGCAATTCGCGCCGAGGAAACCGAGTGGGGCCGAGTCCTCGCTCTCTACAACATGTTCGAACGGATGGCACCGAACCCTATGGTGACCCTCAACCGCGCTGTCGCCACGGCGATGGTGCACGGCCCCGTGGCAGGACTCGAACTCGCCGACACCCTCGACGACCAACTGGTAGGCAACCACCGGCTCGACGCCGTCCGCGGCCATCTGCACGAAATGGCAGGCGATGTCGACGCCGCCATCGCCTCGTACACGACCGCCGCGGGCCGCACCACCAGCACACCCGAGCGCGACTACCTGACCATCCGTGCCGCCCGACTCCGCACTGCGGCGCGCGACTGACAGATCGGCCGCGCTGACCGACCTCACGGACAGCCCGGTTCGGATCGTGACCAGGATGCGCCGTTGCGGTACGCGAGTGCGCGGACTCCGTGTCGGTCAGCGGCCCCCCGGCAACGCACGGCAGACTGCATGGTGTGACAGGCAAATACAGCGCGGGCGTTCTCCTATTCCGCAGGATCTCCGGCGGCACCGAGGTGCTGATCGGACATATGGGTGGGCCGTTCTGGGCGCTTAAAGACAACGGCGCCTGGTCGATTCCCAAGGGCGAGTACGACCAGGGGACCGAGGACGCAGCGGCCGCTGCGCGCCGCGAGTTCACCGAGGAGCTCGGCTTGCCCGTGCCGGAAGGTGAGTGGATACCGCTCGGCGAGGTGCGCTACGGCAGCGGCAAGAGCACCAAGGACCTCACCGTCTGGGCAATCGAAGCCGACCTGGACCCGGCCGAGGTCGTCCCGGGCACCTTCGAGATGGAGTGGCCGCCGAAATCCGGCCGCCTGGCCACCTTTCCGGAAATCAATCGCGCCGCCTGGTTCGACCTCGCCACCGCGCACGACAAGCTCGGTACCGGTCAGCGGCCGTATCTGGATCGTCTCGCCGAACGTCTCGCCAACTGAACCGCACCTCGAGCGGGCACTGCCGGGGCCACCCGGCAGTGCACCGTGGACGTGGAAAGTGGCTGCCCGAACCGGAATTGCGACCTACGAACTCCAGGTCTTCCCGGTGATCAACTCGTATGCCTGCATGTAGCGCTGCCGCGTCGCTTCGACGATGTCGGCGGGGATTTCCGGGCCGGGGTACTCCCTGTTCCATCCGGTCGAGGTCGACCAGTCCCTGACGAACTGCTTGTCGAAGGAGCGCTGCGCGCGGCCGGGTTCCCATTCGGCGGCGGGCCAGAAGCGCGACGAGTCCGAGGTGAGGACCTCATCGCCGAGCGTCAGAGTTTCACCGTCCCAGCCGAATTCGACCTTCGTGTCGGCGACGATGACGCCGCGCTCGGCCGCGTGCGCCGCGCCGCGGGTGTACAGGTCGATGGTCACATCGCGCAGCTGCTCGGCGACCTCGCGGCCCTCCTGATTCACCACGTCCTGGAAGGTCATGAACTCGTCGTGGCCGGTATCGGAGATCTTGGTTGTCGGTGTGAAGATCGGCTCGGGCAGCTTGTCGCCCTCGCGCAGGCCCTCGGGCAGGCGCACGCCGGAGACCGCGCCGTCTCGCTGGTACTCGCGCAGCCCCATGCCGACCAGGTAGCCGCGCGCGATGCATTCGACCTGCACCATCTTCAGCGGCTTGACCCGGATCGCGCGGCCGGCGAACTCGGCGGGCACATCCGTGGTGGACAGCACGTGGTTGGGAATGTCGGCGAAGAACTCGAACCACCAGTTCGACAGCTGGGTCAGCAGCTTGCCCTTGTCCGGTATCGGGGTGGGCAGCGACACGTCGTACACCGACACCCGGTCGGTGGCCACGAGCAGCAGAGTGTCGTCGTCCTCGTAGAGGTCGCGCACCTTTCCCGCGTGGATGTGCTTCACGTCGCAGCTCCGATTCTGGTCGATAAGGTTTCTGAGAAAAGTTCCGCGCGGGCAACCTTACCGAGGTGGCATTGTGGTCAATGTCGTGCCTGCCCGGGCACAGTTCTTCGACCACGAAGGAGACTCATGTCTGCACCCAACCTGACTCGTGACCAGGCGATCGAACGCGCCTCGACAGTGTCGGTCGAGAACTATCGCATCGAACTCGACCTGACCGACGGGGCTGGTAAACCGGGTGAGCAGACATTCTCCTCGCGCACCACGGTCACCTTCACCGCCACCGCCGGCGCGAGTACGTTCATCGACATCGTGGCGCGCGCGGTCCGCTCGGCGGTGCTCAACGGCGCCGCGATCGACGTCGCCGATTACGACGAGTCCACCGGGTTGACGCTGAGCGGTCTCGCCGAGCACAACGAGCTCGTCGTCGAGGCCGACTGCGAGTACTCGAACACCGGTGAGGGCCTGCACCGGTTCGTCGATCCGACCGACGACGCGGTCTACCTGTACTCGCAGTTCGAGACCGCCGACGCCAAGCGGATGTTCGCCTGCTTCGACCAGCCCGATCTCAAGGCCACGTTCGACATCTCGGTCACCGCGCCGGCGGACTGGAAGGTCATCTCCAACGGCGCGGTCGTAGAAACCCTTGCGGCCGACCCCGGCAAGCACATTTTCCGTGCCACTCCGAGGATGAGCACCTACCTGGTCGCACTGATCGCGGGCCCGTACGCCGTGTGGACCGACGCCTACACCGACGACCACGGCACCATCCCGCTCGGCATCTACTGCCGCTCCTCGCTGGCAGACCATATGGACGCCGAGCGCCTGTTCACCGAGACCAAACAGGGATTCGGCTTCTACCACAAGAACTTCGGCGTGCCGTATGCCTTCGGCAAGTACGACCAGCTGTTCGTGCCCGAGTTCAACGCGGGCGCCATGGAGAACGCCGGCGCGGTGACCTACCTGGAGGACTACGTCTTCCGGTCCAAGGTCACCCGCGCCTCCTACGAGCGGCGCGCGGAGACGGTGCTGCACGAGATGGCGCACATGTGGTTCGGCGACCTCGTCACCATGAAGTGGTGGGACGACCTGTGGCTGAACGAGTCGTTCGCGACCTTCGCCTCGGTCCTGTGCCAATCCGAGGCCACCGAATACACCAGTGCCTGGACCACTTTCGCGAATGTGGAGAAGTCCTGGGCCTACCGGCAGGACCAGCTGCCCTCCACCCATCCGATCGCCGCGGACATTCCTGACCTGGCCGCCGTCGAGGTCAATTTCGACGGCATCACCTACGCCAAGGGCGCCAGTGTGCTCAAGCAGCTGGTCGCCTACGTCGGGCTCGAACCGTTCCTGGCCGGGCTGCGCGCCTACTTCGCCGATCATGCCTACGGCAACGCCACTTTCGACGATCTGCTGACCGCGTTGGAGAAGTCCTCCGGCCGTGATCTGTCGGACTGGGGCACGCAGTGGCTCAAGACCACCGGCCTGAATACCCTGCGCCCCGACTTCGAGGTGGACGCCGAGGGCGCGTTCACCTCGTTCGCGGTCGTGCAGGAAGGCGCGACCCCAGGTGCGGGCGAGCAGCGCGTGCACCGGCTCGCCATCGGCGTCTACGACGATCAGGACGGAAAGCTGGTCCGCACCAAGCGAATCGAACTCGACCTGGAGGCGGCCGAGCGCACCGACGTCCCCGAACTCGTCGGCGTCGCGCGCGGCAAGCTGGTGCTCGTCAACGACGACGACCTCACCTACTGCTCGGTCCGCCTCGACCCCGATTCGCTCGAGGTCCTCGTCAACCGCATCGGTGACATCGCCGAACCACTGCCACGCACCCTGGCCTGGTCGGCCGCGTGGGAGATGACGAGGCAGGCCGAAATGCGGGCGCGCGAGTTCGTCGCACTGGTCGAGCGTGGCATCGGCACCGAGACCGAAATCGGTGTGGTGCAACGCCTGCTGATGCAGGCCAACACGGCCATCGGCAGCTACGCCGATCCCGAATGGGCCGCGACCGCCGGCTGGCCCGGGTTCGCCGACCGCCTGCTAGAGCTCGCCCGCGAGGCCGCGCCGGGTTCGGATCACCAGCTCGCCTTCGTCAACGCACTCACCGGCGCCGAGCTCTCCGCTTGGCACACCGAGGTACTGCGTGAACTCCTGGATGGCGATGCCGCCCCCGCCAAGATGGGCCTGCCCGGCCTGACCGTAGACGCCGACCTGCGCTGGCGGATCATCACCGCGCTCGCGGTGGCGGGCGAGATCGATGCCGACGGCATCGACACCCCGCTGATCGATGAGGAACTGGCCAATGACCCGACCGCGGCGGGCAAGCGGCACGCCGCGGCGGCAGCGACCGCGCGGCCGATCGCCGAGGCGAAGCAACAGGCCTGGTCGACGGTGATGGACGACGATTCGGTCCCCAACGTCACCGCCCGCTCGATCGTCGGCGGCTTCGCCCCGACCGGCCAGAACGAGTTGCTGACGCCGTATGTGGACCGGTACTTCACCGAAGTCCCCGGAGTCTGGGACCGCCGCTCCAGCGAGGTGGCCCAAACCGTGGTGATCGGCCTCTACCCCGCATGGGCGATCAGCGCGGACGCCGTCGCGAAGGCCGACAAGTTCCTCGCGGGCGACCATCCGCCCGCCCTGCGCCGCCTCGTCGTCGAGGGCAAGGCGGGCGTCGAACGCTCACTGCGAGCTCGCGCGTTCGACGCCCAATAGGAGCCATGATCAACGGGGCATGACTGCGGCACCACACGAGTGACCGCACCGTCGTGTCCCGTTGATCGCGGGTGCCCAGCTCCCCTACCCAAGGCAAGTCCCAAAGCGCAACTACACACCATGATCGACATGTCCCGGGTTGACAGCGCTCGGCGCGCCCACCCGTTTCGGGTGAGCGCGCCGGTGGCTACCGAAGTCGGACTGTCAGCGGCCGATAGCCGCGGCCATGACGCGGACCGCGGAGATCAGACCGTCGATGAGCTGGCCCTGACGGAAGGAGCTGAGCGCGGCGGTGACGCCGAGCTGGCAGACCCGATCGTTTGCGCGGTCGGCGACCGCACTGCCGGAACGGACCTCGATCGCGCGATCGTTGGGCGAGACGGCGATGAGTACCGAGTGCGTCGCCTCGGGGGTCGTGGGGAAGATCGCGTCCACGCCCGCTGCTGCGTCCTCACCGAGATCGCCGATGTAAATGTTGAAGCGGACCTTGGTTGCCCTGGTCGCCTCGGTGAGCACATTGTCCATCGCAAGCCGCTCGTCATCGCTGAAGGGGGCTTCCTTGAAGACATCGCCTGCTTCGTGCACGCCGGACACCCGTCCACTGGTCGTGACGACGTATCCGTGCGGTAGATCGGCCTCGACCACCGCGGGCCAATTAGAACTTGCCACTTGCCCGGCCTCCGATCAGCTCCGCCTCGGCGGATTCGATAGCCGCATGACTGCCATGCTGGCTCTCACCGTGGTGACCTCGGCTGGTCACCTCGTCGGTAGCACTCCACAGCACCGGCGGCTGTGTCCACTTCTGACCGAGGTCGTAGTGGACCGGCTTGTCACCGGCCAGTGGCTTACCGAGAAACGACAATCCGGCGATCGCACCGTAGATCACCAGCGGGATGCCGAGGAAGATCAACACTGTCTCGAGAATGCTCACGCACCAACGGTAGACGATCGCGTGTAGTAGATCCTCTTCTGGTCGAGTGCTTTCGCGGATCGTGTCGAGTCAGATCAGCCAGGCCGCGGCGTTCGCGGGCAGCTGCCCGTTCTCCGGTCGCGCGCTCGCGAGCGATACTTCGCCGGGCGGCAACGAGATGGGGACGGCGGAGGTGTTCAGCACGCAAACGAGCCCACCGGGTCGCCGGAAGGCCAGGCAACCCGCTGGACTGCCGTACCACTCGATCCTCGGCCCGGCGAATTCCGGTCGCACGCCGCGCAATTGGATGGCCATCCGGTAGAGCGACAGGGTGGAACCCAATTCCTCCAGCTGCGACTCCACCGTCAGCCCCGCCCATTCCGGTGGCATCGGCAGCCAAGACGTCGCGGCGGCGGTGAACCCGAACGGCGGGGTGGCTCCCTCCCATGGCAACGGCACCCGGCAGCCGTCGCGACCGCGTTCGGTGTGCCCGGAGCGTTCCCAGACCGGGTCCCGCAGCACCTCCTCCGGCAGATCATCCACATTGGGCAGGCCGAGTTCGGAGCCGTTGTAGATGAACACCGCGCCGGGCAGCGCCAGCTCCACCATGAACATCGCCCGCGCCCGTGCCACGCCATCGAGACCGCCACCGTAGCGAGTGACCTCGCGTGCGATGTCGTGATTGGACAGCGTCCAGGTGGGCGATGCGCCGACCGGTGCCACCGCGGCAAGGGAGTTGTCGATCGCCGCGCGCACGGTAGCGGCGGTGAACGCGGCCTGGGCGAGCCGGAAGTTGAAGGCCAGGTGCAGCTCGTCGGCGCGCACGTACTCGCCGAAACGGATGTTGTCGTCCACCCATACCTCGCCGATGGACACCGCGTTCGGGTACTCGTCGAGCACCTTGCGGATACGGCGGTGGATCTCGTGCACCTCAGGATTGTTGAAACGCGGGTCGCTGTCGTCGTTCACCAGCATCGTGGTCTGGACACGCGCCATGTCGGGCAGTCCGTCCGGCTTGGCCATGCCGTGCGCGACATCGAGGCGGAACCCGTCGACGCCCCGGTCGAGCCAGAAGCGCAGGGTCTGCTCGAAATCGGCGGCCACCTCTGGGTTCTCCCAGTTCAGGTCCGGCTGTTCGGCCGCGAATATATGCAGGTACCACTCGCCTGGCGTGCCGTCGGCCTCGGTGACGCGGGTCCAGGCGGGGCCGCCGAAGATGCTCGGCCAATTATTCGGCGGCTGCGCGCCGCTCGGCCCTCGGCCTGCGCGGAAGATGTAGCGGTCGCGGTCGCGGCTGCCAGGCGCGGCGGCGAGTGCCGCGACGAACCAGGGATGCCGGCTGCTGGTGTGGTTCGGCACCAAGTCCATCGTGACCTTGATATGACGGTCGTGCGCCTCGGCGATCAGTTCGTCCATCGCTGCGATGCCACCGAACAGCGGGTCGATATCGCGTGGATCGGCCACGTCGTAGCCGCCGTCTGCCATGGGCGAGCGCATCACCGGACATATCCACAGCGCGTCGATACCGAGTAGTTCCAGGTAGCCGAGCCGCTCGCGGACCCCGCCCAGGTCACCGACGCCGTCACTGTCGGAGTCCGCGAAGGATCTGGGATAAACCTGGTAGAACACGGCAGACCGCCACCATGGTTCAGTGGTGCGATCCACCGACGCCGGAGCGGCTGGTGTATCAGTCACACCGCTTATAGTGCCAAAACTATGCGGCAAAATCGCTCAGGCTGACGAGCGTCCTCGACATACGGCTAATTATCAGCATTCAACGCTGTCTGCCGAAAACCCAGGCGCCATCTCGATAATCGACGACCAAGATCTCAGAAGGTGGCGTTCATCATCGAATTCGCCGCCATCTCCAGATAATCCAGCAGCGCCTTGCGGCGCTCGTCATCGAGCGCAGCAGGCTCGATCTCCGCCACGCCGATGCGCATGCAACGCAGCCACGCGTCGCGCTCCACCGGACCGATGGTGAACGGATTGTGCCGCATCCGCAGCCTCGGGTGGCCGCGCTCCTCGGAGTAGGTACGTGGACCGCCCCAGTACTGCTCCAGGAACATTCGCAGCCGACGCTCGGCGGGGCCGAGATCCTGCTCCGGGTAAAGCGGGCGCAGCACCTCGTCGGTCGCCACTTCGCGGTAGAACACGGCGACGATCCGCTGGAACGTTTCCGCACCACCGACCGCCTCGTAGAACGACTGCTCCGCGGTCTTTTGACCCGCCGCTTGTTCGCCGGAAGTCATCAGGTCCTCTCGATCGGTGCCGATGCTGATTGTTTCCATTGTGCTCGTGTCACAAACGCGCGGCCCTTCGACCACCACTAGCGACCGCCGCTCGAAACAACGCCGCCGCTAGCGACTGCTTGCAGGTCGGTCGAAACAACGCCGCCGCTAGCGACTGCTTGCAGGTCGGTCGAAACAACGCCGCCGCTAGCGACTGCTTGCAGGTCGGTCGAAACAACACAGTTCATCTGACATTGTTCGAAATCACCGTGCAATAGCCGACGTTCCATGGTCAACTGGGTGGCAGTGTCTGTCGAGATACCACATGATCTTGAAATCGACGAAATCGGGGCCCCCATGAAGCAGCGGCACGGCCGATCACGCGAGGCCAGAACGCATCGACAACTCCAGCCCGCCGACGTCCACAATCGTGGGTCGGGGGCTGCTCCGCTGCACATCTTGTCCGATCACTACCCGGGTGCGCATCGCACCGATGACCTTCCTCACCACGGTGACGCCTCCCCGCACAGTGAGCATGGTCACTACCTCGCGTCCGTCCCCAGCGAGGGCACAAACTGGTTGAAGCGCCGGGTGTTGCTTCTCAACGCCACCTACGAGCCGCTCACCGCCCTGTCCGCGCGCCGCGCCGTCGTCCTGCTCATCTGCGACAAAGCAGACACCGTCCACCACGACCCCGAGGGGTCGGTAGTCCATTCTGCCGAGGCCGCGGTCAACATTCCTTCGGTGATCCGGCTGCGCAGCTACGTGCATGTGCCCTACCGCGCCCGCGTCCCGATGACCCGTGCCGCCCTCATGCATCGCGACCACTACCGCTGCGGCTACTGCGGCGGCAAGGCCGACACCATCGACCACGTCATCCCGCGCAGCCGCGGCGGCGAGCATTCGTGGGAGAACTGCGTTGCCAGCTGCGCGCCCTGCAATCACCGCAAGGCCGACAAAATGCTCAGCGATCTGGGCTGGACGCTGCGCTCGCCGTTGGTCTCGCCGAAGGGACCGCACTGGCGACTGCTGTCGACGACCGCCGATCTGGACCCGGTGTGGTTGCCGTATCTCGGCGAGGGCGCCGCCTGAGCGGTTCCGCTCAGGTGTACTCGGCCACCAGGATTGCCCAGGTGCCCGGTTCGAGCGCCTCGAACACGTGTGGGACATCGCCCGCATACGAGATGTAGTCACCGGGGTGCAGTTCGACGGGTGCGTCGATGAGACCGACCAGCGCCCGCCCTGCGGCGATCAGCACGTGCTCGACGACACCGGGGATATGCGGGGCGGATCTGCGCGCGTGTCCCGGCTCCGCGGTGATACGGAACAGATCGCGCCGGGAACTGGTCGGAGCCGCGGCGAGCAAGGTGGCGCGGTAGTCGGATTGCTCGGCGACCACCACCGGCCCCTCCCCCGCCCGAATTACCTGGACATGTGGCCGCGGCGGGTCGAGCAGCCGGGAGAAGGGCATCTCCAGCGCTACACACAGCGCCCAGAGCGTTTCGAGGCTCGGATTGCCGGTGCCCGATTCCAGTTGGGACAGAGTAGATTTCGCGATGCCCGCCCGGCCCGCCACCTCGGTGAGTGACAGACCGGCACGCGTACGTTCGCGGCGCAACGACGCGGCGATCACCGCCTGCGGCGTCGCGACCGTCGATTCTTCCCGCACCATGCCAGCTCCCGTCGAGTAAGACCGCCCAACAGAAAACCATATTGACGAACCGCTCGACCATGTTCAGTATAAGAAACATGCGTTCGATATGGCGAACACTCGATCGGGACACGCTCTCCGGCATCGCGGCGGTACTGCTCGCGGTCGGGCTGATCGGTGTTTCCTACGGCGCCACCGCCGTCACCTCCGGTTTTCCGCTCTGGCTACCCATTGTGCTCGGTGTGCTGATTCTCGCGGGAGGCTCGGAGTTCCTGTTCATCGGCATCGTCGCGGCGGGCGGCAGTCCGGTCGCGGCGGCGTTGGCCGGACTGCTCGTCAATGCCAGACATGTGCCGTACGGGTTGTCGATCCCGGACGTGGTCGGCACCGGCTGGCGGCGGCCGATCGGCGTGCACGTGATGAACGACGAATCCGTCGCGCTGGCCCTTGCGCAGCCCGATGTCGCGCGCAGGCGTGCCGCGTATTGGATCAGCGGGCTCGGGGTGCTCTTGGCTTGGCCGGGTGGCGCGGCGATCGGCGCCCTGATCGGGACCGTCGTTCCCGATACCTCGGTGATCGGGCTGGATGCGGTGTTCCCCGCGGTGCTGCTCGCATTGGTCGTTCCAGCTCTGCGGGCGCGGGCGGCGACCATGCGCGCGGCACTGTTCGGCGCGGCCGCCGCCGTCCTCAGTTCGCTGTTTCTGCCTGCCGGTATGCCGGTATTGGTCGCGCTCATCGGCGTCGTCTTCACCGCGTGGGGCCGGGGCGAGGAAGCCATATCGGAACCGGGCATCGAATGAGTTCGGCGGCAACAGCTTTTGATCGCACGGAACTCATAGGGCGGACGGTCCGATGATATCGCCGTTATTGATCGTCGCCGCTCTCGCGCTGGCGGTGGGAACGTATGCGTTCCGATGGGCCGGCCCCGCGTTGCGCACGCGGATCCGATTCCCGGCTCGGGCAACGGCATTGCTCGATACCGGCGCGGTTGTCCTGCTGACCGCGCTGGTATCGATCACCGCCCTGCCTGTCGGCTCCGGCCACCTCGGATTCGCGCTGCCCGCAGGAGTTCTCGTCGGTGGCCTGCTCGCGTGGCGCAACCAACCCATGCTTGTGGTCATCCTTGCCGCGGCGGCCACCACCGCGCTACTGCGCCTGGTCGGCGTCACCTGACGATCCTGTTCGGAGCGCCTACAGACCGTGCGAATCCCGATGAGGGGTGCGGAAATTCAGCTGGGGGTCAGCGGAATGGGGCCGCCGGTGCGGCGGGCCACCGAGCCGTAGCGCGCGTCGATGCGCAGCCAGGTTTTGGTGGCGCGGACGCGCACTATCTCCGACGGCATGATGCGCCGGGATTCGGCCTTGTCACCGGAGTGCGGGATGAAATCCATTGCGGTGAGGGCGAAGACGACTCGCATCGGTACTTCCACGTGTGTGTCTGCCGCGGATACCGTCAGCACCGTTTGATCGAGCAGCGAGGCGGGCGGGCCGTGGCTGCTGCCGTGATCCTTGGCCAATTGCGCGCCCTGTTCGGCGAGTTCGACCAGGGTGCGGGCAGGCACATCGTCGACGTGCACGAAGCCATCGACGGGTGGCAGGGCACCGCGCCATGCGGAGTCCATCGAATAGCCGAGGTCGATCGGGCCTCCGGTGGCCAGGCCCGCGAGCACCAGATCGGCGCCGACGGTGACATCGTCGACGCCGAGCTCGGCGACCACAGTCCGCACCGCGAGCGCTTCGAAACCTGTTGCTACCCAGCCGGACACCAGGCGTTCCCCGCGACGGCGCAACCGCACCACCGCCGCGGGATCCAGGCGAACTGCCCTGGTGAGAAAAGTCGCGAGATTCTCGCGCTCGGCCGGATCGGACACCTCCAGCACGCGTTGTCCTGACATCACGCCGAGGTCACTCACGCCAGCCATTCGGCGAGATACTCGCGTTCTGCCCCGGCGATCCGGCGCAACCGCTGCTGCTGGATATCGAACGCGGCGATCTGTGTGGAGGCGATCACCGCGGGCGGCGAGTCCGGTGCGGCACCCGCCGCGCGCACCTCGTAGCCGATGGTGAAGTCGACCGCGCGCAACTGCTCGATCCACATGGCGATATCGAGCGGGGTGTCCTCGTGACGCAACTGGCCGCGGTAGCGCACCCGCAGGTCGGCGAGCACACAGCCCTCCCGCAACGGCGCGGTCGGCCGGCCGTCCTCGAACAGCCACGGAATCCGTGCCTCTTCCAGCAGCGTCACCATCCGGGCATGGTTGACGTGCTGGAACACGTCCATGTCCGACCACCTGACATCTACCTTGGCGTGGAAGCGCTTAGGGAGAACAACACCGCTAGCGGCTGCTTGCAGGTCGCTCGAAACAACACCGCTAGCGACTGCTTGCAGGTCGCTCGAAACAACACCGCGCCCCGGCGCATGCCCGTTTCCGTTCAACGAACTGGTCAACGTGGTACCTCCGATTGGGCGCCCACCCCGCTCACCATGCTTCGCACTTGCCGCGCTGCAACCGACAACGTGGCGAGATCGTGGGTTCCGGACTCGAACAATTCCGACAGTGCGGCGCGGGCACGGCCGAGCCGAGACTGATTCTTCGACTCCCAGTATGCAATCTTTTCGTCGGCGGTCTCTTCCGGGTCACCGGCGGACAGCACGTCGAGGGTCAGCGAACGCAGCGAGCCGTACATGTCGTCACGCAGTGCGAGCCTGGCAAGTGAGTGCCAGCGATCACCGCGTTCCAGATGGCTGACGGCCTGCAAGAGCCAGTCGATCTTCAGATGGTCGTTGAGCGCGTAGTAGAGCGCGCCGACCTCGTCGCCGCCACGATCGGTGATGTCTGCGATATCCAACACATCCAGCAGCGGGAAAAGATTCAGCTGCCCGAAGACCTCGGTGGCCAGATCAGTCGGCGCGCCGAGGGCGATCAGTTCCGCCGACTGATCGGTCAGCGTCGCGACGTGGTGGCCGCGCAGCCAACCGGGGACCTGCGGCGCCAACTCCCGCACGCCCCTGCTGTACCTGTTGACCTCGGCACCGACCGCGATCGGCTGCGGCCGGTTGCTCAACAGCCAGCGCGACGCCCGATCGAGGGTGCGCTTGGTTTCCAGCTCCAACTCGTCACGGACCGTGACCGAGGCGTCGGCTGCGCGGATGCGCGCCCACATGTTGTGCAGGTCGAAGATCTCGGTGGTCGCCGCGAACGCGCGTACCGCGTCGGTGGCGGTGGCGCCGATCTCCTCGTTCAGCCGATGCGCGTAGGTGATTCCGCCGTAGTCGACCATCTCGTTCACCAGCACCGTGGTGACGATCTCCCTGCGCAGTCGGTGCTTCTTGATCGCGGCGCCGAACTCGCCGCGCAGTGGCGTCGGGAAATAGTCGGGCAGCCTGGCCGCGAAGTAGGTGCTGTCCGGCAGATCGGTGTCGAGCAGATCGGCCTTGAGCGAAAGTTTCGCGTGCGCCATGAGATTGGCGAGCTCGGGCGAGGCAAGGCCGGAGCCCTCGTCCATCCTGTGCTTGATCTCGACATCGGAGGGCAGCGCCTCCAACTCGCGGTCGAGGCCGCGGCGCTGCTGCAGGTCCTCGATGAGGCGTTGGTGCACATTCAGCATGCGCGGTGCCTCGGTGCGTGAGAGGCCCATCAGGAAGTTCTGGGACACGTTGTCCTGCAACACCATCTGCGCGACCTCATCGGTCATCGAGGCGAGCAGCGGGTTGCGCTCGGCCTCGACCAGCTGGCCCGCGCTGACCACGCCGTCCAGCAACACCTTGATATTGACCTCGTGGTCGGAGCAGTCGACGCCCGCCGAGTTGTCGAGGGCGTCGGTGTTCATCTTGCCGCCGCTGCGGCAGAACTCGATTCGGCCGAGCGCTGTCGCACCGAGGTTGCCGCCCTCGCCGATCACCTTGACCCGCAACCGGTTTCCATTGACCCGCACCGGATCGTTGGACTTGTCGCCGACCTCGGCATTGGTCTCGGTGCTCGCCTTGATGTAGGTGCCGATGCCGCCGTTCCACAGCAGCCCGACCGGTGCGAGCAGGATCGCGCGCACCAACTCCGGGGGCGACAATGCCGCGACGTCATCGGCCAGACCGAGCGCCTCGCGCGCCTGGGGGCTGATCGGCACGGACTTCACCGTGCGATCCCACACACCGCCGCCCGCACTGATCTGCGAGAGGTCGTAATCGGCCCACGAGGACCGTGGCAGGCCGAACATCCGCTGCCGCTCGACGAAGGAGCGGGCGGCGTCCGGGTTCGGGTCGAGGAAGATGTGCCGGTGGTCGAAGGCGGCGACCAGACGGATGTGCTCGGAGAGCAGCATGCCGTTGCCGAATACGTCACCGCTCATGTCCCCGACGCCGACCACAGTGAAATCCTGGGTCTGAGTATCGAGGTCCATCTCTTGGAAGTGGCGTTTCACGCTCTCCCATGCGCCCTTGGCGGTGATTCCCATCGCCTTGTGGTCGTAGCCCGCCGAACCACCAGAGGCGAACGCGTCACCGAGCCAGAACCCGTAGCGCTTCGCGACATCGTTGGCGATGTCGGAGAACGTCGCGGTGCCCTTGTCCGCGGCAACCACCAGATAGGTGTCGTCACCGTCGCGCCGGACCACCCTTGCGGGCGGCAGCACGTCGCCGGTCGCGAGGTCGACATTGTCGGTGACATCGAGCAGGCCGGAGATGAAGGTGCGATAGCAGTCGACACCCTCCGCGCTCAGCGCCTGTCGATCCACGCTGGGGTCACCGGTGGCCGCGGGCGGCTGCTTGACCACGAAACCGCCCTTGGCGCCGACCGGAACGATGACGGCGTTCTTCACCGCCTGCGCCTTCACCAGACCGAGGATCTCGGTGCGGAAGTCCTCGAGCCGGTCCGACCAGCGCAGCCCGCCGCGCGCGACCGGGCCGAAGCGCAGGTGCACGCCCTCGACGCGCGGCGAGTACACGAAGATCTCGAATTGCGGCTTCGGCTTGGGCAATTCGGTGATCTCGCGCGGCTCGACCTTTACCGACACATACGAACGCGACATGCCTTCGGCATCGGTCACGTAGTAGTTGGTCCGCAACGTCGCCTTGATCAACGAGAGGATGGCGCGCAGGATGCGGTCGGCGTCGAGGCTGACCACCTCATCGATCCTGCCGCGCACCTGGGTCTCCAGGTCGGTGGCATGCAGGGACTCTTCGCCGTCCGGATCGAACCGCGCCGCGAACAGGTCGACGAACAGCCGCGCGATATCAGGGTAGGTCAGCAGCACCCTTGCGATATTCGCCTGACTGTACGGAAAGTCAGCTTGCTGCAAGTACTTCGAGTACATGCGCAGAATCGACACCGCGCGCCATGGCAGCCGCGCGCGCAGTACGAGTTCATTGAGCGCGTCCGCCTCGGCGCGGTCGTACCAGACCGCTTCGAAGGCTTCGGTGAATCGCTCGCGCAGCCCACGCACCTCCGACTCCAAAACCGCCACTCTGGCGGAGGATTCCAGCAGCTCCGCGTCCAGGTCCCGATCCAGCGAACTGCGCAGCAGTTCGGGCCTCGCGACGAGGCCGAAGTCGTAGATCCAGCGTTCCAAGGCCGGATCGCCACCGGGCTGCGCGTCGAGCTGTACCCGGTAGGGCCGCTCGTCGACCACCTCCACCCCGAGGCTCTGCAACACCGGAAGCACCTGGCTCAGCGATACTCCGGTACCGCCGATGTACAGGGTGAACCGCCAGGAACCCGGGTCCGAACCCGGACGGCGGTACAGGTTCTGGTTGATGGAGCCCTCCGAGAGGCGCTCCAGCCGGACGACATCGAACAACGCCCTGTCCGGTGCGAAGTCCTGTTTGTACCCCTCAGGGAAGACCTCGGCATAGCGCTGGACCACACCGGGATCCAATACCGTCGAGGTGCTCACCGCGTCGTTGAGGTGATCGTCCCAGGTTCGGCTCGCCTCGGCCAGCAGGTTCTGGATGCGCACCCGATTGCCCTCGGAGGTATCGGCAACGGCCTCCGAGGTGCGCGGCACCCCGAACTCCGCCTCCGGCATCCGGACGGTGAAATAGACACTGGCCAGCTCGCTTTCGCTGACGCGTGCCGAATAGTCGATGGAGACACCGCCGAGTTCGCGCACCAGGATTTCCTGCATCTCCAACCGCACCCGCGTGGTGTAGCGGTCGCGTGGCAGGTAGACCAGGCAGGCGACGAACCGGCCGTAGCCATCCGAGCGAAGGAACAGCCGAACCTGCCTGCGCAGGCCGACATTGAGCACCGCGGTCGCGGTCTTGCGCATCGTCTCGATATCCGAGGAGAACAGCTCGGTGCGCGGGAACGCCTGGATGACCTCGAGCATCGCCTGCCCGGAGAAGGAGTCCAGATCGAACCCGCTCTCCTCGATGACCGAACGCACCCTGCGCTCGATGACCGGGATGTCCAGCACGTTCTCGTGTACCGCGGTGACGGTGAAGACGCCGATGAACAGATGCTCACCGATGATGGTTCCCGATTCGTCGAAGTCAGCGACGCCGACGAAGTACGGGTACACCGAACGATGCACGGTGGCGGGCACCAAGCCCTGGGTCAGCATCAGCAGCGGCCGCTCACCCGCATTGACGGGAACCCGGAAATCGGTTCCGACATCGGGGCGAAGCACACCGAGGCAAGTGCCGGGCAGCGGGGCCGACACGGCCTTGCCCTCAGAGGTGCTCAGCCGGTATCTGGCGTAGCCGAGCACAGTGAAATTGCCACTTGCCAACCAACGCAACAGGTTCGCGCAGTCCACCAGATCGGTGCCGGAGAAGGGTGCGGTACCCGTTTTCGCCGCGAGCTCGAGGTCTTCGGCCAACTGGCTCTGCACATCGCGAATGGCTTCGGTGTCGCCGGTCACCTGGCGCACGTCGGCGACCACGTCCGGCATCGCCGCCTCGATCCGGTCGAGCAGCGCCCGGCTCGTCGAGGGGTGCAGCTGAATGTGCATCCATGATTCGCGCAACCCGGTATTACCGTTGCCGTCCACCTCATGCGGCGCCGCCCTGAGCAGTCGTCCGTCCGCAGCGCGCTCGACCTCGAAGATCGGGTGGATCACCTCGCTCACGCTGACGCCCATCCGGCTCAGCGAGGAGGTGATCGACTCCACTAGCAACGCCATGTCGTCGGTGACCAGTTGCACCGCGGCGCCGAGGCCGGACCCGTCGTCCGGGTGATACACCCGAACCAGCGCCCGCCCGGCAGGTCGGGTCATCGCCAGTTCCGTGTGCCGCCGGAAGATCTGGGTTATTCCGGTGATCGCGCAGTCCACATCGCCCGCGTCGACGTGGCGAAAATACGCCTCCTCGAGGGGACCGAGGTCGCCGCGCAACTCCTGCGGCAAACTCGCGGCCCACGCCGCACTGGACAATTCGGACGAGACCGTCATTTTTTCGCCAACTCCCTCGGATTCGGTTCCGCACCAAAGTGACGCCGGTCCGAGAGTAGCTGCGACTCACGCGCTAGGGGTGAATTCCCTTTCGATCCCAGGGTGTTCACCACTATTGCGAGGTTCGCCGCTCGATTGCCGTGATCGACGATCCCGGCACGGCAACCGATCGGACCGACGAAGTTATGTGGCCGCGTCGGCGAAAAGACCTACTCAGTGCTCGGACTGCGCCTTCGCATGCACAGACTCCACCCTAACCAGATCCGATTCGCCGCGCGGACCGACCGTATTTCCTTCGACAACGCGTCCGTTGTGGTGGTGTTGTCCGCATTTCCTTCGGCTGAGCGCCCGAAACAACCCACTCTGCTCGACCGCTGCGATGAGCCGCGCGCCACGGCGCGGCCCATCGAACCGCACTCAGTCGCGGGTGAGCTTGCGGTGCGTCACCCGGTGCGGTCGAGCCGCTTCCAGGCCGAGGCGTTCGATCTTGTTGGCCTCGTATGCCTCGAAGTTGCCCTCGAACCAGAACCACTTGGCGTCATTGTCGTTGTCGCCCTCCCACGCCAGGATGTGCGTGCAGGTGCGGTCGAGGAACCAGCGATCGTGAGAGATGACAACGGCACAGCCGGGGAACTGCTCGAGCGCGTTCTCCAGCGAACCCAGGGTTTCCACGTCGAGGTCGTTGGTCGGCTCGTCGAGCAGGATCAGGTTGCCACCCTGCTTGAGGGTCAACGCCAGGTTCAAGCGGTTGCGCTCACCGCCGGAGAGCACGCCCGCGGCCTTCTGCTGGTCCGGGCCCTTGAAACCGAAGGCGCTGACGTAGGCGCGCGAAGGCATTTCCTGGTTGCCGACCTGAATGAAGTCCATTCCCTCGGACACGACCTGCCAGACATTCTTCTTCGGGTCGATGCCTGCCCGGTTCTGGTCGACGTAGCTCAACTTGACCGTCTCGCCGACCCGGACGATGCCGCTGTCGGGCTCCTCCAGCCCGACGATGGTCTTGAACAGCGTGGTCTTACCGACACCGTTCGGGCCGATGACGCCGACAATGCCGTTGCGCGGCAACGTGAACGACAGATCCTTGATCAGCTGGCGGTCACCGTAGCCCTTGTCCAGGTTCCCGACCTCGACCACGACACTGCCGAGGCGAGGACCGGCTGGGATCTGGATCTCCTCGAAGTCCAACTTCCTGTGCGTATCGGCCTCCGCCGCCATCTCCTCGTAGCGGCCGAGGCGAGCCTTGTTCTTGGCCTGGCGGGCCTTGGCACCCGAGCGCACCCAGGCCAACTCGTCCTTGAGCCGCTTCTGCAGCTTCTGGTCCTTCTTGCCCTGGACCTCGAGCCGCTGGGCCTTCTTCTCCAGGTAAGTGGAGTAGTTGCCCTCGTAGGGGTACGCGCGGCCGCGGTCGAGTTCGAGGATCCACTCGGCGACGTTGTCGAGGAAGTACCGGTCGTGAGTAACGGCGAGCACGGCGCCCGCGTACGCGGCGAGGTGCTGCTCGAGCCACAACACGCTCTCGGCGTCGAGATGGTTGGTCGGTTCATCGAGCAGCAGCAGATCAGGCTTGGCAAGCAACAGTTTGCAGAGCGCCACGCGGCGGCGTTCACCACCGGAGAGGTTGGTGACCGGCTCCTCCGGCGGCGGGCAGCGCAGCGCGTCCATCGCCTGTTCCAGCTGGGAGTCGACATCCCACGCGTCGGCGTGGTCCAGGTACTCCTGCAGCTTGCCCATCTCGTCCATGAGCTCGTCGGAGTAGTCGGTCGCCATGAGCTCGGCGATCTCGTTGAAGCGATCCAGCTTCACCTTGACCTCGCCGAGCCCCTCCTCGACGTTGCCGCGGACGGTCTTCTCCTCGTTCAGATGCGGTTCCTGCATGAGGATGCCGACCGTTGCGCCGGGAGCGAGGAAGGCTTCCCCGTTATTCGGCTGATCCAATCCGGCCATGATCTTCAGCACGCTGGATTTACCGGCACCGTTGGGACCGACGACGCCGATCTTGGCGCCTGGAAGGAAGTTCAACATGACATCGTCGAGTACGACCTTGTCGCCGTGCGCCTTGCGAACTTTCTTCATTTGGTAAATGAACTCAGCCATATACACAAGCCTATCGGTGTGGGGTTTGGTGGAACGAAGCAGAGCTACCACTGCCGTCGAGCGCATACCGGCCGTGCGGTCAGGCGTCTACCGGCGCGGATTCGTTGATCCGGGCCGGTGCGGAAGGCATGGTCGTAGCGCCCTCCGCCAGCCCATCGCCGTCGACGCGTGCACAGTCTTCTGCACTCGATCGGTCACAGGTATTGGGGGCAAGATTACTCGGGCCGAATGAACGGCCCGCTTCGGTCCGACGGATCGGCTGCGCGGTGCAGCGCGCCAGGTCGGGGCCGAGCGCGCTGGCGCGCATTTCGAGGTCGCGCCGTTCGACGCCGTCCTTCGACCGATATTCATGCGACCGCAGCTGGCCGTACACGACGATCGGATCGCCGCGGCGGATCGACGCGTCCACCCCGGTCACCAGCCTGCGCCAGCAGCTGATCGTCAGGTACAACGTCCCGCTGTCGACCCACTCCCCGGTCGCGGGGTCGAGCCTGCGGGAATTGCTGGCCATCCGGAAGGTGACCACCTGCTCCCCGTTCGTCAGATCCCGCTTGACCGGATGGGTGACCACAGTGCCGATCACCGTTGCCATTGCCTCGTACATGGTTCCGCCCCTTCATGTTCCGCCCCTCGACGAGCCGCCTCGGGTGCTTCCTCCCCCCGCCAGGAGGGCACCTCCAGCCTGACCGATCCCAGCCCGTAGAGGCCCCCCGATTCCGCAGGTGTGGACAACAATCCCGGATGTGGACAACGGCCACTTCAGGCGGTTCCGATCGCACGCCTGGTCCTGCGCTCCCGACACGCTGGTACCGACCACGACGACCGCAGCCCGCGCGAGGCCACCGCATCGGCGATCACGCCTTTGCGGCGAGCTACAGAACGGCTAGATCCGTATTCGCCCCACACAGCACGACTACCGGGCGTTCGCCGTCCGCGGGGATGTAGGCCCCACTCTGCACAGCGGCCAAGGCGGTCGCACCCGCGAGTTCGACCACGACCCGGAACTCCCGCCACAGGTACTCGCGGGCGGTCGCGATGGCGTCGTCGGTGACCAGTACCGAGCGCACGTCGTAGCGACGCGCGATGTCGAGGCCGATGTCACCGATCCTGGTGGCACCCAGCGAGTCCGCGGCGATGCTCGACACGTCGATATCCACCGGACGATTCGCGGTGAGCGCCGCATGCAAGATGGGGATACCTTCCGGCTCGACGCCGATAACCTGCTGGCGGCGTCCGAGCGCGGTGGCGATCCCGGCGACGAGCCCGCCGCCGCCGACCGCGACGAGCACGGGCGGCCGTCCACGCACCTGCTCCTCCAGCTCCAGGCCGACCACGCCCGCGCCCGCGACAACGGCGGGCAGGTCGTAGGCGTGCAGCTGCAAGGCCGCGCGTTCGGTGGCCAGGTCGGTCGCGTACGAGTAGGCCTCGGCGTAGGTGGTTCCATGCCACAACACTTCGGCGCCATAGGACCACATCGCGGCAACCTTGGTGTGCGGCGCGGACTCGGGGACGACAACGGTGCACGCCTTACCGAGGCGCGCCGAAGCGAGCGCGGCGGCGATACCCGCGTTGCCACCGGAGGCGATGACCACCTGTTCGGTGTCGGTGCCGGACTCGAGCAGGGCATTGAGGCTGCCCCGAACCTTGAATGTGCCTCCGTGCTGGAGGTATTCGAGTTTCAATGTCACCGGCACCGGCCCGTGCGGACCCGCCACCGTGGTGTGGAAGACCGGCGTCTTGCGAATCTGTCCCGCCAGTCGCTTCCGCGCGGCACGGACATCCGACCGGTACACCCGCCGAGACGTTCGGTGCTGCGGCTCGACTAAAGCCCGCTCACTCACTTGCGCACCTCTCGGTCACGTTTGGCCAGCTCGGCGAACATCGCGTTGTGCGCGCCGAGGTCCGCCTCATTATCCCGGTCGGCGGCCCGGTCGGTCCGCTTGGCGAGCTTCGCATCGCTGCGCGACCATTGGATGAGCAGCGCAAGCATTACTACGACCAGCGGCACCTCACCGCTGGCCCATGCCAGGCTACCGCCGGTGCGCTGATCCCCGAGCAAATCGTTGTTCCAGCCGAGACCGAGGCTGCGGAAGAACCACCCACCCATCACGGTGGTCATGCTCATCAGCGCGATACCGAAGAAGGCATGGAAGGGCAGCGAGCCGAACACCATGCCCAGCTTGGTCAGCGGTTCGACCTGACGCGGCTTGGGATCGATGCCGACTACCACCCAATAGAACAGGTAACCGCTGAACAGGAAGTGCGCGTTCATCAACAGGTGCGCGGCATGCGAGTCGACGAACGAGTCGTAAATGCCACCCATGTACAGCGCGTAGAAACCGCCGACGAAGATCACCGACGCGACGATCGGGTGTGTCAGAAGGCGCGACACCGGATTGTGCACCGCGGCCTGGATCCATTCCCGCGGCCCAGGGATCCCACCGCGCCCCGCCGGCGGCAACGCGCGCAGTGCCAACATGACACCGCCGCCGAGCGCGAACAGGATGGGCGCCAGCATCGACAACGCCATGTGCTGGCCCATGTGCACGCTGAACACCGCGGGCGAATAGCGCCCGACCCCGGACGACGTGGCGAACAGCAGCACCACGCACCCGGACATCCAGGCAATGGTTCGGCCGACCGGCCAGGCGTCCCCTCTGGCACGCAGCCGTCGCACCCCGAGTAGGTACAGCACCGCGAGCACGATGGCCAGCGTGCCGAACATCAGGTCGAAGCGCCAGTCGAACAGCAATCGCGCGGTCGTCGGTGGCCCGGCCAGGTTGTAACCGAGCTCCACTTCGGCGGGTGTCGGCACCGATATCGGCGGTGGCGGCGGTGTGCGACCGAGGCCGACGGCAAGGCCCATGGTCGCGGCGAAGATCAGCGCCTCGACCCCACCGAAGCGGATCAGCGCGGCGCGGTCACGCGGGTTCGCGGCGAGCGCGGGCAGCGAGGCACGGCGTTGCAGATAGCCGAATACGCCGAGCACGACGAGGGCTGCGACCTTCGCGAGTACCAACCGCCCGTAGGTGGTGCTGAACAGGTCACCGAGGGTCGGCACGCGGACCCAAGAGTTGATCACCCCGCTCAGGCCGATCGTCACGAACGCGATCGTCGCGGTGATGGAGAACCGCCGGGCAGCGACATCGGTGTGAGCGCCGGCGCGCATGGCGTGGGCGAGCACCGCGAACAATCCGCCGACCCACACCGCGGCGGAAACCAGATGCAGGATCAGGCTGTTGGTCGCGAGGTCGTGCGCGCCGCCCGAGGACGAATGTCCGGTCAGCGCCAGCGGCATCATGGTCAGGATCGCGCCGCCGAACAGCACCGGGGCCCAGCCCCAGCGCAGTGCGAGCCTGCAGCCGACCGCGACGATCAGCGCGAATACCACCGTGGTTCGCCAGGCCCCGGCCAGGTCGACCTGGCCGATCGCCTGCCACAGCTGGTCGGGCCGCCAGACCTCGCCGACCGGCTGCCCGGTCGTATCCGAGACGGTCAGCGGGATCAGCACCGCCGCACAACACGCCCAGACGACGGCGAAATTCGACGCGCGACGCACGGCGCGATATCCGCCGACATCCAGCAAGCCATCGGCCTGCGGCGGCACCAGAAACGCCGCGAAAAGCAGCGAGCCGACGGTTAGCGCCGCGGCGAGGTCGGCGAGCGCGCGGACCGCCGGTAGGCCGTAGGTGGTCAGCGGTCCTGGATCGGGAATGCCGAGCAGGCTCAGCGCCTGCGCCGCGGACAGTCCGACCACCAGTGCGGCGAGTACCGCCGCGCACGCACCGGCCAGCGCGGTCAACATCGCGAAGGTCGCCCCGGAACCCGACTTGCCTGTCTCGACATCGAGTTCTAGTGGCGGGTCCTGCGGTGACGACATACGACTGAGCGTAGTTCGGCCGGTATAACGTGGCCCGGTTGGGTTTGGGCCGATATTGTGGGCCGCGAACCGGAGGTGCGATGTCGATCGTGTTTATTGCCGTGGTGGCGTTGTTCTTCGCCGGCATGGGAATTTACGGGCTGCTACGGCCCAGCCAGCTGGTCGATCCGCTCGGGCTGCTTGCTGATCGTCCCGACGCCCGCGCCGAGGTGCGTGCGGTCTACGGCGGTTTCGGCATCGCCATCGCCGTGGTCCTCGGGCTCGCCGCCGCCGATGTCGGTGATCTGAGATACGGAGCGTGCCTCGCCGTCGCGGCCGCCCTCGGCGGGATGGCGTTCGGCCGGGTGTGGTCGGTCGTCCTCGAACGCCCCTCCGCCTTCTATCCGGTGTGGTTCTTTCTGATCTTGGAACTGATCATGGCCGGAATGCTGGTACTCGCCGCACTACTCGACTGAGGTGACTGAAATGTTGCTAACACTAAGAACATAACAATCTGGACGGTCGCTATACTTGCCCTGCTGGACAGCGCGACCAATGTCGGCAATGGTGGATGCCACTGCCTCCGTAGCTCAGTTGGATAGAGCAAGGGCCTTCTAATCCCTAGGTCGCAGGTTCGATTCCTGCCGGGGGCGCTCCGAGCACGGGAACGCCGCCGCTGTACCGGTCGGTACGCGGCGGCGTAGTCCCATCGCATGGTTCTGCTCGTTGTACTGCGGTTCGGCCGCGCCGCGTCTTCCTGCGCGCGGTCGCGGCGGACCGAGCAACGAGCGTTACGCGGTAGGTCGCACGGTTGACGTTCGTGCCGTAACGGATCTCCAGTCGTAAGGCCTCGAGCAGTGTGCGAGGGGGTTGCTCACGCATTGTCTCGACTAGGTGTACCCAATTGGCGGCGTATCAATCAACGCGGAGTCACGCGCAAGGCGCGCTATTCAAGACTCAGCCGCCCCTGCACGACCTCGAGCGCCACGTCGACCAGCAACCGTTGGTGAGATCGGGCGTAGCCGCGCAGGAGGTCGAAGGCCGCTGTCATCGTGATCGCCCGACGAGCGGAGAGGATGCCCTTGGCCTGTTCGATGACGACGCGGCTGCTGAGGGCGCCCTCGAGTTGAGTTGTCCGCTTCCGCCGGTCGTTCAACTCGCGCTCGCGAATCAGTGCGATGGCGGCGGCGTCCGCCAAGGCTTGGCCGAGGGCCAACGCATCCGGATCCAGCGAATCGGCACCGGACCACAGCAAAACCAGCGCCCCGACGGACTCGCGCTGATGACGCAAAGGCAACGCCGCGACTCGGGTGTAGCCCAATTCCTCGGCCCTAGGGGCATATCGCGGCCAACGGTGTCTCGGAACCGGTCCCCCGAGCGCGGTGCCGGCTAGCGGCGTACCCGTGCGGTGGCAGTCGGTGCCGGGACCTTCTTTCCATCCCGCGGCATCCAGCTCCAGCTGAGCAAGGCGTGGGTCGGCCGCGGCCGTCTGCGGAGCCTTGCGCTCTCCCTCGATGAGTACCGCCGCCGCCCCGACACCGAGCAGATCGAAGCTGCGGTCGGCGAGCGTGGTCAGGAAGGTCGGGATGTCGTAAGAGTCACGCAACGTCCCCGCGAGTACCACGAAGGTGTCGGCAAGTCGCCGATCGGTCATATTCATGATCGCGTCAACGCCGAAGCCTCCTGCCGCACAGCACGGTTCATGGCCCGTGTGGCTTGCAACCATGCCGTGAGGACCTGCGTACCCGCCGAAGGCGTACCGCTGTTGTCTGCGGTCATACTTGAAGCATACGTCCGCACGGATTCAGTCGCCGCTCGCCAGTTCTGGCTTTGCGCCTCGACGTTGAAGTGCATCAGGATGTTTCGGCACACCATGGAATAGTTTCCATTGGTGGGAACATACCGACACCTGCCAACTGGCAGGATGCGGCGGACTCGGTTGACTGTGCGCGGGAGGCGTTCGATTGGCTCTACTCTTGGCGCGCAACAGATCTCGCCGAATCCGAGCCACCCTCATCGCGCTTGCCCTCGCGGCAAGTGTGCTCGGCGTACCGATGGCGGCAGCGGCGGATGACGGCGCGGACCCCTACCTCGACCGCCTCGCCGAAGCAGCGGACACCCCCACGTTGTCATGGTCGGATTGCCAAGACGGCTTCCGATGCGCCTCCGCACAGGTACCGCTGGACTACAACCTGCCCCGTGGCGACCAGATCGAGTTGGCGACTATCGAACTGCCCGCCACCGATCCGAGCAGGCGGATCGGCACCTTGTTCGTCAACTTCGGCGGACCGGGCCCGTCCGGCGTCGACCGGCTGCGGGAGCGGGCGCGGTGGCCGTGGCTGTTCTCCGATGAGCTACGGGCACGGTTCGATATCGTCTCCTGGGATTCGCGATCGGTGGCACGCAGCGCGGCCGCGCGATGCTTTCCGAACGAGGAACAACAACTGGCCTTCCTCGGATCAATTCCCGACATGCCCATCGACGCGGGCGGCGAGGCACCATTTTTCGCCAGTTCCGCCGAACTCGCCGACCGCTGTAGCCAACTCGCAGGCCCGATCCTGGACCACGCCTCGACCGCCAACACCGCGCGCGACCTGGAATTGCTGCGCCGCGCGGTCGGCGATCCCGCATTGACCTACCACGGCATTTCCTACGGCACCCAACTCGGCGCGATCTACGCGAACATGTTCCCGAGCCGAGTGCGGGCATTGGTGTTCGACGGATCGATGGACTTCGAGGGCAACACCAACGGCCATGGCGGCGAGGGCAAGACCGTTCCGCTCGACACCCGACAGGATGTAGCGAGCGGCATCGCCGCGACCTTCGACGCGTTCCTGCACGCATGTTCGGCCGCCGGACCGCGCTGCGCCTTCTCCTCCGGTGATCCCAGGCTCAAATGGACGGTGCTCGCCGCGCGGGCACGCCTGGCCCCCATCGAGCTCGACGGCCGGACATGGACGTATTCAGCGGTCATCGACGCGGCGGCCGAGCTGTCGAAGCCGTCGGACTTCCCCGACCTCGCCATCCTGCTACAAAGATTGTTCGATACCGGGACCACCCTGCCCGGCTTGCGGCAGGTCGCGGACCAGGAAACCTATCTTGCCAATCGCACAGAGGCGTTCTACACCATCCAGTGCAGTGACTCGGTGGTCCCGACCGATACCGCCGCCTACAGCCGCGCGGCAGTGTCGGAGAACCAGCGGGTCGAGCACTTCGGACGCATCGGCGTATTCAACGCGACCCCTTGCGCGTTCTGGCACGGCCACGACGCCGACCGGTACACCGGACCGTGGAATCGCCGAACGGCCGCACCGATTCTCGTGCTCAACAGCAGAATGGACCCGGCAACACCGTTGCGCGGCGCCTACGCGGGCGCGGCCGAATTGGCACAGGCCCAGGTCGTTGTGGTCGAGGGCGCGGGCCACAGCAGCATGTACGTGCAGAGCACCTGCGCGGAACAAGTCAAACGCGAATATCTGTTCTCGGGCTTATTACCGCCGGAGCACACCGGTTGCTCAGTCGATAAATCCCCGTTCGACTGATCCCGCTCAGCCGCAGATCACCTCGACCGCTCCGGCAAGCAGCGCCAAGCCGTGGTCGAGTTCGTCGTCGGTGATGGTCAGCGGCGGTAGTAGTTTCACGACCTCGTCGGCCGCGCCGGAGGTTTCGACGAGCAGTCCGTGCTCGAAGGCGAGCTGGCTCACCTTGCCCGCACGTGACGCCTCCTCGAACACGAGCCCGTGCACGAGACCGCGCCCGCGCCCGCGAGTCGAGACGCCCGGGAAGGCGGCGGCGAACTCGGCCAGCGCCAGCGCCGTTCGCTCCCCCTTGGCCAAGACAGCTTGTTCCAGAGCACTGTCGGACCAGTAGTGCTCCAATGCCACTCTGGCGGTGACGAAAGCAGGGTTGTTGCCACGGAAGGTGCCGTTGTGCTCGCCGGGCGCCCATTGATCGAGTTCCGGTTTGAACAGCACCAGCGCCATCGGCAAGCCATAGCCACCGATCGATTTGGACATGGTCACTATGTCGGGGGTGATGCCCGCGATCTCGAAGGAGAAGAACGGGCCGGTCCGACCGCAGCCCATCTGGACGTCGTCGACGATCAGCATGATGCCACGCGTCGCGCAAAGCTCGGCCAGCTGCCGAAGCCATTGCGCGCCAGCCACATTGACCCCGCCCTCACCCTGCACCGTCTCCACGATCACCGCGGCGGGCATGTCGAGGCCCGAGGAGGGATCGTCGATGGCACGGCGCATCCAGCGCAGATTGTCGGCGTCGTCGAGGTATCCGTCATAGGGCATCGGCGTCGCGTGTACCAGCGGCACGCCGGCCCCGGCCCGCTTCGCGGCGTTCCCCGTCACCGAAAGCGCGCCGAGCGACATGCCGTGAAAAGCATTGGTGAAGTTGAGGATGCCTTGGCGGCCGGTGACCTTGCGGGCCAGTTTCAGCGTGGCCTCCACCGCGTTGGCGCCGGTGGGCCCGGGGAATTGCACCTTGTAGTCCAGTCCGCGCGGCGAGAAGACGGTGTCGCGCAAGGTCTCCAGCAGTCCGCGCTTGGCGACCGTGGACATGTCGAGCCCATGGGTGATGCCGTCGCCCGCGAGGTAGTCGATCAGTGCCTTCTTCAGAACCGGATTGTTGTGGCCGTAATTCAGTGCGCCCGCGCCCGCGAAGAAGTCCAGGTAGTCCTTACCGTTCTCGTCGCGCAACCAGGCTCCGCTCGCGGTGTCGAACACCGTCGGCCATGCCCGGCAGTACCCGCGGACATTCGACTCGAGCTCCTCGAAAACGGTGCTGTTTCGACCGACCTGCAAGCAGTCGCCAGCGGTGCTGTTTCGACCGACCTGCAAGCAGTCGCCAGCGGTGCTGTTTCGACCGACCTGCAAGCAGTCGCCAGCGGTGGACACAGTCATCGACGATCCTTCCCGTCGTGCGCGAACAGCTCCGCCGGATGGACGTGGCGGCAAATCTGAAGTGACTGCGTTTCTAACACTGCGGCACCGAGTACGTAGCACTTTTCCGAAAATCGCGTGGAGGGCTTCCGCGCGTCCGCTCGCCCCCTCTACAGTTGACTGTTTGTGCGTGCAAGTGCGGAGGGGGAACGTTGGCTTGCCGCGGCAGTGCACCTTCGGCGGGGCGGGATGGTCTACTTTTGCCTCGCCGGCGCGGGTTTCCGGCGGCAGTCGCAGTACCGGCTCGCGATGTTCGCTGGGCTGTTCACGAACTGCGTGTTCGGGTTCGTCCGTGCCGCGGTGATGATGGCAGCGGTCCGCGCCTCGGATGGCTTCGGTGGATACGACGAGGGCTCGATCGGCGCATATGTCTGGCTATCGCAGGGAATGCTCGGCGCAACCCAATTCATGGGCCCACCTTTGGAACTCGTCGAACGGGTCAAGAATGGCGATATCGCGATCGACTTCTTGCGACCTGTCGATGTCCAATTCGGTTATCTGGCCGCTGATCTCGGCCGGGCCGCGGCCACCATACTGCCGCGCGGCATCCCGAGCGTACTGGTGGGGGTGCTGACATTCGGGCTGACCATGCCGAACACCCCCGGCCCCTACCTGCTGGGGTTTTTCAGTGTGCTGCTCGCGGTTACGTTGTCGTTCCTATGTTTGTTCGCCGTCGGGTTGATCGGATTCTGGGTGGTGGAAACGCGCGGTCTGCGCGTGCTGTACCAGATCAGCGGCACATTTCTGGCCGGACTGTTCGTGCCGGTGCACATGTTCCCGGACTGGCTGCGCACCATCGCAGATGTCACGCCGTTTCCGTCGATTTTGCAGTCTCCGATCGACATCCTGTCGGGCCGAATTACCGGAACCGAGTCGGTGACCGTCATTGCCGCACAAATGTTCTGGGTGCTCTTTATCGGTGCGGTCGGCCGGGTGTTGCTCGCGGCGGGACGTCGCAGGCTGGAGGTGCAAGGTGGCTGAGCCACCGCTCATGCCCGCACCGGTAGGCGCCTGGTACACCCCGTATGCCGCCGTACTCGCGTCCAGGATCCGAGCCCAGCAAACATACCGATTGTCCTTTGCCACCGAAATATTCAGCGCGTTCCTGATCGGACTGGTCGAGTTCGCCGAGGTGTGGGTCATCTTCCACAATGTCCGAATACTCGGCGGGCTCGACCTCGACGGCGCGCTGCTGCTGTTCGGGCTCAGCAACACCTGCTTCGCGCTGGCGCAGGTCTTGTTCGGCCACCTGGATTCGCTGCCGGTGCTGATCCGAATGGGCACGATCGACGCCTACTACCTGCGACCACAGCCGCTGCTGTTGCAACTGATCACCAGTGACATATCGCTGCGCCGCCTTGCTCGGGCGTCGGTCGCGATCATCGTGCTCGGCCTCGGTCTTATCCGCAACGATATATCCTGGGGCCCTGACACATTCGTGCTTCTGACGACTACGCTGACCAGCGGGATCGCCGTGTTCGGCGGCCTGTTCGTGTGCGCCGCCGGCGCACAGTTCTTCCTGATCGACGGATCCGAACTGACCAACAGCTTCACCTATGGCGGATCGTTCGCCGCCATGCAACCAGCGTCGGTATTCCCGACGCCATTGCGGCTGCTGTTCGGATTCGCCATCCCTGTTTCGTTCACGGCTTACCTGCCGACAATCGCGCTACTCGGCATGCCGGGACCACCGCTACTGCCATCCTGGCTAGCGTGGCTGGCTCCGCTTGCGGCGATCTGGGTATGGCTGCTCGCGCTCGGCTTGTGGCGGATCGGCACTCGGCACTATCAGGGAGGCGGCGGGTAAGCGTGGGGAAAACCGAATTACCGGAAGCGATCATCGATATCGAAAACCTGACAAGGGAATTCATTCTGCATCGCAAGAATGGCCACCGATGGCGAAGACAGCGCGAAAAACTGACCGCCGTCGACGGGATGACCTTCCGCATCGAGCGCGGCGCGGCAGTCGGCTATATCGGGGCAAACGGGGCGGGCAAATCCACCACCATCAAGATGCTGACCGGCATCCTGGTCCCCACCGCGGGCACGGTGCGCACCTGCGGCCTGGAACCGGTCCGGCAGCGTCGCGAATTGGCCGCCCGCATCGGAGTGGTGTTCGGGCAGCGTTCCCAGCTCTGGTGGGATCTGCCGCTGCGCGAATCGTTTTCGATCCTGGCCGCGATCCATCGGCTCGAACCCGACGTCGCACGCAAACGCACGCATGAGTTGGTCGAGCAGCTCGAGATGGCCGAAACGCTCGACACACCGGTGCGTCAGCTGTCGCTGGGGCAACGGATGCGGGCCGAGGTCGCCGCCGCGCTGCTGCACTCCCCCGAACTGGTGATCCTCGACGAGCCGACCATCGGCCTCGACGTGCTGTCCAAACAGCGCCTACGCGAGTTCCTCCGCGCCGAACGCGTCGACCGCGGCACCACACTGCTGCTGACCACCCATGACATGGGCGATATCCAACGACTCTGTGATCGCGTCCTCGTCGTCGACGGCGGCCGCCTGGTCTACGACGGTACGGTCAACGGACTCGCGGTCCGGGTCGGCGCTCGGCGCGTGCTTGCCGTCGACCTGGCCGCACCGACCTGCGACCTCGACGACCTCCCCGGCGCCGAACTGTTGAGCAGCGAGGGCGACGGGATGCGCCAGCGGCTGGCCTTCGACGCCGAAAGGACAACGGCCGCGCAGCTTCTCGCGGCGGTATCCGACCGCGCCGAGGTTCGTGACCTCTCCATCGAAGAGCCGGACATCGAGGGTGTGGTCCGGCGGATCTACGAATCCGCCGACTGGTAGCCCCTCGATGCCCGGCTCTGTCGCCGTGGCGTTCAGTTGTTTTCGGCCTCCCGCGCGCCTTGATCGAGCCGGAACGGCGGGTACTCGTCACGCATCAGTGAGCTGTAGACCGCCACCCGCAGCACCCACCTGTTGACTCCCATCGCGAAGTCGAACAAACCCTTCGGGTACACCGCGGTGAACAGCAGTGCCACCACCGCGATCACGGTGAGGGCCGACAACAGTGGCATCCACGAGACGCCGTAGTCGTCTCCGAAGGCCATGTATCCACCACCGACGAACGCCGAAATCAGCAGGTAGTGCGGAATGGCGAGCAACCACCACTTCACCAGGACGAGGCCGCGATGCAGTCGCTCGGGGTAGTCCACCTCGACATCGGCCGCGTAGTCAGCGCTCGACTGGAGGCTGAACGGCGGGTACTTGTCGGTGCCGACAGGGGACCATGCGTAGAAGGCCACCCGCCAGCCCCAGCGCAGCACGCCGACGCTGAAATCGAACATTCCACGCGGATACTTCCCGGTGAAAAGGATCGCGAAGAACGCGATCACCGTGACAACGGCCCAGGCGATGTGCAGGAAGAACAGCACAATGTAATGCGGGATAGCCAAGATCCACTTGACCAACCACATCCACCGCGACAACGCGGGGTCGAGGTCTCCTCTGACACGAACCGGATTGACGGACTTCCCCAGATCGACAGGATTTTCGGGTTCCATGATCGACGCTCCTTCGGGTGCTTCGACACACGCAACGGATAGGGTTGCGGAATGTCCTAATTGTCCCGTATGAGCGAACCGCCCGTGAAACGTTCAGATACCGACACGCCAACGGAATCCCCCACCCGGGCGTGGCCGCCCCTACGCCGCATGGTCCCCATCGGTGACTACGGCTGTGCCCGTGACACCACGGAGTGGCTTGTAGTATCGGGAACCGTGACGTTCAGCATGGTGCGTTTCCCGGGAATCCGGGTGATCGTCGCCTTCGCGTTCGTCCTCTGGGCGCTGACGCTGGCGCTGCCGGAATGTCACCTCTTCCCACCCGCCGGTGCCACTCACGCGCACATCGAATCGTCTGGTCCGACAGTACTTTCATCCGTGTCCGCCCAGTTCCAGATCGATCGGCACCAGCACGCCGCGGCACCGGACCAGCATCTGGCGAACGAAGCGGTCGTGGTCACGCTGCCCCGCGGCACGTCGCCGATGCTCGGCCTGTTGATCCTCGCCGCCACGCTGGTATTCGTACTGCCGCTGCCCGCCGCGCTCGGCGGCGGGTTACGCGCGCCGCCGCGCCTGCTGCCCAGCCGTCGAGGCAAGGACCTTCTCGTTCGAATCGGCATCGCCAGGATCTGATCGGCCAGCGTCAGGCCGGAGCTTGCCGGGGCCCGGCCGGTGTTCGTGCGCTTCCCGCACTCACACCTGCTCGCTGTCTACCAGCGACCGAAGAGAATCGACGATTCCCATGCAGCACCTGGCTGTGCGCGCGCAAGCTCTGCGCGCGCCCGCTCTCCCGACCGACCCAACCCCGCTGCCGAGTCCGGCAAGTCTGTTGACGACGGCGAATCGCTGCCAACGCCCTGCCACCATGGTCGGCAACACACCTGTCCTCTGGATCACCGAACCACTCACTCCCGCACCCGCATCGGCGCACGGCCGCGGGTTCTGGGCGAAGCTGGAGGGCGCCAATCCCGGCGGTATGAAGGACCGCACCGCCCTGCACATGGTGGCGCGCGCCACCGCACGCGGTGAGCTGACACCGGGCGCGCAGATCATCGAATCCACCAGCGGCACCCTGGGTTTGGGGCTGGCGCTGGCGGGCATAGAGCATCGGCATCCAGTCACCCTTGTCACAGATCCCGGCCTGGAACCGCTCATGCGGCACATGCTGGCCGCCTATGGCGCACGCGTGGAGATGGTCAGCGAGCCTCATCCGGCTGGCGGCTGGCAGCAGGCCAGGCGTGACCGCGTCACCGAACTACTCGCCGACGATCCGCGCGCCTGGTGCCCCGACCAATACCGCAACCCCGACAACCAGGAAGCCTACGAGCCCCTCGCCATGGAACTGGTCGCACAGCTCGGCAGGGTGGATGCACTGGTGTGCTCGGTGGGTACCGGCGGGCATTCCGCGGGCATCGCCAAGGTGCTGCGCCGATATTTTCCCCGGCTGCGACTGATCGGCGTCGACACCGTCGCGTCCACCATCTTCGGGCAACCGGCGGGACATCGACTGATGCGCGGCCTCGGCTCCAGCATCCATCCCGACAATGTCGACTATCCGGCATTCGACGAAATCCATTGGGTAGCACCGGCCGAGGCTGTATGGGCGTGCCGCACGCTGGCCGCGACGCATCACGCGAGCGGCGGCTGGAGCGTCGGCGCGGTCGCGCTCGTCGCAGGCTGGCTGGCCCGAACCAGCGACGCGGACGTGCGGATAGCCGCCGTCTTCCCGGATGGACCACTGCGCTATTTCGACACCGTCTACAACGATGAATATTGCCGCGAACATGGACTGTTCGGCATCGAACCGCCGAATGAGCCGGTTACCATCGCCCATCCGAGCGCCGTGGTCCTCGACTCGTGGACCCGTTGCACCACCGTCGTCGATCCCAAGAACCGGGACGGGACCGGCGATCCCACTGTGCCGCAGTCACACTCGGACACCGATCCGGACGCGCGCCACGCGAGGCCGGCACCTACCGATCAGGCGCAACGGTCGCACATCGCAGAGACAGCGCCGGAGG
This sequence comes from Nocardia arseniciresistens, assembly GCF_046764875.1. Lineage (NCBI taxonomy): Bacteria > Bacillati > Actinomycetota > Actinomycetes > Mycobacteriales > Nocardiaceae > Nocardia > Nocardia arseniciresistens. The sequence goes on from NZ_JBKORD010000014.1 coordinate 238,368, forward strand.
TCGGCCCGTGACCGGCGTGTACGCCACCTTCCGGTCCTTCAACCGGCCGAGCCGGATGTTGATGGTCAACCAGTTCGCGATCAACGTCGGCTTCTACATGCTGATGCCGTATCTGGCCGGGTATATGGCCGGTCCGCTCGGACTGGCCGCCTGGGCGATCGGGCTGGTGCTCGGCATCAGGAACTTCTCCCAGCAGGGCATGTTCCTGATCGGCGGCACCCTGGCCGACCGGCTCGGGTACAAGCCGCTGATCGTGGCCGGATGCCTGCTGCGTACCGGCGGCTTCGCGTTGCTCGCTTTCGCCGATTCCCTGTCGGCACTGCTGATCGCCTCGGCGGCGACCGGTTTCGCGGGCGCGCTGTTCAATCCGGCGGTGCGGGCCTATCTGGCGGTGGACTCGGCCGAGCGCAGGATCGAGGCGTTCGCGGTGTTCAACATCTTCTATCAGGCGGGCATCCTGTTCGGCCCGATCGTCGGTCTCGCCTTGATGGCCTTCGATTTCCGGGCGACCGCGACGGGGGCCGCGGTGGTGTTCGGTGTGCTCACCCTCGCCCAACTCGGCGCGCTGCCACAGCATCGGGCCGGGCCGAACGCCACGACGGTTCTCGATGATTGGCGGGTGGTGCTGGTGAATCGTCCGTTCCTGCTCTTCGCGGTGGCGATGATCGGCTGCTACGTGCTGTCGTTCCAGGTCTATCTGGCACTGCCGATGCAGGCCGCCCGGATCGTCGGGTCCGATTCGGCCGCCGCGTTGATGACGGTGGTTTTCGTGGTGTCCGGCGTGATCGCGATCGCCGGGCAGCTGCGCATCACCCGCTGGTTCACCGAACGCTGGGGCCGTCCATACAGTTTGGTCTTCGGCATGTCGATACTGGCGGCCGCGTTCGTCCCGCTGCTGCTGGTGCCCGGCACCGGCCTTGGCGGCTGGACGGCCGTCGGTGCGCTGCTCGTCACGGCGGCGTTGCTCGGCGTGGGTGCGGCGGCGGTGTTTCCGTTCGAGATGGACACGGTGGTCGCGCTGTGTCGAGATCGCCTGGTCGCCACCCACTACGGCTGCTACAACACGATCGTCGGGATCGGCATCCTGCTCGGCAATCTCGGTACCGGGACGATCATGGACGCGGCCCGTGCCGTGGGTATGAGCTCGCTGGCGTGGGCCGGGCTGATCGCGATCGGCGCGGCATCGGCGACCGGTCTGTACGGGCTCGCGCGGTCCGGACGGTTGGACGCACCGGTGCCGGTCGCCTGAGCATCCGCATCGCGAACGCAAACCGCCCCGGGCGCAACGTGCCCGGGGCGGGGTTTGAAGAGAGAGCATTTCAAACATGGAGGTCGAGCGGATCAGCTCGGCGCTTGCCCCGTCGCCGAGTACAGACTCACTTCCCCTTCCTCGCCGAGGAAGGCATTCACCAACATGGTGCGGTCAGCCGCCATCTCGTCCGGTTCCGGAGCACTGGTTGTGATCGAAATCTGTGGAATGGCAGCCCAGTTCACGACATAGCGTTCGGGTGGGCCGTCGTCATCGGACAGTCGCGCGAGTCGAAACACCGACACGGTCTTTCGGACGATGAGAGTTCGTACGACCTCCGCAATTCGCTCGGGGTCTTCCAGGGCGAACATGAAGCCGAATGTCAACTCGGGTGAGGACACATAGGCAGGCACGAACACCGAGGCTAGCGGATGAAAGGGCGCTGTGCAGCCGCCGCGCCGGAACAGATTGCTGCCCATGCGCTCCCAGATTTCTCCACGGCGTCGACGGTGCCATTCATGTGACCGGTCCGTAACGGACCATAACGATTACCAGGCAGGTTATCTATTTTCGCACCACACTATTGCGCCGATCCGACTATCGCGCTTTCCTGAAAGAGTCCCGATTTCTCGGGCTGTCTTCCTCATCGCATCGTCGCGGATTTCCCGGTTTCTTTGCCGTGTTGGTGGACCTTTGGGGGTGACGCTCCGGGCGCGGGTCTGCGCCGGAGCCTAGGGGTGCCCCTCCCTGAAATCCCCCTCGGCCCTGGCGCATCCAAATCGCATCGTTACCGCAGGGGTACGCATCATGCCTACCGAATACCTAGAACACCGGACCGAATCCGGAGAGCTGCCGCCACCCTTGGCGCTACTACGCACATTCCGTGAACCCGACAATCCGCACCGCCGACAACATCAGGTACTCGATGCGGCCCACGAGCTCGTCGAATGCCATGAACGCAGGCAGCGCGCCGCCCGAGCCGCACACGCACCCGACGCATCCAGCGGGCGGGTCGCGGCGTGCACCCAGCTGGTCGAGGACCTCGACGGACGCCGCGCGGATCTGGTCGATCGCATCGACAATTGGGTAGCCGACAATATCCAGCACCGCGCGGGCGCCTCACTGCACACCGAGACGCTCGGCGCCGTCATCGATCGAATGGCTGCGAAATGGGTTGCGGCACAACAGGCTTTGACGAAGCAAACACCCGCCGACCCACTACAGCTGGACGGGGAAGCCCACCTGCAGTGGAGTCGGCTGGCCGAACTGGTCGACGGGTACAAAGATCTGATTACCGACGTGAGTGAGCACCGGCGTCGCCTGCCGATGTGGTGATCACCTGAGGTCGCCGGTCCCCGGCTCGACCACTTCGGCCTCGACGAACGCCGGGCCCGCCGACGGTTCCACCTCCGCGTCATAAGAAACGTCGGCGTCGTCGGCGAGTAGATCGTCGGCGAGCCCGTCCTCGTGCAACTCCTCGGCGTCACGCCGAGCCGCCGCGGCGGCTTCGTTCATCTCGATGGCGTCGGTAATCCACTCACCGATCTCCCGTGTGACGTCCTGCACGGTGCCGGTGATGATCGACGCGATATTACCGACATGTCGTGCACCGGAAGTCGTCAATTCTTGAATCAAATCCTTGTTGCTTTCGAATTTCCCGATCATTCACACGCCCATTTCGGTTGGCTGCCCCTGTCGCATCACAATAACACCGGGCGTGCTGTCCTTCCCGACCAAGAACGGCGGAAGTGCGAGCTTGAATAGCTTTCCCCAGACCGATCCGATCTGCTTGCCGAACGAGCCGGTGTTGTAGGGCAGACCGTACTTCTCGCACAGCGCGCGCACCTCCGGCGCCACCACCGGATACCGGTTCGCGGGCAGGTCGGGGAAGAGATGATGCTCGATCTGATGCGAAAGATTGCCGGACATGATGTGGAACAGCTTGCTGCCGGTGATGTTGGCCGAGCCGAGCATCTGCCGGACGTACCACTCACCGCGCGTCTCGAACTCCGTCTCCTCCTCGGTGAACGTCTGTACGCCGGTTGGGAAGTGACCACAGAAGATGATGGAGAAGGCCCAGACATTGCGGACCAGGTTCGCGGTGACATTGCCCGCGAGGGTGCTGACGAACAGCGGGCCCGACAGCGCGGGGAAGATCACGTAGTCCTTGAGCACCTGCCGACCAGCCTTGCGCCACTGCCCGCTGAGCAGTTTCTTCAGGTCGGCCCACGTGCGCTTGCCACGCACGATGTTCTCGACCTCGAGGTCGTGGCCCATCACGCCCCACTCGAACAGCATCATCAGACCGAAGGCGTACAGCGGATTGCCCAGGCGCAGCGGATTCCACTTCTGATCCTCATCGACGCGCAGGATGCCGTAGCCGATGTCGCGGTCCTTGTTGTGGATGTTGGTGTAGGTGTGGTGCATGTAGTTGTGCGAATGCCGCCACTGGTCGCCCGGGCAGACGTTGTCCCACTCGAACTCACGGGAATTCAGGTCGGGCTCACGCATCCAGTCGTACTGGCCGTGCATGACGTTGTGGCCGATCTCCATGTTGTCCAAGATCTTCGACACACTGAGCGCGGCAACGGCGGCCAGCCAGAACGGCGGCAGGAAGCCGAGATACATCAGGCCGCGACCGGCGACCTCGAAGCCGCGCTGCGCCTTGATGATCGAGTAGATGTACTCGCGGTCGCCCTCGCCCAGATCGGCGACGATCTTGGCGCGCAGCTCGTCGAGCTGGACGCCGAGTTCCTCGATCTGGTCCGGGGTCAGTACCAGCGGGCCGTCTTTGGTTTCGGTCAGAATGGTCATTGATTACTCCCCTTAGCGTTGAAATCTCTTGCTCAGATGTCGATCTCGACGTCGCCGACGGGTGCGTTGATGCACAACTGAATGGGCTGATCGGGATCGCTGTCGGTTTCGCCGGTACGCACGTTGCGGGTGCAACCGGTGCGCCGAACCGCGGTGCAGGAGAAGCAGATACCCATCCGGCAGCCATATTCCGGTGTCAGACCGGCCGCTTCGGCCTGCTCGAGCAGGACGGCGCCGTCATTCTCCGCGCGCACCCCGCTCGCCGCGAAGCTCACGGTGCCGAATGCCTCGCCCACCTCGACGGGCGCGACCGACAGGGTGAACTCCTCGGTGTGCAGCCGGTCGGCAAGCTGCTCGGCCTCGAAGATCTTGCGCACCGCGTCCATCAGTCCCGGCGGACCGCAGACGAAGGTCTGCGCGTCGGCGAACCACGGCGCGACCCGCTCCAACTCGTCGTAGTCGAAGTAGCCCGAACCGTAACTCGTGTAGCGCGATTCGACACGGAAGTTCTTGTGCGTCCGCTCGATCTGCGCCAGTTCCGGGCGATGCGGCTGCACCTCCGGCGATTTCGCGTAGTGCAGGAAGGTGACCTCACCGGGATAGCCCTCCTCGGCGAGGGTGCGCAGCATCGAAAGCACCGGCGTAATGCCGCTGCCGCCGCTGACGAGCAGTATGCGGTCCGGGCGCGGCTCCGGCAGCTGGAATACGCCCGTGGCGGGCGCGAGATCGACCACCATGCCGGGCAGCGCGTTGCGGTAGAGGTACTGCGACACCAGCCCTTCCGGGTGTGCCTTCACGGTGAGTTGGATGTGCCGGTCACGGCGCGAGGCCGCGTTCACCGGGGAATAGCAGCGGGTGTGCCTGACGCCGTCGATAACGACGCCGATCTGGACATACTGTCCTGGGTTGTGACCGGTCCACTGCCAGGTCGGGCGCAGGGTCAGCGTCACCGACCCCAGCACCGAGCGGCGCACGTGGATGATCTCGGCCCGCATCACCCGGGTTGTCAGCATCGGGCGGATGAGTTCCAGATACCGGTCGAGCGGGTGCGGCGTGGTCAGGGTCTGCACCAGGTTGACGAGATCCACCATTCGGTTCTCCGTGCCTTGCTTGTCGGGAGCCGGGGCCCTGTTTGCCAGGCCTCGGGACGTGCGGCCTAATTTCAGTGCACGTCTGTACACTCAACTAGTGTGACTGATGACCGGGGTGCGATGTCAACCGGCAAAACGTGTGACCCGAACAACATCTACGAATGGGGCGAATGGTGAACGTATGTATGCTCACCGAGATGAGTGAGCAGGCAGCAACCCGTGGCGAGCGCAAGGAGCGAACCCGCCAGGCCCTACTGGATGGCACCCTCGCCCTGGCCGCCGACCGCGGTTTCGCCGCGCTCAGCCTGCGTGAGATCGCCCGCTCGGCAGGCATCGTGCCGACCGCGTTCTACCGCCACTTCGCCTCGCTGGAGGATCTCGGCGCGACGCTGGTCGACGAGGGCGTCAAAGCGCTGCGCCTTGCCCTGCGCGAGGTGCGACGCACTCCCGAGGCCAGCTTGTCGGACACAGTGCGTTTCGTCTTCGGACAGGTCGCGGGCAAAACCGAGATCTACGGCTTCCTCACCCGGGAGCGCCATGGCGGCTCGGGGACATTACGCCAGGCCATCGCGATGGAACTACAACTGATCGTCCGCGAACTCGTCGCCGACCTCTCCCGCTTGCGCGCCCTCGACTCCTGGCCACCCAACGACCTCGAGATCGCCGCCGACCTCTTGGTCGCCACCGTCACCGACGGCATCGCGGCCTACGTCGCCGCCGCACCGCGCGACCAACGCGCCATCGTGGACCGCACCGTCCACCAGGTCCGTCTCATCGCCCTCGGCATGGGCGCGTGGTTGCCGACCAAGGACTGACTCACTCGCCCGCAGGTGCCTGCTCGGGCCCGGCCGCTCGGTCCGGTCCCGGCACCATCAACAGCGCGGCAAGTCCGACGGCGAGCACCACCAGCAGACCCGCAATGCCCGCGCGGTCGGCGTCGAAGAGCCACACGAACAGGCCGAAAAGCGTTGGGGCCATGAAGGAGACGGCTCGGCCCGTGGTGGTGTAGAGGCCGAACATCTGGCCCTCGCGGCCGGGTGGGGCCAGTCGGGTCAGGAAAGACCGGGCCGAGGCCTGCGCTGGGCCGACGAAGACGGTGAGCGACAGACCGAAGATCCAGAACATCAGCGGCCCGGACACCACGACCAACGCCGCACCGCAGATGAGCATCGAGACAAGAGAAACGACGATGACGATCTTCGGGCCGATGCGGTCGTCGAAACGACCCGCGACGATCGCACCAAGGGCCGCGACGACATTCGCGGCGATACCGAACAGCAGCACATCGGAATCGGCGATGCCGTATACGCGAACGGCGAGCACCGCTCCGAAAGTGAAGACCCCGGCGAGCCCGTCCCGGAATATCGCGCTGGCCACCAGGAAGCCCACGGTGCGGCGATCGACGGACCACAGCTCGCGCAGGTCACGCCACAGCACCCGGTAGGAACCGAAGAATCCGGCCTTGGCCGCGCCCGGATCGGCGGTGGTGCGCGGCAGTTCCGGCACGGCGAAGAGCACGGGAAGGCAGAAGGCGGCGAACCACACCGCCGCCAGCATCGCGACAAGTCGAATGTTCAGTCCGTCGTCGGTGGGCACACCGAGCAGTCCGCGATTGTCGCCGTCGCCGGCGATGAAACCGAGGTAGCAGATCAACAGCAGCAGAATGCCGCCGAAATAGCCCATCGCCCAACCGAATCCGGAGACCCGGCCGACCGTCGCCGGAGTGGATACCTGGCGCAGCATGGCGTTGTAGGGCACATTGGCCAACTCGAAGAAGGCAGAGCCGAACCCGAGCAGCACCAGCCCGATCCACAGATCGTGGTAGTCGTCGTGCACGAAGAACATCAGCGCCATCGTCAGGATCGTCAGCGCCGTCAAAACCGCAAGGGAGCGTTTACGTTTCGCGGTCGCGTCGAAGCGCTGCCCACTGATCGGCGCGGTCACCGCCACAATCAGCCCAGCGATGCCGAGCGCCCAGCCCAGCCACGCGCTCGACGAAATCCCGCCCGGCAGGTCATCACCCACCTTGTCGGTGAGATACACCGAGAAGACGAAGGTGAGGATCACCGCGTTGAAGGCCGAGGACCCCCAATCCCAGAACCCCCACGCCACCACTTGCCCGCGCCCGGCGGCCTGTCCGACAGTCGCCCGCGCGTCCACCTCGGTCATGTCGCGCAGCCTAATGCGGATCCGGCGTCACGTCGGGTTAATACTCGCCACCCGCCGCCACAACCCGCTATGCACCCAGTTGCATAGTACCGCGTGTAACTACTATCCTGGCTGGATGGCCCTCGAACATGCCCTGTTGGTATCGCTGACCGAGCGGGCCGGCTCGGGGTATGAGCTGGCACGTCGGTTCGACAAGTCCATCGGCTTCTTCTGGAATGCCACCCACCAGCAGATCTACCGGGTACTCAAACGCATGGAGGCATCCGGCTGGCTGACCGGCGAATCGGTGACGCAGGAGGGCAGGCCCGACAAAAAGGTCTACTCGGTCAGCGACGCCGGTCGCGCCGAATTGGCCAGATGGATCGCCGAGCCGAGCGATACCGGTATGCCGCGCAACGAACTCGGCGTGAAAGTCCGCGCCGCGGCGCACGGTGACATCGGCGCGCTCTGCGACGAGGTCGCCAGACACCGCGACCAGCACAACCAGCGCCTCGAACTGTTCGCACTCATCGAGAAACGTGACTTCCCCGCACCGGATCAACTCTCCGGTACGCCACTGCACCAGTACCTCGTCTTGCGCGCGGGCATCCGCGTGGAGGAGGGGTTCGTCGAATGGTGCGACGAAGTCCTGCAAGCCCTGAAACCGGGTGCGACAGCCCCGCACCCGGAACCCGGAGAAAGGTGAGACTCGCAGATGAGTTCTTTCCCCCACTTGTTCGAGCCGCTCGACCTCGGCTTCACCACGCTGCGCAACCGCGTGATCATGGGATCGATGCACACCGGCCTGGAGGATCGCGCCTGGGATACCAACAGGCTGGCCGCCTACTTCGCCGAGCGGGCCCGTGGCGGCGTCGGCCTGATCATCACCGGCGGCTACGCCCCGAACCGCACCGGCTGGCTGCTGCCCTTCGGCGCGAAACTGACCAATAGGTCCGAGGCCTACCGGCACCGGGCGATCACCGAAGCCGTGCACAAAGAGGGCGGCAAGATCGCCATCCAGATCCTGCACGCGGGCCGCTACTCCTACATGCCCGGCAGCGTGTCGGCGTCCTCGATCAAGGCCCCCATCAACCCCTTCCGGCCGCGCAAGCTCTCGGCCAAGGGCATCGAGCAGACCATCGACGACTACGCCCGCTGCGCGAAACTGGCCAAGCTCGCCGGCTACGACGGCTGCGAAATCATGGGTGGTGAAGGCTATTTCATCAACCAGTTCCTCGCGCCGCGCACCAACAAGCGCACCGATGAATGGGGCGGATCGCCGGAGAACCGGCGCCGCATCGCGGTGGAGATCGTGCGCCGCACCCGCGCCGCGGTCGGCCCGAACTTCATCATCGTGTTCCGGCTATCGATGGCCGAGCTGGTCGAGAAGGGCCAGAGCTTCGACGAGATCGTCGCCCTGGCAAAGGAACTCGAAGCCGTTGGTGCCGATATTCTCAACACCGACGTCGGCTGGCACGAGGCGCGCGTCCCGACCATCGTGACCTCGGTGCCGCGCGCGGCATTCGTCGAGTTCACCGCGAAGATCACCAGGCAGGTGAATATTCCGGTCTGCGCGTCCAATCGGATCAATATGCCCCAGATCGCTGAGGAGATCCTCACTCGCGGTGACGCCCAACTTGTTTCGCTTGCCCGCCCGTTCCTCACCGACCCCGAGTGGGTGAACAAGGCCAAGGGCAATCGCGTCGACGAGATCAACACCTGCATCGCGTGCAACCAGGCTTGCCTCGATCACGCCTTCCAGCACAAGACCGTGTCCTGCCTGCTCAACCCGCGCGCGGGCCACGAGACCGAGCTGAAGTTGTCGCCGACGCGGCGCACCAAGCGCGTCGCCGTCGTCGGCGCGGGCCCCGCCGGGCTCTCGGCCGCGGTCAGTCTCGCCGAACGCGGCCACCGGGTCGACCTCTTCGAGGCCGACAACAAGCTCGGCGGCCAGTTCGACATCGCTCGCCGCATCCCGGGCAAAGAAGAGTTCAACGAGTCGATCCGCTATTACACCAGGATGCTCGAGGTCACCGGGGTGAGCGTGCACCTGAACAAACGGGTTGCCGCGGACGAGCTCATCGCCGCCGGCTACGACGAGGTGGTGCTGGCCACCGGTGTGCGCCCGCGCATTCCGAACATTCCCGGCATCGACCATCCGATGGTGCTGTCCTACGCCGAGTTGGTGCGCGAGGAGCGTCCGGTCGGCAAGCGCGTCGCGGTCATCGGCGCGGGCGGCATCGGCTACGACGTGAGCGAATTCCTCACCGTCGAGGGCCACCCCACGCTGAAGCTCGACGAGTGGAAGGAAGAGTGGGGTGTCGACTCCGAGGACGAGCAGGTCCGCGGCCAGCTCGGTACCCCGAAGTCAGCGCCCGCCGCACGCGAAGTCGTACTGCTGCAACGTAAGTCGACCCCGTTCGGCAAGGACTTGGGCAAGACCTCGGGCTGGGTGCACCGCGCCGCGCTGAAGGCCAAGGGCGTCGAGCACGTCGGCGGCGTGAACTACGAGCGCATCGACGACAACGGTCTGCACATCAGCTTCGGCGAGAAACGCGCACGCCCGCAACTGATACCGGTCGACAATGTCATCATCTGCGCGGGCCAGGAATCGGTGCGCGAACTGGAAGAGCCGCTGCGTGCGGCAGGCATCAACCTGCACCTGATCGGCGGTGCCGACGTGGCTGCCGAACTGGACGCCAAACGCGCCATCGACCAGGGCACCCGCCTGGCAGCCCGCCTCTGATCTCGATATAAGAGTCGGCCGATGGCGCTGCGCGTCGATTCGACCGGTCGGATCGCCTAGGCTCCACGTGTGAGCCTGCCCTCCCCCACCTCCGAGAACCGCGCGGTCGTCACCGGCGCATCCTCCGGCATCGGCACCGCGCTGGCCGCCGACCTCGCCGCCCGCGGCTACTCCCTGATCCTCGTCGCCAGGCGCGGTGAGGTGCTCACCGAACTCGCCCAGCGGCTCACCTTGGCGCACGGCATCACCGCCGAGGTACGTGCCGTCGATCTGGCCGAGCGCACCGCGCGCGGCGCGCTCGTCGAGGAATTGTCGGCACGCAATATCGCCATCCTGTGCAATAACGCCGGAATCGCGACCTTCGGTGCGGTCGCCGATCTCGACCTGGGTTACGAACGCGCACAAATGGAACTCAACGCCGTCGCCGTCCACGACCTCACCCTCGCCGTGCTGCCCGGCATGATCGCGCGAGGTAGTGGCGGCATCCTGATCAGCGGCTCGGCGGCGGGCAACATGCCGATCCCGAACAACGCCACCTATGCGGCGAGCAAGGCCTTCGCCAACACCTTCTCCGAATCGCTGCGCGGCGAGCTGAAGGGCTCCGGGGTACACGTCACCCTGCTCGCGCCCGGCCCGGTGCGCACCGAAGCCCCCGACCCGACCGAGGCTTCGATTGTGGACCGCATGGTCCCCGACTTCATGTGGGTCACCTCCGAATCGACCGCCAAACAGTCGATAGACGCCTTGGCACGCAACAAGATGCGCGTTGTCCCCGGGCTGATCAGCAAGGGTATGAGCGTGGCGGGGCAGTACGGACCCCGCTCGTTCACCGCGCCGATCGCGGGAGCCTTCTACAAGAAGCTCGGCGGCTAGTTCCAAGCTCGGCGGCGGGACCTCGCAGTTCGAGGCCCGTTGTGATCTCGTCAAGATCGCGGGCCGAGGCGTCAAGTTCACATAAGCCGATGGTTCGGGCACCTGAAAACGGCGTAGTCCTGATGACGACCCCGCAGGTGGAGAAAGCGGGGGCGACACAGGAGACATCGTGACGCTGCTCGAAATCTTCCCGTCGTTGCGGTCGGGGGGCATGCCCCCTCGGCTCGACTCCGCGATCTGGCCACGGGACACCCATTACGACGACGCCGGCCGCATCACCATCGGAGGTGTCGCACTCGCCGATATCGCCGACCAGTACGGCACGCCCACCTATGTGCTCGCCGAGCGCGAGGTCAGGGAGCGCTGCCGGGCGTATCGGGCGGCCTTCCCCGAGGCCGAGATCTATTACGCGGGCAAGGCGCTCATGATCAAGGCGGTCGCCGACTGGGTCACCGAGGAAGGGCTGTCGGTGGATGTCTGCTCGGCGGGCGAACTCGCCGTCGCGCTCGCCGCGGGCGTCGAACCGGCACGAATTATCCTGCACGGCAACGGAAAGTCCTTCGACGAGCTGGAAGTCGCTGTCCAGGTCGGTGTCGGCAGGATTGTCATCGATTCGCTCGCCGAGATCACGCTGCTTTCCGCATTGGTGGCCGACTCACAGCAGGTCATGCTGCGGCTGTCCCCCGGTATCGACGTACACGGTCATCCCGCCGTTGTCACCGGGGTGACCGATCAGAAGTTCGGTTTCCCGCTCGGTAGCGACGCGGCCGCCGAGGCTGTCGCGCGCATCCTGCGCCAGCCGAAGTTGCGGCTTGTCGGCTTCCACTGCCACCTCGGTTCGCAGATCTGCGATCCGGACTACTACGGCGAGGCCATCCGCAGGATGGTCGCCGAGATGGCTGGGGTCCGCGACGATCACGATCACCTACTCACCCATCTGGACATCGGCGGCGGCCACGGTGTCCCCTATCGCTGCGGCGATGCCGAGATGAATCTGACCGATCTCGCCGCGATCGTCGAAGACGCCCTCGACGCGGCCTGCGCGCGCCGTGGTTTCCCACGCCCGGTCATCGCCATCGAACCGGGCCGCGCCATCGTCGCGCGCGCGGGCGTGACCCTCTATCGCGTGCGCTCGGTCAAGCACATCGACGGCGGGCACACCTATGTCACCGTCGACGGTGGCATGAGCGACAACCCGCGAGTCGCCCTCTACGGCGCGCGCTACAGCGTTGTCGTGGCCAACCGGCACCCAACCGGCCCACATATGACGGCCACGGTCGCAGGCCGGTTCTGTGAGGCGGGCGACATCCTCGCCACCGATGTGCAGCTGCCTGCGGATCTGCGGCCGGGCGAGGTGCTCGCCATGCCGTGCACCGGCGCTTACCACCACAGTCTCGCGTCGTCGTACAACAGTGTCGGCCGCCCGCCGATCGTCGCGGTGCGAAAGGGCGTCTCCCGGGAATTGGTGCGAAGAGAGACCATGTCCGACCTGCTCAGCCGAGATATCGGCCGCTGAGGGCCCGGTTGGATCGCGACGCGGGCTAGCGCTTGCGGGTGCCGAAGAGACTGCGACTGATCTCCCGGCCCGCCACGGTCGCGGCCGAACGCAGGAAGCTCTTCACGGCGGGATTCTTCATGATGCGCTCGGCGGCCGACTCGTCCTCGGCCGCATTCGGGGAATGTCCCGGTGCCGAGGGTGTCGGGTCCTCCTGCGCTGCCGCAACTTTCGCCGCGAGGAGCTCGTAGGCCGACTCCCTGTCGATGGTCTGGCCGTACTTCCCGTACAGCGAGCTCGACAGGGCCTGCGACTTGATCGCCTCGTCGCCGATGGTGTCCATCAGTGAGCGCGGCGGCGCAATCCTGGTCCACGCCACCGGAGTCGGCGCACCCTTCTCCGAAAGCACGGTGACGATCGCCTCGCCGGTGCCGAGCGAGGTGAGCGCCTCCTCCAGATCGTAGATCCCGGACTTGGGATAGGTGCGCACCGTCTTCGACAGCGCCTTCTGATCATCCGGAGTGAAGGCGCGCAACGCGTGCTGAATCCGCGCGCCCAGTTGGGAGAGCACGGAATTCGGAATGTCGGTCGGCAGCTGCGTGCAGAAGAACACACCGACACCCTTGGAGCGGATCAGTTTGACCGTGTGCTCCACCTGCTCGAGGAAAGCCTTCGACGCGTCCGCGAACAGCAGGTGCGCCTCGTCGAAAATGAAGACCAGCTTGGGCTTTTCGATATCGCCCACCTCGGGCAGGGTCTGGAAAAGATCGGCGAGCACCCACATCAGGAAGGTAGAGAACATCACCGGCCGGGCAGCCTGTGCACCCAGCTCGAACAGGGTGATCACACCCTGTCCGCCCGCGACACGCAGCAGATCCGCCGGATCCAGTTCCGGCTCGCCGAAGAAGGTGTCGCCACCGTCGGCCTCGAGGTTCACCAGCGCGCGCAGGATGACACCCGCGGTCGCCGCCGAAACCCCACCGATGCCCTTCAGGTCTTCTTTGCCCTCCGGACTGGTCAGATGGGTGATGACCGCACGCAGATCCTTCAGATCCAGCAGGCCGAGCCCGGCCTTGTCCGCCCAGTGGAATATCAGCCCGAGTGTCGATTCCTGAGTCTCGTTGAGCCCGAGCACCTTACTGAGCAACACCGGCCCGAACGCGGTGATCGTCGCGCGGATCGGCACCCCGATGCCATCGGTGCCGAGCGACACGAACTCGGTCGGGTACCCGCTCGGGTTCCATTCCCCCGCGCCGGTTTCCTGCGCCCTCGCGCTCAGCTTTTCGTTCGGCTGCCCCGGTCGCGACAGACCGGACAGATCGCCCTTGATGTCGGCGAGCACCACCGGCACCCCGGCGCGCGAGAGCTGTTCGGCGATCCCTTGCAGCGTCTTCGTCTTACCGGTACCGGTAGCGCCCGCGACCAGACCGTGCCGGTTCACCGTGCGCATCGGGATCCGCACAAGCGCAGCCGGATCGACCGCACCATCGATCACGACGGTGCCGAGTTCGAGTGCCTCCCCCTCGAAGGCATAGCCCGCGGCGATCTGCTGTGCGGGCGACTTTGCGGCCGACTCCTCGGTATCGGAAGCCGCGGCCTTCGTCGCTTCGGCCACCTCGGCGGTCGCGGCAGCGGTCTCCGCCGTCGCGGCGGCCTTCGCCTGGGACGCGGCGGCCACCGCTACGGCATCGGCACCGTTGGCCGCGCCCGAGGCGGCCGCGGCTTCCTGTTCGACCAGCTCGCGCTCCGCGGCCTCCGCCGCGTCAGCGGCCTCCGCGGCCACCCGCGCCGCGTCCTGCGCCGCCTTGCGTGCAGCGGCCGCTTTCTCTTGGGGAGTGGTCATCGCGCGTCCTCCGTTCGGTTCTGACTGTGACTGCTTCCACGGTGGTAACTACCGAGCCGAAAACACCTACGCCGAACTCCCGCAAACTCTATCGTCGCCGGTGGTATGGGGAGGGCTCGACCCAGCGGCGTCGCAAGCTAGTCTTGCGCGGGTGTCCGACAAATTCGTGGTGTGGATGGATTGCGAGATGACCGGCCTGCGACTCGACAGCGACAAGCTGATCGAGGTGGCCGCACTTGTGACCGATAGCGACCTCAACATTCTTGGTGAGGGCGTGGACATCGTCATCCACGCCGACGACGAGGCGTTGGCCGCGATGCCAACGGTGGTGACCGAGATGCACGCGCGCTCCGGGCTCACCGAGGAGGTGCGCCGATCGACGGTCACCCTCGCCGAGGCCGAGCAGCAGGTTCTCGACTACATCCGCGAGTACGCCCCCCTCGCGCGCATGGTCCCGCTAGCGGGCAACTCCATCGCTACCGACCGCGGCTTCATCGCTCGCGATATGCCGCTGCTCGATAACCACCTGCACTACCGAATGATCGACGTGAGCTCCATCAAGGAGCTGTGCCGACGCTGGTACCCGCGCATCTACTTCGGCCAGCCGGAGAAGGGCCTCACCCACCGGGCCCTCGCCGACATCAAGGAATCCATCCGTGAGCTGGAGTATTACCGGCGCACCGCGTTTGTCGCGCCGCCTGGCCCGTCGACCACGGACATCGCCGCTATCGTCACCGAACTCAGCGCCGAAGACGGCACGGAGACAGCCGACTCGACCCCGCACGACGACGCCGAATAGGACACGAACCCACGCATCGGCCCAGTTCGCGAGGCACACCGGAAACCGATTAGGGCCTCGTGGGGGTAACACGCTAATATCTACCGCGCCGGTGATTCACCGGCGATGGTGGCCGTAGTTCAGCTGGTAGAGCGCCAGGTTGTGATCCTGGAAGTCGCGGGTTCAAGTCCCGTCGGCCACCCCAAACGCGTCAGCGTACGAACCGCCCCTTCGGGGGCGGTTTTCGCGTTTTGACCAGCGGCTTCATCATCACTGGGCGGTTTCGGGACTCTGAATGTGGGGATGAGCCGGTTGGGGCCAGCGATGGTTACTCCTGCGACCAGCGCCTCGATCAGCGCCTTGACCTGGTTTTTGTTGCCGGTCCGGATGACGACTCCGATGTCGGTGACCACGTCGTCGAGCGCTTCAGACGCGGGCGCTTCCGGAACGTCGTCAAGGGCCTGAGCAAGGCCATCCCGCCGGTCCCGCAGCCGCCCGGCACTAGCTCGTAGCTCGGCAAGCCGTTCGCTCAACAACTCGCCGTCCAGGCTGCCACGCTCGAACGCGGCCAGGTATCGATCGATGGACTGCGCACACTTGCTCAACTCGGCGTCGACAGCGGCGAGCTCCGCGCGTCGGTCACCATGCTTCGCCTGGTGCCGCCCGCGGGCGAGGCCAACGGCGTCCTGGATCAAACCTCGCTGCATGCTGTAAAAGCTGACCAGCGCGTCGAGGACAGCCCGATCGACAGCGGTGGCATCCATGCGCGGCTGATCGCATTCAGCGGTTGTGTACCGTGACCGTGTCCAGCACGTGTAGTAGCGATAGCTTCGCGTACGTCCGTTGGCCCTAGTACCGACCATCGATCGGTTGCAGCGCGGGCAGCGCAGTCGCCCGGCAAGCAGGTAGTCGAATCCGGTGGACGCACTGTAGCCGGGATTATCGCCACGGGCGGTGAGAATCCTCTCGGCTCTTTTCCAGATATCGGTCGCGATAATCGGCTGGTGAGCGGATGTGACCGTAACGCCTCGGAAGGTTAGCTCACCCAGATAAATACGGTTGGTCAGCATGCGAGTGATTTGGTAGCCGGACCACTTCCCGCCGTTGGTTGTGCGATGGCCGCGATCGTTGAGCACCTCGGCGACCGCACGGGTGCCGAGCTTGTCGGCGGTGTATAGCGCGAATACCGCCCGCACGATCGCGGCTTCGGACTCCTCGACGACAAGTACCTGCGACGGATCCGGGCGATAGCCGAAAGGACGTCGTCCCCCTTTCCACTTTCCTTTCGCGGCTTTGCGTTCCAATCCGGCGATCGTGCGGTTCCAGCACTACGGTGTCGAGTTCGGCGGACGCCGCTACAACGGCGAGGTCCTCGACGGGCTGCGCGGCAAGCTCAGCCCCTACGTCGGGAAAGCCAAGCGCCGCTGGCCGATCCACTACGACCCCGAGGACATCACCCGCGCCTGGTTCTGTCACCCCGACACCGGGTGGGGGCCGCTGCGCTGGGAACACGCCCCGGCCGCGGACATGCCGTTCAGCGAGGACGCCCTCGAGTTCGCCCCCAGTTGGCCGCGGCGAAATACACCTACCCCGACGATCGGCTCGCTGTCGCAGACCTGCTCGAACGCTGGAACCTCGGTTTGGGTTCGTCGTTGGTCGAGCATCGCATTGCTTTGCGGCTGCTGTCCGTCGGTGCCTCATTCCCCAGGAACGCCGATCGTTTTGAACGACAGCGATAGCGGTCGGTGTCTCCACCGCATCACCCGCACAGCGACAGCCGCGTAAGCACCACGATCGCGAGTTCCAGGGCCGATATAACGTCACCAACCTGTTCCCGACGCCTGCGGGTTGGAACCTCGTGGTCCGGTTGTGCCAGCCCCACATCGCGAATGGACGCTTCCGGAGCTAGTGCCGACTCGGCCGTGAGCCGGGCTGCCGCGCACCTCACCGCGGCAGCGCATCATGGGCTCGACCGCCGGTACGGGACGTGACTCGCCGAAGATCGGTCTGCAGAATCGATTCCGTCGCGTCAGCGGCTCGCGGACTTAGTCAGCCGAGCGAACCTCGAAACCAGCAGTCGCTTTGCCGGTTTCGAGGCTTGCTCGGCTGCTCAACATCCGGAACGCACCACAGTGAACTGGTTTCGATGCCACCTACTGAGTTACGACACGTCAACAGCGATCCCCGAAAATGAGGACTGCGCACCGTCTTTCCGATCCCCACCTGACGCATACCCTGCGCCTTTTCCACATCGCTCACCACGACGGTCTTCAGCCAACGCAGCATGTGGTGGTTTGAAGCCTCCCACCGCAGGTCGACTCCGAAGGGCCAAAACCTTCATCTCCTGCACAGCACCATGTCAAGAAGCTCTACCTACATCGAACTCCTCTCCGCGTTCGTGGCACACGTAGGGCCTCAGAAGTCGTGGCGGAATTTCAGAATGTGTGGCGGTGACGTGGTGGATCTGCCACGGTTTTGAGATTCCGTTCCTCCACTGGCCGCGAACTTGGCGAACTCGTGTCAGGCGCTGGCTCGCATGTGTTGCTGTGCCCATTTTTCGAAGCTGGTGAGCGGTATGCCGAGGTCCCTGGCGTACCGCGGGCGGCCCGGCTGGCCGGCGACGTTCAGCCATTCGAGCGCGACCCCGAAGGTTGGCATCCCCGCGGCCAGGGCCTGTTCCTCGGTCATGTCAGGGGCGACCAGGTGCGTGCCCAGCGTGCGGGACAGGATCTCGGCGATTTCTGTCATCGATAGGTAGTCACTGGCCAATTCCAGCTCGACGCGGTGGAATCGCTCCGGCGCGGTGATAGCCGCGGCGGCGGTGTGGCCGATGTCGTCCACCGCGACCAGAGACAGCCGGGTCTCGGGGTTGATGACGCTCACCAAGCCGCCCTCGATACCGCGCGGGAACATGTAGGCCACGGACGGCAGGAAGTTCTCCATGAACGTACCCGGCTTGAGCAGCGTCCACTGCGGGAAGCCTGCCGCACGGACCCGGTCCTGAATCGCTGTCTTCGCGCCCAGTGTGGGTTCCATCGACGCCCAGCGGCCGTCGGCCCAGCCTGGAGTTCCGGTGTGCTGACCGGCGCCGGTCACGGACGTGTGCACGAACTGCGGCACTCCGGCAGTCTTCGCGCCTTCGATGAGGTTGACGCCTTGGGCTACTTCACCGTCGAAATCAATACCGTCCGTGGTGATCTCGGGCATCTGCACGGAG
Organism: Nocardia arseniciresistens; assembly: GCF_046764875.1. Lineage (NCBI taxonomy): Bacteria > Bacillati > Actinomycetota > Actinomycetes > Mycobacteriales > Nocardiaceae > Nocardia > Nocardia arseniciresistens. Next base: position 256,622 of record NZ_JBKORD010000014.1, read on the forward strand.
AACACGGCGCGGGCGCCCTCGGCAGCCCGAATCACCGAGTCGCGATCGTGCAGATCGCCGGTGACCAGTTCGGCGCCGAGCGCCTCGACGGCCTTGGCCCGGTCGGAGGCCGGGTCGCGCACCAGGGCGCGGACTCGAACACCCGACGCAAGCAGAGCACGGGCGGTGGCGCCACCTTGTTTGCCGGTGGCGCCGGTGACCAGGACGGGTGCGGAAGCTGTGGACATGGGGCTCCTCGGATGCTCGTGGACTAAACGGCGGGTCCCGCCGTTTAATGACTTGTACGATATGGCGGACTCCGCCGTTTTGGCAAGACTGGAGGTCGCCATGCCCGAACAGCAACGTGCGGACGCTCGCCGCAACTACGCACGCGTCCTCGCCGTGGCAGAGGAGCAGGTTGCTGCCTACGGTGCCGGTGCGTCGTTGGAGCAGATCGCCCGCATCGCGGGGGTCGGCTCAGCGACCGTGCGCCGGCACTTTCCCACCCGCCAGGCACTGCTTGAAGCGGTCTCCCGCAAACGGATCGAGGCCTTGTGCACCCGCGCCCACGACCTGACCGGCACCGGCGACAGCCGCAGCGCACTGCTGGAATGGTTGACCGATGTCGTCGCCTATTGCGTGCGCGCCCGAGGTCTAGCTGTCGCGCTGTCCTACGACGCCGCTATGTCCCACCCGCACGACAACACCTGCTCGGCGGCCCTGGAGGAGGCGGGAAACCCATTGCTGCGCAGCGCAATCGAGGGCGGCACTGTGGCCGAGGGCGTCACCGTCGCAGACCTGATCGCGCTGATCGTCGGTATCGCCCTGGCCACTGAGCACTACCCCGATCCCGCCGCCCAGGCGGAGCGGCTGTTCCGACTGGCCGTGGCCGGACTGCAAGAAATGCCACGGAATTGAGATAACCACCGCTGGCCGCCACCTGAGACAAGGCAGAAGTCACCAGGTCAGGAGACCGACGTCCGCCACGACTTCTGAGACCCCACAACGGCCCCCACTTCGATGTAGGTTCTCGAGTCTCGTGACAGAATCTCGGAATGAGTGGCGGATCCGCCATTATTTTGAGATTCCGTTGCGCAGCCTATCCTGCTTCGGGTCGAACTCGGCTGTCATGTGTCAGTGAATCGTGCGACGGATCGCTGTCGGGCAGGATCAGGCCCGACGGCACTATCGAACGTCCCATAATGCCGATTTCAATGCGTTCGGTTAGCCGGTCGCTAACTAGCCGCATACCGAGCGGTCGGTGATGCCCGCATCTGGCGATTCCGCGTAGTCCACACGATCATCATCATCGAACGATCTGGACGGTGACCGGCGAGCTCTACGAGCAAGCGCGCATCACGCAAGCCTCCAAGTTGGCCGCCACCTCAATCGGCTCGCGACGTACAAGCTGCGTCTCCAAGTCGACGAGAACGGATGCGCCGCAGTAGATTCAGAGTGGTGAGGATCGTTCCCGGGGCGAAGTCTCCGAGGTCGGTGAGGACGAGTCGGCGGGCCGGGACCTGACCGTCCAGCATGTCGGTCAGGCTGGCTGCGGTGAGGTCGTGGCGGCTGTCGAGTACGGCCCCGCACGTAACTGGGGAGGGTGGTGAGTCGCCATCGGTCCAATACGGACAGGTTACCGGCTCCCCCGCAGCGGGCGGGAACACGTCGCCCGGACACCTACCAACTTAGGGTCCTGACATGTCCTTCAGTGTCCCTTCCAGCCCTGACCAGGGCCAACAAGGACCCTAAAACCAGGCGGCCTCATTCACAGGGGACAGGCCAGGAACACACCAATCATGTTCGACGACTCACACCATCCCGACAACCAACCGCCGCACCACAACCCAATCCTGGGGGCCAGCCCCCTCGACGGGCTGGTTGTCCTCGATACCGACCTGTTCTACGACCCCGACGATTTCACGACGTTGGTGATCGCGGCCCGCACCATCCCGAATCTCGCGGTGATCACCGCCGATGAAACTCGCGGTCGCCGCGCCCGGCTGGCCCGCCACGTCCTGGACCTGATGGACTGCCGCGACGTCCCGGTCATCGCGGGCATCGACATCGGCGGTGAACAACGGTTCGTGATGGACGACCACCTCACCGGGCTTCCCCTACTGCCCTATGACGTCACCGGCGCGGTCGATGAGCTCGTCGAAGCGGCGGCGCGGCTGTGTGCGAGCACCACCGGCCCGATCCACTGGGTCGGTATGGGGCCGATGACCAACCTCACCGCCATCGTGTCCTACGCCCCTGACCTGGCCGAGCGGGTGACGGTGACACAGATGGGCGGGTGGCTCGATCGCTACCGCGACAAAGCCCGCGCCTCCCACAACTTCCGCATCGACCCCGCCTCCGCCGGTCTCGCTCTGCGCGTGACTCGCAACCCACGGCTGGTCTTGTCCGATGTCACCAACTCACCCCACATCGAGGTCACCCCCAACTGGGCACTCCTACACAGGATCCGATCCTCCGCCGCCCCCTGGCAACAGCTCATTGTGGCGAACGCAGGCAACCCGATTCCCCGCCAACAGCATCCGTCACCACGAAGCCTCGAGGTGCCGTGATGCCACGACCCCCGCCTCTGGCTCTGTTCGTAGCGAGGTTTGAGAGGCGATGCCGTCTCGACAGCCGCCTGTAGTGCTGCGTGCGCAAATTGCGGAAAAGTGTGCGCGGAATCAGTGGGAGAACGATGAGTGGCCGCATAGCGTTACTGGTGCGACCCTCGCCGGTTATCAAGGTGAGGAGTCAGCTCGAATTGTCCAGTGCGAGAGAGGCTCTCAGGAATGAGTTCAGTCAAGCCGCCAACTGCCGAACAGTCCTCCAGTCCGGCCGACCCGCCGGAGCAAGCTGCGGACCCACGGCTGGCGCTGTCCTTCGCCGTGAGCGTGGCTGTTGCGGCCGGGCTACTGACCAACTGGTCGACGGCAGCAACTGTCCTATTGGAGGTGATCGCGTTGTTCACTGCGCTGGCACACCGTCAACGGTAGGGACTTCCCCGATTCGGTTGACTCCTGACCTGTGAGGGCCTCGTCCTCCTGAAAGGATCATCGCCAAGCCGAAGACGTGTTCCTCGAGTGGGGTGCGGCGGCTCCTGGCCGATGTCGGTGACATCCACCGATTTCGGGACCGGGACCGGTTCGCGTCCTGGAACCGCACCGCCCCCTTGGACGCCTCCTCCGGCCAGCAGCAACGACATCGGCTCTCCCGCGCAGGAAACCGCAAGATCAACCGGGTCCTGCACACCATGGCCATCATTCACTTACGCCGCCCCAGCCCGGACCAGGACGCGATGGCTAGCATCTCGAATACGACGATGCCGCCACGGACAACCCGTTCCGGCGAGGTTCCTTCTCCGCCAGGCGTTCATCTCGTAGGCCGGAACTGGTCAGCCGTCCTGGCTACATGATGGCCGACTCCGGTGTGCTGGAAGCCAGTCGTGCTCGACGGGTGTTTGACCTGCTGATCTTAATGTTTTGCGGGACTGGCCCGTCTGAATAGTCATGACCGTGCAGAACTGGATCCATGCGCTGTGGACCGAAGCCCCGCTATCATTCGTGCTCGTCGCCCCGCTGGCCGCGACCTGGTTGTGCATCGTGGATTGCATGCGCGAGTGCGTTCGCCCACTGCGAGAGCCGAATGATCCTGCGGGAAGCATGTTCCGGCAGCCACGTCTCGTATATCGAGCGGCATGAAACGACGACCTCGGCGCGGATTGTGGAGGTCGGTTTCGGTACGAGCTAGCGATCCGCGGTACCGATTTTGCCGCCTGCATGAGAGCTGCCCGCAGTATGACGACCGATGGTCCATCATCACGACATCGTGACCAGTTCCAAGCGCTGTACCGGCAGCACCGGACACCGGTGCGAAAGTATCTGCTGTGTGCGCTACGCGGGGATCTCTGCCGCGTCGCCCGCTGGACCGGGCACCCAGTGCGGACCTCGAACAGCTCGACCAAGTCCTCGACCGGATCGTCGTGAAGCGATTCATCGAGGTAGCAGCCAAACGACTGACCGATGGGGAGTTCCGGGTCGCGTTCTTGGGGTGGTTTATGGACGAGTCGGACGAAGCGATCGCGAAGGCGCTGGGCACGACCGTCAAAACCATACGAGCACACCGATGCTCGGCGAAGAAGAAGATCAATACCTTCGCGAACAGGGACGGATACGAGATCACGTTCACCGACACCGACGTGGCGAGGTAAAGAAATCCATCCCTGGGGTAGGAGAAGTGACGGTATGACAGAACGGGAACACCTCAACACAGTCGAGTCGATCACCATCGTTGAGTTCTTCGACGAACTGGGTAACTACTACGCCGACCAAGCAGGCGACGCCGACGCGGGTTGGGATCGGGTGGAGCGCGCCTTGCAGCCCGAGGAGAAGCGCCCCATCGACCCGGCCCTCGAGCTGGACGTCGCCATGACACAAACAATCACCAATATCACCCGAGCCTTGATCATGGCAACCTCCAATTCGTCCTGGCCGCTCGAGTCGGCAGCTGCGATGGAATGGAGGGCGAGCGGGGTGGGTCCGGATGCTGGTTCCGGCCCACCCCGCGGCAAGAAAGAGCGGCGTGGCACCAGCGGCACCTCACCCCCGGTTTGGCCGGGTTCGTGAACGCGGGAGGTTGAAGGGCATCGCCGCCAACGCCGTTCATTCCACTGTTTCGGATACGGGCATCACCTCGCTTCGAGCGTGGTTGATTCTGCTGTTCGGATCGAGCCAGAGCCATCCGAGCGCGGCGGAGGTCCACGCTGAGTGGCTCGCCCTGTCGCGGGCCGACGCCCGGCCATCTGGGCGAGGTTCGCCGACGCGACGGTGCTCGCCGGTGCCTGGTGCCTGGGTACCGGCATTGGTGCACCCGGGTGGACGGGCAGTGGTCTGCGGGCTTCGCACAGGATCTGTTCGACCTCGGCGAACAGCGACTCGACGTCGGGATCGAGGGTCAGCAGCTGCGCGTCGAGGGTGTCGAACGGACCTACGCCAGTGGGGTTCGTGGTCATGACGCTGCCTCCTGGGAGAAGCGCCGAAACGAGTGGATCAGGCGTTGATGGCCTGCTGCCTGCCGTGATCGCTGCGTTCGATTTCGATCTTGCGGGGCTTTGCTTTCTCCGCGACCGGGATCGCCAAGCGCAGCACGCCATCGGTGTAGTCGGCGCGAATGTGGTCGGTGTCCAGGCCCTCACCGAGGAACAATTGGCGGCTGAATACCCCACGGGAACGTTCCGCGGCGATCATCGACCGCCCCTGGTCCAGCTCCGGGCGCGATGCTCGCACGGTCACCACATTGCGTTCGATATCCAAGTCGAGGGACTTCGGATCGATACCGGGCAGATCGAGCTCCACCAGGAACTCATCGCCCTCGCGCCAGGCGTCCATCGGCATCACCGCGGGACGGGACGCCGTGCCGAACACCTGCTGCGTAAGACGGTCCAGATCACGGAAAGGATCGGTACGCATCAGCATGGTCGCCACCTCCAACACACTCCAATCTATATCGTCGGATCAGATAATCGGTGTCATCTGACATAGATTTGTTTTAGCACTCTCGGCAAGAGAGTGCAAGCACCTAGAATAGAAAACCTGTAAGTAGTGCAGAGGTGAGGGCAAGGATGCAGCAGGAGCCACCCTCGGGATCGCATCTGCCCGTTCCACGGCAGGCGGTGTACTCGATCTCGGTGACCGCGGATCTGGCCGGGACCGGGGTGCAGACGCTGCGGCTCTACGAGCGTCACGGACTGATCACCCCCGCCCGCAGCGACGGCGGCACCCGCCGCTACAGCCGCGACGACCTCGCCCGCCTGCACCGTATCGTCGCGCTGTCCGCCACCGGAGTAAACCTCGCCGGTATCGCGCGCATCCTCGACCTCGATCGGTGCCGACCTCGGCGGCGGTGTCGATGCCCGCGCTCGACATCGACACCTCACAACTTCTCCGCCTCGCTGCGGATCACCACTCGGCCGGTCGTAACTGCTGGTCAACGAGCTGGCAGCGTCCGCTGCGCGCCGGGGCCGAAAAGGCATGTCCAGCATCAGATATCGACACCGATCGCGCCGAACTCCTGATCCCACATCGCTTGAACAGAGGCACTTGACAGACATCCCATGAGCTGGAGTGTGAAACGGCGAGTGCGCGGGCCCGAGGGGACAAGCGGCGATCTCGTCGTACGGATGGCCGACCCGCCCTCGCAACCCGGGCCGAATCGCCATCGGGCTGTCCTGCCCGGCTCGCCACCGGCAGCTCCTCTGTCGGACTCGGGTCTCTATGGTGATCCACTGAGCAGGGGGTGCTGCATGTCGCCTGGACCGAGCACTACCTGGGCCTCTGGCAGTTTGACTCCTTGGGCCGCCGGGTGTTCGAAGCCGACCTGCGCAGGCTGGAACCGACACGGCTGTTCCTACGCCACCTGGCCGAGTGGCGATACGAGCAGCAGGATCTCCCCGACCTCTCGGACGAAGCCTGGAGGCGGACCATCGATCTGTACCCGGACGGGAAGAACAGCCAGGGCCTGTACCCACGCGGCCGGCTCGGCGGCTCGACGCGTACCCTGGTCGACCTGCCGCGCGACCTGTGGTGGCTGCCGGTCCCGGAATTCGGGTGCTGGGAATATCTGCTGACAGCATCCCAGTTCGGGCTGCCGGGAACGTTCAAGCTCGTCGAGGAGACTTCAGACATCGCATCGCAGCCGGCCACTGGTGCGGCGGAGCCCTTCGGCTGGCGGCCGCCGGTGCCGGCGGCCGCGCCCTGGCCCGAGGAGTTGTTCACTCCCGGGTTCAGGTTCACGCACCGACACCGGTCGAAGCCGCTCACCATCGAGCCGGTGAGAACAGTGACCGAGATCGCCTTGCCGACAGGGCAGTTGGCGGTCTGCGACCCCTCATACCTGCCCACCGGCACGGAGGGTGACCCGCTGGTGATCGAAGTTCCGCCGGTGTCTACCCGGTGCAGGAGACCGGCGCCAGCTACGAGGGCGAAATGTTCGGCGACCGCTTCACCGCCCGCGACACATTTGCCGTGCGTCTGCTGGTGAGCGAGAAGCCGACTGCCCGCTGGATGATGGCAGTCCCGCCAGGCGAGGACGTGAGGCTGCTGCGTGACGGGCAGTACTTCGGCTTCGGCGTCGACTCCGCCACGGGCTGTTTCGTCGACTCCACCGCTCGAACCGAACTGGGCTGCCGCTACATGCGGGCCCTCACCTCCGGCGGCGACGAAGACGTCCACGACACCGAAGACGGCTACAGCAAGGTGACCCACGACGCTACCGGGGCCGAGCTGGTCACCTTCATGTTGGGCGGAGACGGCGTCTACCTGGTCTGGGTGGGACGCGACGACACAGGTGAGGTCACGGCGGTCGTAGTGGCGGACAGCTTCGAAGTCGGCTATCTGGAACCGTTGACCCCATGAGCCGGGGCATCAAGCTGCGAGTACGTGGCCCCGATCCAACCAGGCGGTCGCCTTGCCGTTCGTCGCCATTGCCGTGTCGTACCTGTACTGCCTCGTCGCTGCTGTTGATTCGTTCGAATTCGACTGTGCCGCAGCCTCCGGTCGAGGCTGCGGACGGCCCGAGTCGCCGTAACGTCGTCGAGGGCATGCGAGTTGTTTGGACCGACCCGTTTCTACGGGCGTCGACGGCGATGATCGGTTTGTCGAACGTCGTTATTCAGGTCGTGCTGTTGCTGATCCTGCTGGAGCTGAAGAACAGCGATCATCCACCGTGGACCGTGGGACTGGTGCTCGGCATGGCCGGGGTGGGCGGCATCGCCGGCGCGGCGCTGGCCACCTGGCTCATCGCGCGAATTCCATCCCAGCTGGGGTACCGGAGGGCACTCTGGGCCTGGACCGCTGCTGGTGCCGATCGCGTTCAGCGTCAATCCCTTTGTGCTTGCCGTGTGCTGGGGTGGGGTCGGCTGCGTGGGCGTTGTCAGTAACGTGGCTTTGACCATCCACCGTGTGAACGTCATACCTGAACAGATCCTCGGCCGTGCCGTCGCGACCATGGGACTGGTTTGTGACGGAGCCGTGGCGATCGGTGCGCTCACCGCCGCGGGTTATCTATCGTCCGCGGCGGGTGTTGTCGCGACACGGTGGATCGCGCTTGCGGCTATGTGCGGCCTCGCCTTGTGCGCGGGCACCCGCTTCGGTGGTGCCCGCGCCGAGACATCTGTGCGGGACGGCGCGGAGGGTTCACCAGCTCGCGGTGAATCCCCACGGTTCACGCAGGCAGGAAAATACCTGCTCGAACCAGCACCTTTATCGATGTATCCATGTGCTCGAGAGCCCGCAGTCGATTGTCGTAGGTCTGTATGTAGGGAACCTGGTGCGAGGCTATTTCGGCGTTGATGTGCGGCGGCGGTATTCGCCGCGCTTCGCGGTATAATTTCGGGTTCGGGTCTTTGTGTTCCTTGAAATGGTACGCACCATGCATTCTGGCGGCCACGGTGTTCTTTGTAGCATTCGAGTAGACTGGAACGCCGGGCGGAAAGTACTCCAAGGCATGCCGCATCATGAAGACGCCCATGTGCCTACCGCGCCACTCCGGCGCCAGATGCCAGGAGTACATCTGGCCTGAGCCGTCTTTACGGAGGCCCACTTCGATAAAGCCGACGAACTCACCGTCACATCGAGCTACGAAGACGTGCACGGGCTGGTCGTTACGTTTTCCTCCGGCCAGAATGTGGTCGTATTCGTCGTACTTGCGCGAATACATATCCTTCCGCAGGCGTCTTATCGAATCATTTTCATCGCAGGTTCTCTTGCGGGCAAGTCTCCTGTGGTTCGTGCACGTTCCTTCCACAAGTGCCTTGACGATATCGTCCCTGTCATCGGCGGTTGCTCGTTCGAACACGGGCATTTGCATAGGCAGTCTGATGTCTGATGAATCGGTCCGGCGTGAAGGCGCAGCGTCTGCTGAAGAGGCTGTGCCGTCTCGGTTGTCACCGGTATGCCAAGCGCGTTTTATATCATTGAAGTTTCTGCGATCGAGGGCCCTCGAGTCCTCGGTAAACTTACTGCAGTCGCTGCTAACTCCTTGGTATTGTTTTTTGATGTGTGAACAGGTTCGCAATAGTGCGGCGGAGATCTTGTTGGTCAGTTCGGAGAACTCTCGACCAGGGCCGAGGTGCATCTACTGTGCTTTCTGCAGTTTTGGCGTTCGCCGACTGCACCGCCGTCTAGAATCGCCGCTGTTCCGATCGTTCCACCCATTCTGCGATATTCCCATAATAGGGAAGCGACGGCCGGTTGCATCGGTGAAGTCGATAAGTAAAAATTATCGACTTCGATCCCTTTTGATTATCGGAATCAACGCTTTTCGCACGCGATCACTCGACGACGGGTGGCCCGTGGCGGTGCAGGTGCAGGTGCAGGTACGTGTAGCAGGTGACAACCAGGCAGACCGCGGTGGCGGTGATCAGCATGGCCCAGCCTGCGACCATGAGACTCAGCACGCCGCCGAGGACAGCGCCGAGGACAAAGCTCGTGTACAGCAGAAGTAGCCGAGCCAGTCGGCGTAGTTGTTGCCATCGCCGATGTGGCGCTCGAGGCCCTGTGCCAATTTGACCAGTGTTCCCGACCGGGAATCCGTGCGGCTGCGGCTCCTGCCACTCACCCGCCGCGTCGACGAACCCCCGGGCGGCGCGCCCGGCCAGGCGACGCGCGTACTGCCACTCGGCGTCCTTCTTGCGGGCGCCCGCGCCGGGCCGGGCTTCTGGCTGCACGAGGAGGAAGTTCCGCGCTCCGGTATCGCCATCGTGCGCAGCCATCAGCGCGCACGATGGCACGACGGATCCGTTCACGTCTGGACTACCCGCCGCAAGGGGTCCGGCACCGGCGAGTCCTCCAGCGGCTTGCGCTTCGATACCCGTCGATCCGTCGGGAGACCAGCAATGACGACGGGGCAGTCGACGTGGTATTTCGACGCCAACAGCGGGCTCGCCCGCGTCGACGTTGCCGACGGACTCGAACGCTGGACAATGCCCAGGGACGTGCAACGCTGTGTTCCCGGCACTGCCCTGCTACGGCGCGAGCAATCACCGCGAGGTCGGCACGGTCACTGGCGCATTTCAGGCCGGGCCCAACGAGGTCGTGCTTCGCGTGAGCGCAACCCGCTTCACCGACTTCGGCTTTCGGATTCCCGTGGAGCGCTCGGTGCGTCTCGATCTGGCAACCGGTGCCGTCGTGGAATACCCCGCACTGTTCGGCGGACAGGGCGTCCACCAAGAGGGGTGGCGCAGGTATCGAACGTCCGACAACGATTCGTGGGAGATCGTCAACACCGTCACCGGCGATTTCATCGCGCAGCATCCGTGGACCGACAGCGTGTTCCGGCTTCCGCACGGTGGCACCGAACCGCTACCCGCCGACGCCAAGACGGTCGGAATCATCGCCGGGCAACTGTATCTACGACTGAACGAATCCGACTGGTCCTACCGGATTTTCGACCTCGACAACCGCACCACCGACGGCATCACCCACGGCGCCCTCGATCCCGATCACCCACAACCGCACGGGCTGGAGCGAGCGTGGTCGATGATCACCGACCCCGACGCGTGGCTGACGACTCGCCCGGCCGGCGAGTTCAGCCGCGACATGCTCGAGGAGATCAACACCACCGCACTGAAGATCGGTGCCGATGCTGATGTGCTGCTCGCTGTCATGAACGCTGAAAGCGGGCTCCGGACGACCGCCTACCACCCCACCGGCCGCTACGGGCTACTGCAACTGACCGCCGACCAACTCAGCGCGGCCGGCTGGACCGCAACCCCCGACGATTACCTCGCTGCAGCCGATCGCCAGATCCCGGCCATCCGGACACACCTCACCGGGCTCGACGTACCCCCGGACACCGACGAAACCGGCCTCTGGCTCGCGCTGCTGATCCCACAACCCGAGCTGGCCGGGCTGGAACTCGACACAGTCATCGCCTCCCCCGGCGGCTCGCGTCCGGAGCTTTATGCGACCCACGGCGTAGCCGATATCGACCGCGACGGCCGACTTACGGTCAACGACCTGCGCCGATACCTGCGCAGCAAGCACCACGATCCCCGATTGACCGAACTGCAAGACCGGACCCGTCAGCTCGCGGCGCCCATCCCGGACTGGCCGACACTCACCGAAGTCAACGAAGGCGACGAGATGGCGATCATCCGCCCCAGCGCCGCCCAACTCGGCCTCACCGTCCAGATCGTCGCTTTGCAACACGAACCAGGATTCGACCACGAACAAGTCGTGTCGATCGATCCGCCCGCA
>NZ_JBKORD010000015.1:0-258213 GCF_046764875.1 Nocardia arseniciresistens
CGGAAATCCTCGGCGTCACCCAAGCGTTCCTGCGCGCTCTCGACGCCGCCGAACTGTTGACCCCGCAGCGATCGGCCGGCGGGCACCGCCGCTACTCCCGCTACCAGCTGCGTATCGCAGGGCGCGTACGTGAGCTCGTCGACGCCGGTGACCCCCTCGACGCGGCGTGCCGCATCGTGATCCTCGAGGACCAGCTCGTCGAGGCCGAACGCATCAACACCGACCTGCAGCACGCCCTCGACGACCGCCCGCCCGCAAACCCCTCTGCGGGCTGAGCGATCCCCGGCCGCCGGGCTGTACAGGTGAGTCTGCCTGCGACGCAGCCAGACGGGTTCCGGTAGTAACGGCGCAGAAAACAACGAAGTTCGCGTAGCCGCTGGTCAGCGTCGTCGTTCGGCCGCCGAGGTAGGTGAGCTGACTGTCCGGGCCGTGCGCGGCCAGCACCAAAGATCCGAACGCCGATGACATCATCCCCGGTTGTGCCAGCATGATCGTGTCCATCGACTCGATATGCACTAGCGGACCACGCAAGGGAGACAAAGCATGGCTACCGGGCTCGATAACGCGGAGTTCAGGCAGGCCGCAGAGGATGTCAAGAATGTGTCGGAGAAGCCGGACAACGACGCCCTGCTCAAGCTGTACGCGCACTTCAAGCAGGCAACGGTCGGCGATAATGCCACTGGCCCACCAGGCAGGTTCGATTTTACCGGCAAAGCGAAATGGACCGCATGGAACGAGCTGAAGGGATTATCGAGTGAAGACGCGACGGTGACGTTACATAGCCATCGCGAAGGACGTGATCGCCACGCATTAGATCCCGCCGGAATGGGCCCTGTCCGAGTGCTCGTGCAGGGCTTCCAGGAAGCCAACCCCGGCGACGATGAGCGGGGCCGTACGGGCCCGTTGGAGGCCACAGTCATCGGCATTTCGGTGGATTCCGCAGTCACACCCGAGCAGCCGCCGATGTGCACCCCCGGACCGTGTGGACTCAATCAGGGCGTGCGCCGATGCCTCGTCGACTATGCCGAAGTGCTGCGCTTCGGCTTCACGACTGACGCGGACCCTCATCGGGAGGGGGTATCTCGCGATGCCTGACCGGATCTTGTCGATTCGCCGCGCGAGTGTGGGCGTCATCTGGATCAGGTCCCACAGGGCTTGATTGACCTACTCGAACCCGTTGAACGCGTATGCCTGGATCTCGGCGCGTTCCTCGGGCGTAAGTCGATCGACTCCCAGTCCGATAAGCGCCGCCTCGGCAATACGCCATATCCGTTGTTTTTGCGCCGTTACTACCGGGACCCCAAAGCGGAACGCGAACACGCCGTGAACGATATTCGTCACGCGGCGGCACCTCCTGGTTCGGGTTCTTCGCGCGCCGGTAGGAACGGCGTGGCATCCGGTGACTGTCCTTGCTCGATGCCGCGCCCACGCGCTAGTTCGGCATCGAACGCCGCTCCCATCAGCACAGCGAGGTTGGTGATCCACACCCACACCAGGAAGACCACCGCAGCGGCCAATGAACCATAAACCTTGTTGAAGGAACCGAAATTCGCGACATAGACCGCGAATCCGGCTGAGGCAATGGCCCAGAGAATTACCGCGAGCACACTTCCTGGTGTCAGCCAACGGAACCCAGGGTGCCGAACATTCGGTGCGGCCCAATAGAGCAGCGCACACACCAAACTCACCAGCACAGCCAACACGGGCCACTTGAGCACATCCCACACGCGGACACCCGCCGAGCCGACACCGAGCCACCCGCCGACCTCGCGAGCCACCGATCCGGTAACGACCACCCCCACCGTGCATGCCGCGACAACGACCAGCATCACGACGGTCATTCCCAGCCGTAATAGCAACGTCTTCCACATCGCACGGCCCTCATCGATCTCGTAGATCGAGTTCGCGGCGCGAATGAACGCGCCGAGGTAGGCGGAGGCCGTCCACACCGCGACGGCCAATCCGGCTACCGCCAAGGGCCCCGACAGCGAACGCGCACCCTGCAGATTCTTGATCGCATCGACCAAAAGTGCTGTACCACTACCAGGTCCGAGCTGCCCAACGGTGTCGATCAGCGAATCCGTCGAGCTGGAGCCAAGCATGCCGAGAACCGCAGTGAGCAGCATCAGCCCCGGAAAAAGCGACAGCACACTGTAATAGGTCAGCGCCGCGGCCCAATCCGTGAGCTTGTCCGACCAAACCGCGCCGATCGTGCGCCACAGCGCACCACGCCAAGACCTCCATCGAAGCTCCATCGGGCCCGACACCCGCTCAACAGTCATCCACCCACCTCCCGGCCAGCACCGGATACCCAGACACCCTCACCGAAAACACACGGCCGCTTGCTGATACACCCGCTGCATTTCGATCCATCCCCTGTGGCGCAGACGTGTACGGGCTCGGCCGCTAACCTTCGAGCCGGTCCATCACCACGTTTCTACACAGCTCGCTACCGCGCAGGAGTGTCTGCGACGGTCGTGTCTTGACCAATACCGTTGTCCGGCAAGGAATTATCGACGCCTGCGACATCGAGGAGTGTGGTGGCGGTGGCGACGGCGAGGCCGTCGAGGTCATGGGCTTGGACAACCGATCGAGCACTGGCTCCGTCGAAAACGAGGGTCAGCTGCCGGGCGAGCAGGCCGGGATCGGGTGCACCACCGCGTTCGGCCTCGTGTTGGAAGAACGAGGTCAGACCGTCCTTCTGTCGGCGAGCGACCAGGCTGGCGGGATGCTCGGGCGATTTGAGTTGCACCGCCGCCGCGACATAGGGGCAGCCCCGAAAGTCTTGGACCGGTTCCAGGTATTCCAACCGTTCGAAAACATGCAGGATTCGCTCACGCGGCGACCCGACGCCCTCGGCAGGTAGCAGGGCGGCCTGATAGTCCGGAGCGATACGTTCCAAGCTCGCGGCCACCAGCTCGTCTTTGCTGTTGAACAGTTGATACATCGAGCGCTTGGACACACCGGCGGCTTTGCACAACGCATCGACGCCGATGTGCACGCCCTGCTCCTGGAACAGCTTCGCGGCGGCGTCGAGCAACCGGTCGCGGGTGGAAGCGACAGGTGCCGCCAGTGGTGTCGGGTGGGTCATAAATCTCAGAGTACCTAGGCCCTTGCATTTTGGAAACCGATCTGTTTATGTGGAGGAAACAGATCGGTTTCCAATTAGGGAGTTCAGCTTATGACCAGCATCAAGGGATCGGTAGCACTCGTCACCGGCGGCAGCCGCGGCATCGGCAAGGAGCTCGTGGACCAGCTCTACGCACGCGGCGCCGCCAAGGTCTACGCCACCGCCCGCGACCCGCACACCATCACCCACCCCGACGCGATCCCACTCACCCTGGAACTCACCGACCCCGACGCCGCAGCGGCACTTGCCGAGCAAGCACCGGACGTGACGATCCTGATCAACAACGCCGGGACCGCACTGGGCTCCTCATTCCTCGACTCGCCGATCTCCGAGATCCGCCGCGAGTTCGACATCAACTTCTTCGGATCACTGCATGTCACCCGCGCTCTGGCCCCGATCCTGGAAAGCAACGGCGGCGGCCACATCCTGACCATTCATTCAGCGTTGTCCTGGATCGCGGTCCCGGGCACCGACGCCTACGCCGCGTCCAAGGCAGCCCTGTGGTCACAAACCAACGCCCTGCGCCTGGCTCTGCGACCGCGCGGTATCAACGTCACCGGACTACATGTCGGCTACGTCGACACCGATCTGACCGCGAGAATCGACGCCCCTAAAACCTCCCCACAAAGCGTCGCGACCCAAGCCCTCGACGGTATCGAGGCCGACGCGCTCGAAGTATTGGCCGATGACCTGACTCGTCAGGTCAAAGCCGGGCTCGCCGCCGACCCCTCGGTCCTCTACCCCCAAGCCGTCGTCAATAGCTGACCCTCCTCCCGGCGGCGCACGAATCTCGTTACAGCACAAGCAAACCCCTACAGTGAGGAGCTCACCATGAGCACATCTCGCCCCGTCGCCCTCGTCACCGGCGCATCCTCCGGTATCGGAAAAGTAGCCGCTCTGGAACTGGTCGCGGCAGGTTTCCAAGTGATCGGAACCGGCCGCCGCACCGCGAATCTGACCCCGCCCGACGGAGTCACCCTGCTCGACCTCGATGTCACCAGCGACGAGTCGGTCACCGCACTCGTCGCGGGCGTGATCTCTCGCTTCGGCCGCATCGACGTCCTGGTCAACAACGCGGGCATCGGCTCGGCCGGCGCAGCCGAGGAAAGCTCAGCCGAGCAGGCGCGAAACATCTTCGATATCAACGTCTTCGGTGTCATCCGAATGACCAACGCGGTCCTGCCACACCTGCGCGCCCAAGGCAGCGGACGCATCATCAACATCTCCTCGGTCGTCGGCATCATGCCCCAGCCCTACATGGCCGTCTACGCCGCCTCCAAGTACGCCGTCGAGGGCTACACCGAATCCCTCGACCACGAGATCCGCGAATACGGCGTCCGCGCGCTGCTCATCGAACCCGCCTGGACCAATACCGCTTTCGACGCCAACAGTGTGCGGCCCGACCAGCCCCTGGACGTATACGCCACCCACCGGCAGGTCTTCGAGGAATACATGGCCGACGCGGTCGAGACCGGCGACGATCCTACCCTTGTCGCCAAGGCGATCGTCTCCGCGGCCACCGACACCAAGCCGAAGCTGCGCTACCCCGTCGGCCGGACCGCTCAGGTCGCGACCATGCGCCGCCTCGTGCCCACCCGTCTGTTCGACCGACAACTCCGCAAACTCAACCGCCTCCCCGCCTGACCCCACCACAACAGAAAGCGACGCTCACCATGAGCACCTATCTGTCAGACACCGCCCAAAACCTCACCGTGGACGCTGCATCCGCCCGATTCACCTACCGGCGCATCGGCCCCCGCGGCGGCACCCCACTGGTCCTGCTCAACCGGGTCCGCGCAACCATCGACTGGTGGGACCCGCAGTTGCTGGACTACCTGGCCACCGACCACGACGTCATCGTGTTCGACGACATCGGCGTCGGCTACACCACCGGTAAACCCCGCGAATCCGTCGACGGATTCGCCGACGGCGCCATCGAATTCATCGAAGCACTCGGCCTGAACCAGGTCGACCTACTCGGCTGGACCCTGGGCGGCACCATCGCCCACCGGGTCGCACTACGACGCCCCGACCTGGTCCGCCGTCTGGTCCTGGCCTCGAGCAACCCCGGCGGTCAAACACCCGGCGCGCCCGCCCCGCATGAGAAGGTGTTCGCCACCATGACCAAACCAGAGGTCACCGGCGAGGACCTGGTGTATCTGTTCTTCCCCGAAACCGACACCGGCCGCACCGCCGGACACGAATATCTCGCCAGGATCGAAACCCGTGTGGCGACCGGCGGACCCGGCGTTTCCGAGGCAGCGGGCAAGGGCCAGATCACCGCGATCGGACACAACGTGGCACTCCCGTTCGAACAAGTACGAGCGGACCTGGACAACCTCGCCCAACCCGTCCTGTATGCCACCGGCCTCCACGACATCATGACACCGGCCATGGTGTCCTACACCGCCGCCGAACACACCCGCAACGCCACACTGCTCGGATATGGTGACGCCGGTCATGCCTTCTTGTTCCAGCACGCCGAAGCCTTCGCTAACCAGGTTGCCAACTTCCTGGACGACTGAAGAACACCGGTCGGAAAAGATCTCCCCGCACTGAAACCCTCCCCAGATACGAAGCAGCCCCCGGCTGCCGTAGCTACACCAAGGACCAGACGGACTGTCGAGGCATTACGCCCGGAGGACCGGTTCCCTGCTCGCAACCAGAGCAACACGCAACCCGCGCTTCTCGTTCCTCCTCTTCAACACGTCTACGTACAAAACGCCTAGTCATAGCTGAATTCACCATCGGCCAAACATGCTGGGGCCACGCCCGTACACCTACGCACAGATCAGCCCCCGCAGCCCCCGAACACAGCACGACACCCGGCAACAACACGACGGAGACCTGCTCCGCTCGCGCATGGGGGGCGGGAGTGCTTCCGAACCCCCTTCACCCCACACCGTAATCCCCCTTCACCCCACGACCCGACCACACCGGTAGCGCGCACCGAAATCACTGCCACACATGGGAACCACGCACGCAAACCGAAGGGGAGCACTATCCAGGGAGAACAGTGGCACTCCCGGTCAACACTGAGACACGTCAACACACATCCGCGTCAACATCCCGGTCAACAAATCCTGTTGACGAAGAAAGCCGCAACCCAGAGGAAACACTCTCTGACCTGCGGCTTTCATGCACTACACTTGTGGGCGAAGGGGGACTTGAACCCCCACGTCCCGAAGGACACTGGCACCTGAAGCCAGCGCGTCTGCCATTCCGCCACTCGCCCGAGCGACTGGGAGACAGTATCACGCAAATATGGGGGACACGAAATCGGCTCCGGGCGGCATTTGTGCCCAGGCCAGGCCGCTGTGGGAACCCGCCGGGATTTCCAGGAGTTACAGGTGTGGACGATCGTGGATATCATGCAATGAACGTGGTCGACACTCGACACGCCATGCCTGCGTGTCGTTGTTATCAATCAGAACAAGACGCTCGCCGAAAGGAGGCCGAGATGGGCATCGTTTCACGGTTCGAGCGTCGCCTGCAGGGCGCCGTCGATGACGTGTTCGCCAGGGCGTTCGGTGGCAGCGTTGTGCCGCAGGAGGTCGAGGCGGCGCTGCAACGCGAAGCCGCCGATCACGTCCAGGATCTGGGCGGCGGCCATCAGTTGGCGGCCAACAATTTTGTGATCACGATCAACTCGTCCGATCACGAGCAACTCGTCGCGGATCACGACCTCACGACCCGCGCGTTCGCCAAACACCTGCAGGACTACATCCGCGAACAAGGCTGGCAGACCTACGGCGAAGTACACGTGGCGTTCGAGGCATCACCTACGCTGCACACCGGACAGTTCAGGGCGAGCGGCCGGGTCGATCCCGACGTCGGTCGTCGAGCCACACCAGCTCGAGGCCCTGAGCCAACGCCACAACGACCTGCAAACCCGCAACCAGGAGCTGGCCCCATGACGCAGAACTCAGGCTACGACCCAAGCCGTGAGCCCGCGGAGTCCGATCCACGCAACCGCGGGTACGCACCACCACCCGCCGGGCGGGGCGGTCCCCAAAACGGTGCGTACCGCGAGGACTACGGCCGTGGCGGCGCGCCGTATCCGGCCGGCTCCGACTACCCGGCGCCGGACTCCCAGCAGGGGTACAGCGACTACCAGAACGGCTACGACTACCAGCAGGGTGGCCAGAGCGGCTACGGCCAACAGAGCCAGCCCGGCTACCAGGAGCCCGGTTACGGCCAGCCCGGCTACGCCGCGGACCGCGGTGGCTACGGCGCCCAGCAGGGTGGTGGCTACGCCGAACCCGACTACGGGCAGCAGGGCTACCAGGAGCCCGGCTACGGCCAGCCCGGGTACGGCCAGCAAAGCTACGGCGAGCCCGGGTACGGCCAGCCGGGCTACGGCGAGCAAGGCTATGCCGAACCGGGTTACGGGCAACAGCAGCAGGGCTATGGCCAGCAGCCTGCCTACGGTGAGCAGGGTTACGCAGAGCCCGGGTACGCGGAGCCGGGTTACGCCGCTCCCGACGAGCAAGGCGGCTACGGCCAGGCCTACTCGCAACAACCCGGCTATGCGGCGCAACCCGGTTACGCGGCACCCGCGTACGGGGGTGCCCCACAGGCCGGTTCGGGCTACTCGGCAACTCTTCAGCTCGACGACGGCAGCGGCCGCACCTACCAGCTCCGCGAGGGCAGCAACATCATCGGCCGCGGCCAGGACGCCCACTTCCGGCTGCCTGACACCGGCGTCTCTCGCAGGCATATCGAGGTCCGCTGGGACGGCGCGACCGCGATGCTCTCGGATCTGGGATCCACCAACGGCACGCTCGTCAACGGCTCCCCCGTGCAGGATTGGCAGCTCGCCGACGGAGATGTCATCCGTGCCGGGCATTCCGAGATCCTGATCCGTATCGTCTGATCCTGTAAGTTCGCGATGCAGGTCACGACAGGCCATCAGGATTCTGCTGTCGTATCGTGATCGGAATCGGCTGACGGCCCTATGATGCTGCCAACACACGCGCGGCACCAGATCCGGGGCCGGCAAGACCAGCAGGCCGGTGGGGGCGCTCCAGCACCTAACGGCACCGACGTACACGGTCGAACAGGAGGTGGAACGCCGTGCAGGGATTAATCCTGCAATTGACCCGTGCGGGGTTCCTGCTACTGCTGTGGCTGTTCGTGTGGGCGGTACTGCGGACCTTGCGCAGCGACATCTACGCGGCATCCGGCATACGAATCCAGCCAAGGGCCGCACGCGGCTCCGCGGTGCTGCCTTCGTTCAGCCGAAGCCAGAAGGGCGCCAAATATCTTGTGGTGACTCAAGGTTCACTCGCCGGCACCCGTATCTCGCTCAGCACCCAGCCGGTGCTGATCGGACGGGCTGACGACTCCACGCTGGTACTCACCGATGACTACGCCTCGACAAGACATGCACGGCTGTCCCCGCGCGGTGACGACTGGTATGTCGAAGACCTGGGCTCGACGAACGGCACCTACCTCGATCGCGCGAAAGTCACCACCGCAGTCCGAGTTCCACTCGGCACTCCTGTCCGTGTCGGCAAAACAGTGATCGAGCTGCGATCGTGACACTTGTTCTCCGCTACGCAGCACGTAGCGACCGCGGTCTTGTCCGGGGTAACAACGAAGATTCCGTCTATGCGGGCGCACGCCTACTCGCGCTCGCCGACGGCATGGGTGGCCATGCCGCAGGCGAGGTGGCCTCCCAGTTGATGATCGCCGCCTTGGCGCACCTCGACGACGACGAGCCCGGCGACGATCTGCTCGGCAAGCTCGATGCGGCGACCCATGAGGGCAATGCCGCGATCGCCGACCACGTCGAGGAAGAGCCCGAACTCGATGGCATGGGCACCACGCTCACCGCAATCCTGTTCGCGGGTAAGAAACTCGGCCTCGTCCATATCGGCGACTCGCGCGCCTACATGTTGCGCGGCGGCGAGCTGGCCCAGATCACCAGGGACGACACGTTCGTCCAATCACTGGTCGACGAGGGTCGGATCACCCCGGAGCAGGCACACACACATCCGCAGCGCTCATTGATCATGCGTGCCCTTACCGGCAACGAGATCGAGCCGACGCTGATCATGCGTGAGGCCCGCGCCGGTGATCGCTATCTGCTGTGCTCCGACGGCCTATCCGACGTGGTCAGCGACGAGACGATCGCGAACACCATGCGCGAGGGCACGCAGGACGAATGCGCCGACAGGCTCATCGAACTCGCTCTGCGCAGCGGTGGACCGGACAACGTCACGGTCGTCGTCGCCGACGTCATCGACCTCGACTACGGGCAAAGCCATCCCATCGTGGCCGGCGCCGCCTCTGGTCAGGACGAGGACACGCCGCCGCCGAACACCGCAGCGGGCCGCGCCGCCGCCATGCGTCCGCCCCGCGCGGCGCCACGGCGGGCCGCGGCGACACCGGAGCCGCCTGCCAAGGGCAAATCGCACAAGATGCGCTGGATCGTGCTCGCGGTCGCCCTTGTGGTGGCCGTCTTCGTCGGACTACTCGTCGGCTACAAGATGATTCGCAGCAACTACTACGTCGCCGCCGACAACGGCGAAGTGGTGATCCTGCGCGGACTACCCGGTTCGGTGCTGGGCTATTCGATCCACGAGGTCGATCTGGTCGGCTGCGTCAAGGCCTCCGGTGAGCTCACCCTGGAACAGCCCGGCCGGGATCTGCCCGCCGGGTGCCGGGTGCTGAAGGCGGTCGATCTCAAGTCCACCGGGCAGACTCAGGTGGACAGGGGCCTGCCGCCGACCTCGCTCGACAAGGCCAAGGACCAGATGAAGGTTCTCGCCCAGGACGAGTTGCTGCCGCCGTGCGTGGCTCGCGAGCCGGCCCCGCAGCCCGGGGTCGTGCCTCCAGTGGCGCCGGCGCCGTCGTTGACCGGCAGTCCGCCGACGCCCCCCGCCGAGAACCCGCCGCCGCCCGCGGGTACCGAACCTAATCCGGGTGAAACCAGGGGTACCGACGTCAGGACGCCGACCAAGTCGGAGCCGACAGCGCCGACGTCGACAACGACGCCGAACCCCCAGATCGCGGGGGAGACCTGCCGGGTGACGGACTGATGTCCGCACCGGCGCCGCCGTCCGCTGGGGCTTTTCCCAGCCCCCCCGGCGGCTTTGCACCCGCGCCGCCACCGTCCACCCGCCGCAACGCGGAATTGCTACTGCTGGCGGGTGCCGTAGTCATCACAACCGCGTCCCTGTTTCTGGTCGAGGCCAGTCAGGAGCAGTCGGTCACCTGGGACATCGCCAAATACGGGTTGGCTTTCTTCGCGCTGTTCGCGGTCGCGCATCTTGCGGTGCGCCGTTTCGCGCCGTTCGCCGACCCACTACTGCTACCGATCGTCGCCCTACTCAACGGCATCGGATTGGTATTGATCCATCGGCTCGATCTCGCCGACGCACAGACCGCCGAATACAACTCCTCGGCGATCCCTTCCCCCGACGCCAACCAGCAGATCATGTGGACCGGCCTCGGGATGGTGGTGTTCGTCGTGCTGCTGATCGTGCTGCGCGATTACCGCACACTGGCGCGTTACAGCTACACCCTAGGCTTGATGGGCCTTGTCGCGCTGGCGATTCCGGCTTTGCTGCCCGGGGCATACTCGGAGACGAACGGCTCCAAGATCTGGATCAGATTGCCAGGCTTCAGTGTGCAGCCGGGCGAATTCGCCAAGATCCTGCTCATCATCTTTTTCGCCTCGGTGCTGGTGGCCAAGCGCGATCTGTTCACCGCGGCGGGGCGGCATTTCCTCGGCATGGAGTTCCCGCGCCGACGCGATCTCGGTCCGATCCTTGCGGTCTGGATCGTCTGCATCGGTGTGCTCGTCTTCGAAAAGGACCTCGGCACCTCGCTGTTGATCTTCAGCACGGTGCTGGTGATGCTCTACATCGCCACCGAGCGGGTCGGCTGGCTCGTCATCGGCGGCGGCTTGCTCACGGTGGGATTCTTCTTCGCCTATCAGTCGTTCAGCCACGTGCGAGTGCGCACGCAGACCTGGCTGCATCCGTTCGCGGATTACAGCAACACCGGCTACCAGATCTCGCAATCGCTGTTCGGACTCGCGACCGGCGGACTGGCGGGCACCGGTCTCGGTAGCGGGCGGCCCTCACAGGTGCCCTTCGCCAAGACCGACTTCATCATCACCACCATCGGTGAGGAACTCGGCCTGATCGGGCTCGCGGCGGTGCTGCTGCTGTTCCTGGTGTTCATCGTGCGCGGGCTGCGCACCGCACTCGCGGTACGCGACAGCTTCGGCAAGCTGCTCGCCGCCGGGCTGTCGTTCACCATCGCGATCCAGCTGTTCGTCGTCGTGGGTGGCGTCACCAAACTCATTCCGCTGACTGGTCTCACCACCCCGTTCATGTCCTACGGCGGCTCGTCGCTGCTGGCCAACTACGCACTGCTCGCGTTGCTGATCAAGATTTCCGACGCCGCGCGCGCCCCCGCACCGATCCGCAAGAAGGAGCCCGCGCCGATCGCGGAAGCGCCGACGGAACTGCTGCGCAAGGCGCCCGAAGCGGGCCCATCGGAATCGAGGCCCCAGGAATGAACACACCCCTACGGCGGGTCGCGGTGGCGGTGATGTTGATGATCGTCGCGCTATTGGTCAATGCCACCTACGTGCAGGTGATCAAGGCCGATGACTATCGGAGCGACCCGCGCAATTCGCGCGTGCTGCTCGATGAGTACGCCCGCCAGCGCGGGCAGATCTCGGCGCGCGGCACAGTGCTCGCCAATTCGGTCGCCACTGATGACCGCTACAAGTACCTGCGCACCTACCCGGTAGCCCCCGAGGCGTACTCGCCGGTCACCGGCTTCTACTCGATGCAGTACGGCAGCAACGGCCTGGAACGCGCCGAGGACTCGGTGCTCAACGGTTCCGACAGCCAGCTCTTCGGCCGCCGCCTGATCGACATGATCTCCGGTCGCGATCCGCGCGGTGGCAACGTCCTCACCACACTGGACCCGACAATGCAGCAGGTCGCCTACGACGAGCTGACCAGCAAGGGCTACACCGGTTCGGTGGTGGCAATCGAGCCGAGCAGCGGCAAAGTTCTCACGATGGTCTCCACACCGAGCTACGATCCCAACCTGCTGTCCGGGCACGACGGTGCCAGTGGCACCAAGGAATGGGAGATGCTGAGCACCGACCCACGTCAGCCGATGCTCAATCGCGCTGTCTCGCAGACCTACCCGCCTGGCTCCACCTTCAAGGTGGTCGTCACCGCGGCCGCACTTGCCAACGGCACGGCTGCCCCGGAGGACCAATTCACCGCGGCGCCCAACATCACCCTGCCGGGAACCACCACGACGCTGGAGAACTACAACGGCTCCACCTGCGGCGGCGGCCCGACGGCGTCGCTGTATGACGCATTCCGGTTGTCCTGCAACACCGCGTTCGCCGAACTCGGCATAAAGGTCGGTGCCGCGAATCTCAAGGACGAGGCGGCGGCCTTCGGTATCGGCGCACATCGCGGCATCCCGATCCCGGTCGCCGAGAGCACCGTCGGGAACATTTCCGACAACGCGGCACTCGGCCAGAGCAGCATCGGCCAGCGCGACGTCGCGTTGACCCCCTTGGACAACGCGGTCATCGCGGCAACCATCGCCAATGGCGGCGTCCGGATGGAACCACAGCTGATCGAACAGCTACAAGGACCGGATCTGAGTGAACTGTCCAAGCCCAAGCCCGTCTCGGTGGGCCAAGCCGTCAGCGCCCAGGTAGCGTCGACGCTGACCAACCTGATGGTGGCCTCCGAGCAGAACACCGCGGGAGGTGGCCGGTCTCGTTTCCAGATCGCTTCCAAGACCGGCACCGCCGAGCACGGAAGCAACCCGCGCAACACCCCACCGCACGCCTGGTACATCGCCTTCGCTCCTGCGCAGAACCCGAAAATCGCCATCGCGGTGATCGTGGAGAACGGCGGAGATCGAGCGCTGGCCGCTACCGGTGGTTCGGTGGCCGCGCCAATCGCGCGTGCGGTGCTCGACGCCGGGCTGCGAGGCAGCTGAAGGATATGAACGTGCGAGTGAATGTACGGGGGCCCCGATGCTGAACAACGGCGCGATGATCGCCGACCGGTACCGACTGCAACGCCTGATTGCGACAGGCGGAATGGGTCAGGTCTGGGACGCGCTCGACACGCGCCTGGATCGCAGGGTGGCCGTCAAGGTGCTCAAGTCGGAGTTCTCCACCGACCCCACCTTTCGGCACCGATTCCGCACCGAGGCGAAGACCACCGCCCAGCTGAATCATCCTGGTATCGCCGGAATCTACGACTACGGCGAGACCCTCGACCCGAGTGGCGGCGAGACCGCCTACCTGGTGATGGAACTGGTCCAGGGCGAACCGCTCAACACGGTGCTCAACCGGCTCGGCAGGCTTTCGGTGGTCCAGAGTCTGGACATGCTGGAGCAGACCGGCCGCGCACTGGAGGTTGCCCACCAGTCGGGTGTCGTGCACCGCGACGTGAAACCGGGCAACATCCTGGTGACGCCGACCGGTCAGGTGAAAATCACCGACTTCGGTATCGCCAAGGCGGTCGACGCCTCCCCGGTGACCAAGACCGGCATGGTGATGGGCACGGCGCAGTACATCGCGCCCGAGCAGGCGGTCGGCGAGGATGCCACCGCCGCAAGTGACGTGTACGCCCTCGGCGTGGTCGGCTACGAAGTGCTGGCCGGGCAGCGGCCTTTCAGCGGCGACGGCGCGATCACCGTCGCCATGAAGCATGTGCGCGAGACCCCGCCGCCCATGCCCGCGGATCTGCCCGCCAACGTGCGCGAACTCATCGAGATCACGATGGAGAAGGAACCGGGGCGCCGTTATGCGCGCGGCGGCGAGTTCGCCGACGCTGTCGCCGCGGTCCGCGCGGGCCGCAGGCCACCCCCGCCGAGTGGTACCGGATCCGGTGCGGGTCCGCTCACCGCCGGCGCGACAAGGGTGCTGCCGCCGGGCCCGACGGTGATGCTGCCGTCCGGGAAACACAGCTACGACGACGGCCCTGCGGTTCGGTACAACACCCCTGGCCAGCCCATGGGTGTGGCGGCGGCGTCCGCCCCCGCGACCGTGCTGAGTTCGACCGCCGCAGGCCCGGCGGCGATGCCGCCGGGTAACGATCAACGGTTCACCTCGACGCAGAAGTGGCTGGGCGGACTCGGTCTTGGTGCGCTGCTGCTCGGCGGCGTGGTGATCTACCTGCTGTTCGGTGGCGATACCAACCCGGACACGGTGAAACCGGTGACCACCACCGTGGTGCCGACCACCGTGCCGCTACCGCCACCGCCGCCACCGGTCACCACGACACCGAAGCCCGCGCCGCCACCGCCGACGGAGGCGGCGACCACGGTGCCGACGACGACGGAAGCGCCGACGACAACATCGGAGCCGCCGACGACAACGCCCGCGCCGAGCACGACAGCGCCGAGCACCACGAAACCAGCGAAGACCACGGCGCCGACCACCACAACCAGGTCGCGATTCCCGACGCTCAACCCACCGTTTCCGGATGGTCCCGGTGCCCGAGGCCCCTCGGTCACCCCCGGCGCCAACCCTCTTCCGCAAGGACAACCATGACGACCCCGAAGAACCTCTCGTCGCGCTATGAGCTTGGCGAGATCATCGGGTTCGGCGGCATGTCCGAGGTGCACAAGGCCCGCGATTTACGACTGAGCCGCGATGTGGCGATCAAGGTGCTGCGCGCGGACCTCGCCCGCGACCCCACCTTCTATCTGCGCTTCAAGCGCGAAGCGCAGAACGCGGCCGCGCTGAACCATCCCGCGATCGTCGCGGTGTACGACACCGGCGAGGCCGAGGTGGACGGCGGCCCGCTTCCGTACATCGTGATGGAGTACGTCGACGGCGACACGCTGCGCGACATCGTGCGCGGCAAGGGGCCGATGCCGCCGCGCCGGGCCATGGAGGTCGTCGCCGACGTTTGTGCCGCACTGGATTTCAGTCACAAGGCCGGGATCGTGCACCGGGACATGAAGCCGGCCAACATCATGATCAACCGGGCCGGCGCGGTGAAGGTGATGGACTTCGGCATCGCACGCGCGATCGCCGACGCCGCCAACCCGATGACACAGACCGCGGCGGTCATCGGTACCGCGCAATACCTTTCGCCGGAGCAGGCGCGCGGTGAGTCCGTCGACGCTCGTTCCGATGTCTACTCCGTTGGCTGCGTGCTGTTCGAGATCCTCACCGGTGAACCCCCTTTCACCGGCGACTCGCCGGTCGCGGTGGCCTACCAGCACGTGCGGGAAGATCCGCGGCTGCCCTCCCACGTGCATGCCGGGGTGCCCCGCGAGCTGGATTCCGTTGTGCTCAAGGCGATGAGCAAGAACCCGGCCAACCGGTACCAGACCGCCGCCGAGATGCGCGGGGATCTGATCCGGGTGCTCGGTGGGCAGAAGCCGAGCGCGCCGATGGTGATGACCGACGAGGACCGCACCACGATCCTCGGCGCGAATGAACCGGCGCCACGCACCTTCCGCACCGTCGAGCGCAACGACGACACCGCCGAGCAGGAACCCGCGGAGCCGGTGAACCCGCGCCGCAATATCTACATCGCGGTCGGCGCGGCTGCCGCGGTCGCGGTGGCCTTCGCCCTTTTCTGGGTGCTGATCGGGCCGGGAAGTAAGCCGGATCAGATTGCGGTGCCCGATCTTTCGAACAAATCGCAGCAGCAGGCCCAGGAGGCACTGCTGAAGCTCGGCTTCACGGTCGCCGTCCAGCAGAAGTCGGACAACAAGGTCGCCACCGGCAATATCATCTCCACGCAGCCGCTCGGCGGTTCCAGGGTCGACGAGGGCAGCACCATCACCCTTCAGGTCTCCACCGGCCCCGCCCAGGTGCAGGTGCCGATGCTGTACAAACTGACCCAGCAGCAGGCCGAGCAGGAACTGAATTCCAAGGGCCTGCGGATGGATCCGAATGTGATCCGCAAGGCCTCCAGCGCCGAGGAAATCGACAAGGTGACCGCGCAGGACCCGTCGGCGGGATCACGCGTCGACGTGGACAAGGCCATCATCGTCACCATCGGCACCGGCCCCGAGCAGATCCGGGTGCCGAACGTTGTCGGTCAGGACATCAGCGTCGCGCAGCCGAACCTGGAGGGCTCCTCGGGCTTCAAGATCTCCGTCCAGGACACGCCGTCAGCGAAGCCGAAGGGCGAGGTGATCTCGACAAGCCCGGCCGGTGGCACCACCGCCGAGAAAGGTTCCGTGGTGATCGTGCAGATCTCCACCGGCGACCAGATCACCATGCCTGCGCTGATCGGCCTAACCCCCTCCGCGGCGCTGGACAAGCTGCGCCAGGCCGGTTGGACGGGCACCGCGAGCCAGATCAGTCAGACGACACAGGGCACCTTCGACACGGGCAGTGTCGGCCGGATCCTCGGCCAGCAGCCCGCAGCGGGTTCCTCGATCGCGAAGACCGGCACGGTCTCCATCAGCACCGGAGTTCTCGGGCCGCCCTGATAACGAGCTCGCCCGGATAACCCGAAAACACCGACCGGTCGGTGTTGTCCGGGCGAGAATTAGGCTGCTTCATCCCATCAGCTGCGCAATCCGCAAGCACGCTGCATACGAGGAGGTAGCCACATGACCACTGCCAGGGACATCATGAAGCCGGGGGCCGAGTGGATTTCCAAGGAAGAGACCGTGGGCAAAGCCGCAAGGGTTATGGCCGAACTGGGTGTCGGGTCCCTTGTTATCGCGGATGAGAACGACCGGATGTGCGGGATCATCACCGATCGCGACATCGTGGTGAAGTGCATCGCCCAGGGCAGGTCCCCTGCCGGCACCCGTGCCGCAGAACTGTGCGAATCGACGCCGCGCTGGGTCGACGCCGACGCCGATATCGACGAGGTCCTCGACGAGATGGAAAGCCACCGGATCAAGCGGATGCCGGTCATCGACCGCAAGCGCCTCATCGGGATGATCAGCGAGGCCGACCTGGCCCGGCACCTCGACGACAACCAGCTCGGCGAATTCGTGACAGCGGTGTACGGAAGGCCCTAGGTCTGCTGCGCTACCGCAGATTCAGATGCCGATTCATCGACATGGCCGCATCGGCCAGATCGGGTAGCTCGAGCACCTCGACGCCGTGCTGCCGCAGTTTCTCCACGCCGACACAGTTGGTGACGAAGGTCGCCGGTTCCCGCCAGGCGATGACGACGCGGGGAATCCCGGCCGCCAGGATTCTGTCGGTACACGGCGGCCGCGTCGGGGTCGCGCGCTGTGAACACGGCTCGAGGGTGCTGTAGATCGTCGCCCTTGCCAGCCGGGGATCGTCCGCGTCGAGCTTGTCGAGCGCGGACTCCTCGGCGTGCACCTTCTCGTCGGTCTCCCTGGAGTACCCGTTCGAGATTTCGGCACCGTCGACCACGATGACCGCACCGACCGAGAAGGCGGTTTCGCTCGGCGGGCACATGCTCGCCAGTTCGATTGCCCTGTGCATGAATCGGTGCTCGTCCCGGTGCGCGCCGTCGGCCTCGGCCATCAGCTGCCCGATGTGGTGTCGGCGGTCGCCTTAGGGAGATAGATGAGCAGGGCGATGTCGCCGATTCGGGTGATATCGGCCAGGTGCATGCGCCGCCGATGTCGGCCCGGGTAGTCGGCCGGATCGAGGAAGCGGGGTGCGGCCCTTTCGCCGACGAGAATCGGCGCGATGGCCATGTGCAGCTCGTCCGCGAGGTCGGCGGCCAGGAATTCGGTGTGGATGCGGGTGCCGCCCTCCACCATGAGGCGGCCGATACCGCGGCGACCGAGATCATCGAGCAGGGCGCCGAGGTCGATCTCGACGCCGAGGACGACGACCTCGGCGAGGCCGAGCAACCGGTCGCCGAGCCGCGCCGCGCCGGCCTCGGTGGTGTAGACGAGCTTGTCCCCGCCGTGGTGCCAGAACTTCAGATCGGCGTCGAGGTCCCCGGACGCGGTAACCGTGACCTTCAGTGGATACTCCGGCTTGCCCGCCGCGGCAATCCTTTCCGCCCGCCGTTCCGGGTTGTTGACCAGCAGCCGCGGGTTGTCACGGCGCAGCGTTTGGGCGCCGATCAGAATGGCGTCGGATTCCGCGCGCACCTGATCGACCCGATCGAAGTCGGCCTCGTCGGACAGCCGCAACCGATCGGGTCCCGCGTCATCGATGTAGCCATCGACGCTGACCGCGACCGAGAGCAGGACGTAAGGACGATTCACTGGGTCACCAACGCCGCGACCTCCGCTTCGAGCATCTCCACCAGGCCCTCGGACGGACGCTCGCCGCAGACTTCCAGCCAGTTCGCCAGCATCCGATGCCCGCCCTGCGTCAGCACCGATTCGGGGTGGAACTGCACGCCGTGGATCGGCAGCGTGCGGTGCCGCATGGCCATCACGATGCCGCTCTCGGTGCGACCGATTACCTCGATATCGTCCGGCAGGGTCTCCTCGAGAACGGTGAGGGAGTGGTATCGCGTCGCGGTGAACGGGTCCGACAGTCCGGCAAGCACCCCGCTACCGATGTGGAATACCGAACTGGTTTTTCCGTGCAGCAGCTCCGGCGCGCGGGTGACCGTGGCGCCGAATGCCTCCCCGATCGCCTGGTGGCCGAGGCACACGCCGAGCAACGGCGTGAGCTGCCGTGCGCACGCCCGGACCAGGTCGATACTCGCGCCCGCGCGATCAGGGGTGCCGGGGCCGGGGCTGATCAGAATGCCGTCGTATTCGGCCACAACGGCGTCGAGGTCGGCCAGTTGCGGGTCGTCGTTGCGCCACACAACCGCCTCTACGCCAAGCTGGCCGAGGTACTGCACCAGGTTGAATACGAAGCTGTCGTAGTTGTCGACGACCAATACACGCATGAGATCGAGATTACGTGGCCGTATGGCACGGCGTCGCATCCATTACCAGTTGGGATAGCCTAGAGGCACACCGGAGGGGACCCGAGCCTCGCCAGGAACGATCTCGGCTGACCCCGGATCCGACACCGCGGCGAAGTAGTTCACGACCACAACTCAACCGTCGCTGTCCCGCCGGTACCGACCTGAACGCCGAACACGAGGACGTCATGCCCAAGTCGAAGGTCCGTAAGAAGACCGACTATACGATCAATCCCGCCAGCCGGACGCCGGTGAAGGTAAAGGTAGGGCCGTCGCCGGTCTGGTACGTCTCCATCATGCTCGGCTTCATGCTCGCCGGGCTGGTGTGGCTGCTCGTCTACTACCTGGCAAACGACAAGATCAGTTGGATGGCCGAACTCGGCGCATGGAACTTCCTGATCGGCTTCGGTCTCATGGTTGTCGGTTTGATCATGACCATGCGGTGGCGCTGAGGTTCCAGAGCACCGCCCACGGATTACAGACGTGTCATTCATTCACACCTGTGGATGACCCTGTGGACAACTCGAGGAACGATTGGGGAAAGCGGCTCGTGAATCCCGAAAGTCCGCCGTCGAGAACCCCCGACCCACGCATCGCCTGGACCACGCCGACCCCCGCTCTGATCGCGGTCACAGTGGGCGGCGTGGTCTTGGCGGCCGCCGCCGTCCTTGCCGATGAGGCCGCGAGCAGACTGCTCATCGGACTGGCCGCGGTCGGCCTGCTCGTCCTTGCCGGGCTCGGGTTCCGCCAGCGCCCCCGGCTCTCTGTCCTACCCGGCCCAGAGCCGCGCCTGGTGGTGCGCAGCCTGCTCGGCCCGACCGAGTACACCCGCGATCAGATCATGCGTGCCCGCGTGGTCAGCTATCGCCGCCTCGGCCGCAAGACACCCATGCTCGAGATCGACGTCCAGCACGACGGCGACGAGCGGCTGCTGATCTTCGGCCGTTGGGATCTCGGCGAACGCCCCGACGATGTCTTCGAAACACTGCTCGAGCACCGGCTGGCGAAACAGCCCACCGAATAGCCGGTGCCGCCGGCCCACACCGTCTCAGTAAGTTTCACGTGAAGCACGACGGCGCACGCTCGGTCAGGCGGCGAGCGATGCCGCGACGGCGCCGGTCACCGAGAGCGCGACCACAGCGAGCGCAGCGATGGCCAGCCAGCCGATGAGACCCGCGGTTTCCTGGGATTTCGCGCGCAGCCACCCGGGCAGGAACAGGATGCCCAGGGTCGCCAACGTGCCTGCGGCAAGTCCGCCGAGGTGCCCCCACATGGAGATGCCCGGCAGCGAGAAGCTGATGAAAATGTTGATGCCGATCAGGATCAACATCTGATTGGGGTTCTGCCGCAACCGAAGCAGGATCACCGTGATCGCACCGAACAGACCGTATACCGCCCCGGAGGCGCCTGCGGTCGCGCTGTTCTGCGCGAAGACCATCACGGCGGCGGAACCGCCGAGCAGCGAGACCAGGTAAACCGCGAGATAGCGCAGACGTCCGAGCACCAGCTCGGCGTCGCGGCCGACCACGTACAGCGCGAACATATTGAGTAACAGATGGATCGGGCCGTAGTGCAGGAACCCGGACCCGATCACCCGCACCCAGTCGCCGTCGGCAACGAGATGCGGAACCAATACCCAGCGCCGGAACAGCTGAGACCCGTTGTAGTTGTCCACCAGGCTGCGGGCCTGGGCGGCGGTGACCGCGAACACCAGCACATTCACCGCGATCAGCGCATAGGTGACGTATGGGATCGGCTTCTGCGCGGCAGCGGCACCGGCGACCGTCCGCACCGGACGGACGTCGCGCTGTTCGGACCGAAGGCAGTCGACACAGTGCTGCCCGACGGCGGCGGGCCGCAGGCATTCGGGGCACGCGGCCCGCCCGCAGCGCGTGCAAGCCAGGCCCGTCGGGCGATCGGGGTGGCGGACACAGGTCGGTGCGGGCGGCTGAGCGTTCATCGGACTATTCGATCGTGATCTTCGAGATGACGACAGGTTCCTTCGGACGGTCGTTGCGATCGGTCGGGGTGGTGGCGATGGCGTCGACGACCTTGCGCGAATCCGGATCGACGACCTCACCGAAGATCGTGTGCTTGCGGTTCAGATGCGACTGCGCACCAACGGTGATGAAGAACTGCGAGCCGTTGGTCGACGGTCCCGCGTTGGCCATCGCCAACAGGTAGCCGCGGTCGAAGCGCAGTTCCGGGTGGAATTCGTCGCCGAATTCGTAACCGGGTCCGCCGCGACCGGTGCCGGTCGGGTCGCCGCCCTGGATCATGAACCCGTCCATCACCCGATGGAATACCGCGCCGTCATAGAACGGTCCCGAGGTCCCTCCGCTCGCGTTCTCCGTCGAATACTCGGCGGTGCCATCGGCAAGGCTCACGAAGTTGCGCACTGTCTTCGGAGCGTGGTTGCCGAAGAGCGAGATCTTGATGTCACCGTGGTTGGTTTGCAACGTCGCAACGGCGGTCTGATTCGGTGAGGTCACGCCGCCTATCGTGCCACGATCGGCGGCCGTCGGAGGAAGCCGGGCCGAGCAGGTCCCGGAGCTGCGGCTACTGCGCGAACGGCCGGTCTGTGCCAGAGTGGTCGAATGACCTTGGGGCGCCTTCACGTATCCGCACGCACTCGTAACCGGCTCATTGCCGCGACCATCGTCGCACTGGCGGGTGGCGTGGCCTTGCTGGTGCGCAGCAAGCGACCACAGGCCCCCGAGCCCGCCCCGGCACCGCCGCGGATCGGATACTCCCGCAACGGTTCGACGCCGACCCCTTTGACGGAAGCCAGCGCGGAAAACGGTCGCTGACCTCGCCTTCGGTCAGCGGCTCACGGTCCGCTTGTACTGGCGAAGCGACAGCGGGATGAACACGAGCAGGATGATCACCACCCAGCCCAGCGTCGTCACCACCGGATGCTGCATCGACCACGCGTCCGATTGCGGCGCCGCCGCGCTGGTATTGCCGAACAGTTCACGGGTTGCCTGGGTGACCGCGGATACCGGATTCCATTCGGCGAACACCCGCAGCACCGTTGGCAAGTTCTCCAGCGGCACGAAAGTGTTGGCGAGGAATGTCAGCGGGAAGATCACCATGAAGCTGGCGTTGTTGAATACCTCTGGTGCGCGCACCAGCAGTCCGACGACGGCCATGATCCACGACACCGCGTAGGCGAACAGCAGCAACAGCACATAAGCCAGCACCGCGTCGAGGAACGAACCCCGAATCCGCCAGCCGACGACAAGACCGGTCAGCGACATCACCACCAGGCTGACCACGTTGATCACCACATCGCTGAGCGTCCGGCCGACCAACACCGCAGACGGCGCCATCGGCAGCGAGCGGAATCGGTCGATAATCCCCTTTTGCATGTCTTCGGCGAGTCCGAGACCGGTGAAGGTCGCGCCGAACACCACGCTCTGGGCGAAGATGCCCGCGATCAAGAACTCTCGATAACCGCCCGACATGCCGGGCACCTCGATCGCCGACCCGAAGATGTAGGCGAACAGCAACACGAACATGATCGGCGACAGCGTCGAGAAGATCAGCACATCGGGAACTCGCTTGATCTTGATGACATTGCGCTTTGCGATGGTCAGGCTGTCGCTGAACACGATCGACAGTCGTTCACCGAGAGGCATCGAGCTTCGGTTGTCGAACGCCGTTGTGGCCGCGGTCATCAGATCGTCCCTTCCGTAACTTCGAGCCGGTCCGCGCCCTTGCCCGCCGCGGCTGGACCGCGGCCGTTGCTCAATTCCTCGGCCTCGTGCCCGGTGAGGGTAAGGAAGACATCGTCGAGCGAGGGGCGCCGCAGGCCGACATCGTGAATCTGGACGTTGTGCTTTGCCAGCATGCCGATGGCGTCGACGAGCGCCTGCGAACCGTCGCTGACCGGAACGGTTATCCGGCGCAGACCGGGCTCCAGGTGGATTTCGCCGTCCGCGAGACCCTGCAACGCCTGCTGCGCGGTCGCGAGATTGTCGGCATGATCGACCGTGAGCTCGATGCGGTCACCGCCGACCATGGTCTTCAGTTCGTCGGCGGTGCCTCGGGCAATCACCTTGCCGTGGTCGATCACCGCGATGGCATCGGCCAGCCGATCGGCCTCCTCCATGTACTGCGTGGTGAGCAACAACGTGGTGCCGCCCGCGACCAATTCCTCGATGACATCCCAGAGGCCGAGGCGCGCACGCGGATCAAGACCCGTCGTCGGCTCGTCGAGGAAAAGCACCGGCGGATTGGCCACCAGGGCACCGGCCAGGTCGAGCCGGCGCCGCATCCCGCCCGAGTACCCCTTGACAGGCCGGTCGGCGGCATCGGAGAGCTCGAATCGGTCGAGCAATTCGCGAGCACGTTCCTTACTACGCTGCACGCCCATGTGATAAAGACGTCCCACCATTTCCAGGTTTTCGAATCCGGTGAGGTATTCGTCGACGGCGGCGTACTGGCCCGAGGTACCGATTCGAGATCGCAAGGCCTGCGGATTGCGCAGCACATCTATTCCGGCAACGGTGGCGTGACCGGCGTCCGGTATCAGTAGCGTGGTGAACACCCGGACCGTGGTGGTCTTACCAGCACCGTTGGGGCCGAGCAGTGCGGTGACAGTGCCTTCTGGCACCGCTAGGTCGAGCCCATCCAGGGCGACAAGTCGGCCGTATCGCTTGACCAGACCCTCGGCGACTATTGCGTCGGGCATGATTCTCCTGACGTTCGTGAGTTCTCGGTATCGAAATTATGGGTACGCCGGCCCTCGATGATGAGTCGATCTCGCTGAACCGGTGACCGACCTATGCTCGAGTCAGTATTGCCGTGCGCACCGACAATTTCATCCCATTTGTCAGGACATAGAAAAGCGGCCGCATCCCGGCCCAGGCGGTGCTCGGGGGTGCCGGATCGGGATGCGACCGGTTCGATCATCCCGCCCGTGCGCCCGCCCGATCGCGCGTAGCCGACTACCCGATTCGGCCGTGACCGGTACTCGTCCCGGTCCAGAGCTACCGATGTGACGCATACCGGTCGGATAGTTCGGTGTTGTGACTCGGCGGGAGTACCGCGATTCCAGCGGCCTACGACTTCGATTCGCACGAACTCATGTTCGCATCAGGGTCCGACAGATTCGGCTGCCCGCGAGGCGCTCGCACGACCCGCCCGCTCCCCGATTGCGACACGCGACCAACCGGCGCGGACAACCACTACAGGACGTCCGCGACACGCGATCCACGACACACAGAGACCGGTCGGAATGTTTTCGAGCGCCTGTCGAGCGCCCGGATCAGGGCCGACAGAATCTACGGAATTACCTGTACAACAATGATTTTGACAAGTACGAGGCCACCCCATGACCGGCATTGATCCATACTGTCGACGCAGCTTCCAGGCCGTCACATCCCGGGCAGGTAAGCCAACCCCACAAATCTTCTAAAGTGCCGATCCCCGCGTACACACAATCACGGATCATCGCGTAGGATCATTCTCGTCGGCCCCTCCCCCCCGGGCCGACCTTACGCGGGCCTCGGCTAACTCCCCCCCTTCGCCGAGGCCCGCTCCCCATTTCCGGACCAGGTCAGGTCGCTCAGCTGCGGTGTTCCGTGTCTGACGCCAGCGAACGCCAAGCAGCCGTCAACCGTTGCGCGCGTACCCTTCCGGCCGTCGCAAGCAATGGGCGATCACGCTCCCAACGTGCCAGCACCTCTCGATCCGCACTCTCCCACAACGGCTCCAGCTCGCCCGATAACCGGTCGAATAATTCGAACGCGCCACCGAGCGCGACATGGACACCCGGCGAACTCGGGCGATCGATATCGAGGCCGCGCACGGTCGCCACCGCGGCGAGCAGCCGCTGCACTACCGACTGCGGCCACCCAGACTGCCTGCTCACTCGGATCAACCAACCGAGCGCGGCGGCGAGCACATGAATGTCCTCGATCGTGCGGAACGGTTTCAGGTAGTCCAGGTAGCCGTCGCCCGGCAGCATCCGCGCCGGCGCATCGGTGAATATCACTGTGGCGTGCGGAATCTCGGGAGCGAACGAAACGGCGGGCAGGTTCGTCACCCGCACTCCCGGCGCGTCCGCGTCGACAAGAACGGCGTGCAGCCGGTTGCGACCATCCGGTGATTCACCCGAGCTGGCGATCACCAACAGCCGCTGCGCCATGATCCCAAGCGTCGTGAATGACTTGGTTCCGCGCACCGACCAGCGCCCGCCGGTCTCGACCAGGGTGGTCCGGATCGCGGATGGGTGCGCGCCCGCCGCCTCGGTCGCCGACACCGCGACAAGCTCGTCGGCGGGCAGGTCCGCGATCAATGTCCGCAATGCCTCCTGGTAACCGGAAAGGAACGCGAAACCCAGCCGGTCCGCACCGAATCCAGCCGCGATCGCCACATCGATGGGCCTGTCGAACCGCCGTGCGACGGCTCGATGCCTCGACCATGCCGCCGTGACGGTATCGAGCGGCGCCGGATCGACGGCTTCGGTCAGCAGGTAGTCGAACACTGAATCCACGACTGCACGGTACCCGCGGCACACGCGCTATCGGCTCGGCCACATCCCGGCAACCTGCGCGGCGATGCGTCGGCCTATTCACGGTACGAGCGGGTATCACTGGGTGGCATAACCGCTTCGAAAGGAGCCCGACCTGTGCCGAAACCGGACGAAGACCGCAGAAGCGCGCTCTACGACAGCGAAGCCAGGCTGTCGTGGGTGCTTGCCGGACTGGCAGGCCTGATCGGCGCGGCGGCCTTCATGCACACCGCCGGCTATTTCGTCACTTTTATGACCGGCAATACCGAGCGCGCGATGCTCGGTCATTTCCACGACGAGCACGACGTGGCCATCGCGGCAACCCTGCTGCTGCTGTCGTTCGTGGCCGGCGTCGTGGTGTCCTCCTGGTGCCGCAGGCGCTACTGGTCCGGCCACCCGCACGGCCCGACCCTGCTCACCACCGCCAGTCTCGCCGCGGCCTCGATCGTCGACGTCGTGATCTTCCAAGCCCTGGATACGGACAAGATCGACTTCATCCCGATCCTGTTCGTCGCATTCGGTGTCGGCGCGCTCAACACCTCGTTCGTCAAGGACGACGAAGTATCGATTCCGCTGAGCTACGTCACCGGAACCCTCGTCAAAATGGCGCAGGGTATCGAACGCCACATCAGCGGCGGCGACTACACCGACTGGCTGGGCTATTTCCTGCTCTACCTGGCCTTCGCCCTCGGCGGGCTCCTCGGCGGTCTGTTCAGCCTAGTGGTCGCGGGCTGGGCGATGTTGAACACCGCCACCGTCGTCTGCCTGGTAGTGACCTGCTACACCTACCTGCACCTCGACCGTCACGGACCGCCGACGGAAACCTGACCCCGCACACCGAGCCGAGACTCAGCGCGTGGTCACCTCGTGCCACATGTCGTCGTCATCGCGCTTGCGCAGCTTGGTGATTCCGATGAGAACCGCGACAACGATGCCGACCGTCAGGAGAAGTTTCATAGTTGCCAGCCTACTGCGGCGTCCGTTCTCGGCCCAGTAGGGCGCTGGTGACGAAGCCTCGGGTCAGTCGGTACGGATGGCCGAACCTGCATATCCACCATACGAACTCCGTGCCTCCCACTCACCGAACGATCGCCTCATGCCGATCGATCGGCACCGTGGCGAGCACCGACGGCAGGCTGTATCGACTCGATGCCCCGCCGTTTCAGGCACGGCGACACCCTGCCAGAAACAGTCCATAAAAGGAGAAGCGGCCGCCAAATCTCGGACACGCCGAGGCAGTTGAACATCAAAACGTAAACACTTGGCATGATCGCATCTGCTCGCCCAACTCACTGAAATCAGAAAGTAGGAGGAGCCGTGCTGTTGCCGATCGTTGGAAGCTTCCTTGGTCCGGCCGTCGCTGCCCCCGGAACGATTCTCGGCATCATCCTCGCGGTGGTCTGACCAGCCAAAGTTGAAACGCGGTCCCATGCTGTTACAAAAGCCTCCGATCCGCGTTTCCAGTGCGGCCGGGCCACACAAATAGATTGAGTATGTTGTGTGTCACGACCATGGCACGGATGTTCGATCAACACACACCATTCAAATAGGAGAAAAACATGGTGCTGCCAGGCCTCGGTTCTGCTCTGGGTTCCGCCGTTGCCGCCATCGGAGCGATTCTGGGCATAATCATCGCAATCATCTAGTCTGTTCGAACTCGGACGCGGGTCGTACGCCAGCTGCAAGGGCGTCGGGCCGCGTTTGCGTATCTGCTGTTCGAGGTCCCGGTCCGGCGCCGAGTTGTCATGCCTGATCGGGATTTCGCATACTCGGCGCGCACACAAGTGTCGGGTGGGAGACCAGCCGCAATCGGCAGCTCGCTGGCCACGTGATGGGATATGAAAGGGACGAGACCGGAAGCCGTACACCGTCTTCGGTGCCTGGCTTCCTGTCTCGTCCCTTGTATTACGTGGCGCTACTACATGGCGCGAGCCGGTGCCGCTAGGACACGCCCATTCCGCGCGCGAGTACCGGCCACGACTGTTTGAGGTCGTCCTGCCAGTAACCCCATGAGTGCGTGCCCGAGGTAAAGTTGTAGGTCGCCGGAACGCCGATCGACGTCAGCTTCGTCTGGAGGTTGTGCATGCAGTAGTTGGTCGCTGCCTCGATCACGCCGCCGACGAGAATCTGGTTTGCCAGGCCGCCCGGGCCGGGTGGCGTGTGCGGCCCGTCCAGCGTGTCGTGCTCGCCTGGCAGACCGTTGCCGGAGGACAGGTACAGGTCGATCCCGCGCAGCTTCTCGGCCTGCAGATACGGGTCGTTCGCCACCCAATCGGGCGAACCCGCCGGACCCCACATGTTGTCTGGATTGCCGCCGCCCCACGCCACGGCGAGCTTCATGAATCGCGAACCGACCGGATCACTGACCTGGGGACAGCCGCTGTAGGCAGCGGCCGCCTTGTACAGACCGGGTTTGGCGATCGGCAGTGCGAGCACGGTAGTCGCGGAGGTGGAAATTCCCGCGATCGCGTTGACGCCGTTCGTCTCGAGCGCGGCGTCGATCAGCGGCGGCAGTTCCTCGGTGAGGTAGGTCTTCCACTTATTGCGGCCGAGAATCGGGTCATCCTTGATCCAATCCGTGTAGTAACTGAACATTCCACCGATCGGCAGGATCAGGTTGGCATTCTTGTCCGCCATGAACTCACGAACATCACTCTGCGCCTGCCAGGAGGCGCCGTCGACCCCGCCGCCCGCACCGTTGAGCAAGTACAGACTCGGCTGCGGTTTCGAATTGTCCGCGGCAAGCTGTATTTCTACGGGAAAACTCTCCGCCATCGCGGCGGAGTAAACCTGGAGTCGGATATTTCGGTCATCAATGTACTCGACGTCGGTTATCCGCGAACCATCCTCCGCCGTAAACCCGGTAGCGATTGTCTTGGCGGCAGCAGCCGGGTCGGCATAAGCGGTCGGCACGCCGAGCGCTGACCCTACTAACAGCCCGGCTACAGCGATGCTTGTCATGGAACGGGTACAGCGCGAGTTGAGTACTTCTGCGATTACGCCCCTATTCATACTCAAGCTTTTAGCAGCTATTTTCGGTCCACCGCGCACCGACACGACACGTACTACAGAATTGCGATTCGCCAAGGTGACATCGCCCTCAGGGCAGGCGCAGACCTGAACCATACAGGGGAGGCGTGGAACATGTCCTGTCACGTGACGCATCCGAATCCCGCCGAACCACTGGCACTTTCGGGCCCGATTCTGACAACCGACGCTTGCCGGCGATCTGCCGCAACATGCTCAGGATCCTGGCGACAACTCATCGCTGACTCCCCCGCACGGGCCTCGAGCAGCTGATGACGAGTGATCACGAGCGCGCACGTCATCTCGAGGAATGCATGCGCCGATCGCACCAGACACCGTAGGACGATCGTCGACACCACGACACCAACGGACAGGCACTCCGCCTAACCGTGTGATCAAGTCGCCAAGGCCGAAATCAGGCACTAGAACCAGTCGTGAACTGCGGATACGCGCACCGAGCTGCTCAGATCGCCTAGTGAACCCGCAGCCTGACTCCGACCCGTTTTGACGCTGCGAACGGTTGGCAGGTAACGTTCCACGGGCGCACTCCTGGAGTGCGTGCCGCGATGAGCGGCGAGGGGCCTTAGCTCAATTGGCAGAGCACTGCCTTTGCAAGGCAGGGGTTAGGGGTTCGATTCCCCTAGGCTCCACAACAACGACGCGTCCTGAGGCGAGATCCGTTACCTCGCTTCGTCGGTACTCTTTAATCAGGTTGCAGATCCGCATGTCCGCCCGGCTCCCCAGTCACGGTTGATGTCCACTTGCCGGGTACAGTCGGCTGCGTATGTGAACCCTTGCTAGATGGAGTAGCGCATGGATCCCTCCCGCTGTGTTGTGCTGGTACCGGTTCACGATTACATCGAGCCCGGGTGCGCGGAGGGGTTGGCGGATCTCGAGCGCCTCGGCTATCCGGTCTGGCGGATATACGGCTGCTCTGCGATCGACCAGGCCCGCAGCCAAATCGCCACGGACGCACTTGCACAGGGTTTCGAGGAGCTGATGTGGATCGATGCGGATGTCCGCTTTCATCCGGAGGCGGTCGGAATGCTACGGTCTCACGATTTGCCGGTTGTCTGCGGCATTTACCCCAAGAAGCGGTCGCGCGAACTAGTTTGCAGCCTGCTGCCCGGTACCAATCAGATTATATTCGGCGAAGGTGGTGGCACACTGGAGATCCAATACGCGGCCGCCGGATTTCTGCTCACCAAGAGGTCGGTCTACGAGAAGATCGGGGAGGAACTTCCGGTCTGCAATGAGCAGTTCGGGCGACCGAATGTCCCCTACTTCCTGCCAATGGTGGTCCCGGACGGCAAAAATCACTGGTATCTCGGCGAGGATTTCGCATTCTGCGAACGCGCTCGACGGGCCGGGTTCACCATCCACGCCGATACACAGTTCCGTCTCGAGCATATCGGCAAATATGGGTACACCTGGGAAGATGCCGGCAGCGGACGAGATCGCTACGGCAGTTACGCATTCAATTTCCAGCACAGTGACAAGGTCGCCGACACAGGTGCACAGGCCGATGCGGATGCGGATGCCAGCCTGGACCATGTCAGCTGACCTGACATCAGCCGGACGACATCGTACTGTACTGCTGTCAGATTTCTTCTGCTGAATACAGCGGGAAGAAATTCGGGATCAAGAAATCGGGCAGCACATACTGCGGAAACATTCGAACACTGCTCTTGGGGTGCAATATGTGCAGCACAAGTCCTTCGGTGTCGGCCACGCAGACCGTCTTGAAACCAGCCTTCTGCAGACTGAGAGTGAAATCTAGATCGCAGGAGTTTCCGCCAGGAGGGTATCCGCGGATCTCCACCTCCGGATAAGTCGACTTGCGCCACACGAAGGAAAAGCCGTACCCCCACACCTTTCCATCGACCCAACTTTCGGGCCAGCCTTTTGTTGAAGTCGTATCGATCGGCTCCCATGGCGACAGCACAAAATGAGTTGGAGACAGGATGTCGGTCGACCAATAGCAGAATATTTTGTTTGCGGGATCGTAGGCGAACCATCTACTCAACGTGACGAAGTCGGCATCACCAAGAAATTCGATCATTCGCTCGATGTATTGTGGAGCATAATAGTCGTCATCGTCGAACTCCACGATGATCTCACCGCGAGCCAACTGAGTCATCAGATTGAGCTTGTCACCAAGCGTCATTCGATTGTTCGGAACGTGGTAGTACCGAATTCGGTGCTCGTGACATAATTTCTCGTCCAAGAAATCGGCCGGTTCCGGACTATCATCGAGGATGATCAATTCCATGC
This sequence comes from Nocardia arseniciresistens, assembly GCF_046764875.1. Taxonomy (NCBI): domain Bacteria; kingdom Bacillati; phylum Actinomycetota; class Actinomycetes; order Mycobacteriales; family Nocardiaceae; genus Nocardia; species Nocardia arseniciresistens. The sequence continues at coordinate 30,800 of NZ_JBKORD010000015.1, forward strand.
CGCCGTCATAAGTCTGCGAGCAATAGTGCCTGACGGCCGTACGAAGTAATTCCGGCCGCTGATACGTCGGGCAAACCACACTCACGCGCGGGGCCGGCGAGTCGTCGGGCACCGGATGTTCCAGTTCGCCCGAATACAGTCGTATCGACGAGCTTTCACGAGGTACACCCAAAGTATTCGCGGCGTGCGCAATCGATGTCCCGTTGGTCCCGCGAAGCACACCGGCCAGACTGGCTCGAGGCGCAGTGCCTGGTGGCCGCCACGCATTCCGAACCGCCTCCAGCACAGGCGCCGACAGGAGTCGGTTTCGCAGTGCCTGATTCCACTCCGGCACCCGATCATATTGATGCACAATCGGATACAGCTTGCCCGCAGCTGTCCGCACACCATCGGCGGCGAGTGTCGGCTCGGGCTCCAAGAGAAACGGTCGGAATGTTGCGATCTTGGCTGGGTCTGCGACCGTGCCCGCCTGACAGGCGAACCCGTCCTCCGATGTCACGAGTTGCACCGTCGAGCGATACGGCTCCATATCGAGCAGGAGATTGTAACCGCTCTGCGCCGCGACCTGCTGCCCGGACGACTCCGCGATCCGGGTGATGGCGAGGCACAAATCCGCCATCATCCCGGCCTGACCTGCAAGAACTCCGACATTGCAGATCGCCTTGGACCACAGGCGGTCGACATGTTCCGGAAAGGTTCGTTGGAGGTTTTCTCGGCTCCACCCCTCGTCGGAGTAGCGCAACGACTCGCTTGCGGCGAGGAAAGGACGGTCGAGATGGGCAACCAACCACTCGATCGGATCCGTCTGGAAGTACACATCCCGCACATCGGTGACAACAGCGAATCGGAGCGAAGACGCGATTGTTTGCAGTACATGGGCGATATCTTCGAACTGATGGTTGTATACGCTGTCACGAAGCGGCATTCGGACTGCGTACAGTCCGAGCGATTCCAGATTCTCGGCCACGAGATCGCCGCGGCGATCCTGGTCGGACACGATGACTGCGCCCAAACCGGTGAATCCGCTCGCGACGAGGCTCTCGGCCCACACCTCGACATCGGTCCACTCGTACCCCGCCGCCGCGCCGATGATGATGTCTTTCGCGCCCATCGGTTTCGACCGCTCAGATCTGCTTGGGTGGCGTAACAGGTGGCGGATTCGTGGGCAGTGTCTGACTCACGGCCGCGGGCGGCGGCGCAGCGGATGCCGGGTCGGGACCAGCGCCATCCAAACCGGTCGGGTGGAAGCGTCCCGTGAGGTCTCCGTACTTTTCGGTCAGCGGCGGTTCGGCGTTGGGATCGAAGGGAACGAGTTCATTGCCGTCCAGGACGAACTTGCCGTTCGCGTTCTCAACGACCATCCCGTAATGCTTCGATCCGTTATGATCCCATTCCAGCACATCACCCGACTTCATCTGGTTGGCGTCATTGACCGCTGCCCATGGATGATCCGATGTCGACGCGCCCGCGGTTCCGTCATATGCGGCTTTCGCGTCGATGGCAGGATTCATTGTCTGATTCTGCAAAGCCTCCGCGATCGTAGAGGAGACCTGCACGGTCGTCTTATCCTTATCCGGCAACTGGAAATCTACCGTCGCACCAGGTGTCGATATCGGCGGTGGGGTACCGGTACCGGCGGGCGCCGTCACACCGGCAGGAGTCGCCTGAGCGGTAGCCGCAGCGGTCCCGGGAGCGGCGGCCTGGGTGGTTTGGGCAGCTTGGGCGGCTCGATTCTCGTTGCGCAGTTTATCGATTTCGCGATCTTTGGCCTCTATACGGCTGTCATTGTTCGCCTGAGTACCCCTGTTTTGATTCCCCTGTCCCATCTGGGACAGTGCCATCAGCATCGAAGGATCTATCGCGGGAGTGGTGGCATTGCCGGTGGTTGCGGTGGTGCCGGTTCCTGACCCGGAACCCGAGTCCTTCTTCAGCGCAGCCTGCACAATTGCGCCGAGGTCGGGGCTGGATGACGTATCGCCACTCCCGCTGCCCACAAGTGACTGTGAAGTGGACATGGAAGAATCGGTGGAACTCGAGAGCAAGTCCTTGTAAAGCGCATCGAGATTCTGGCTCTGGCTGTTGACTGTCTGGACGGATGAAGACTGCTGGGGCGGAACGTAGGGCGGAACATACGGACTTCCAGCAGGCTGAGAAACCGTACTCGCGGAGGCGCTCGCGGAAGCGCTCGCAGACGCACTCGCGGAAGCGCTCGCAGACGCACTTGCAGACGCACTCGCACTCGCGGAAGCACTCGCGGAAGCACTCGGAGCCCCGCTCGCCGAACCACTCACAGGAGTAATCGGGAACGGCAGTTGTGCGGCCATTTCCGTATACGCGATGACCTGATCCGTACAGAATTTGACCGAAAGCCTGATCAGATCATATAGCGGAGCTTCCTCCGCAATATTCTGTATGCCGTCTTCTGTGTATAAAGTTTGGGACGGTTCCTTCTTGTCAGGGTTATCTACCTTGGTACCTTTCAGCGACTTCCATATGTTCTCATGGGTCAGCTGAACATTTTCGTACATTGCACGGTAAGTTGTATAGTTGGCGCGGGAAAGCGTTTCAACCTGATTAACAAACTTGAGATCGCTCTGATTCCATCGATCGTCCAAATTGTTCAAATAGAAGATGACCGAATTGTATGCTTTCGCGGCTTCGCCCGAACCCACACCACGGCCAGCAAGAGTTTTGACGAAGTCGTCGCCGAGATTTGTATCGTGCCAATTTTCGTCTTTGCCTGATGTTGGCGAAATCAAAAGGTCAGGCTTCGTCGTCTGTCCGGTCCCGAGCTGGAATGTCAGGTAGGCAAACTGGCGGTTGGCGAGATCCACGTACGCTTTGAGCTCTGACGAAGGAAGGTTTTTATCATCGGAGGGAGGGAGGCGAATCTGCAGCGGAAAGTCGGAATATTTATCACCCTCTTTTGGAGACCATTTACGACCGAGGAATGTGCGCTGCGCGACCTGTTCAGGGGTTTCCAGCCGCCATATAACGTTGGTGTTGTCAGGGGTATTTCCGGACCACGACTTTCCATCAGCCGAATCGTTGGGTACTTTATCACTGACAGCTATGAGCTGGCCGTCATTGGTCAGAACAAATTGACTCGCTTTTTCGTCATCGTCCCATTCATTATCCCAATCCCCTCCCTTGTTACCCTTTCCGGCGTCTTTACCTGCCCACCATTCATCGTCTTCATCGTTATCTTTGTCGCGAGTCTCGAGCCTTTTCTCGTCAGCCTTGTACCACTCCTTTTCTTCGAAGATAATTTTGTCACCGTTTTTGCCGTTCGAGGTAATCACGGCGCCGGTGGCAACATCTATCGTGACAGTTTTACCATTCTGGAGACCAAACTTGTAATCGCCGTTCGGCGAATAAAGCCAATCCCCCTCGTGCATTTCGTCGCCGGGATTGAGAATCCCGCTTCGATTGTCGGTCATCGGCACGACCCACGATCATACGCTCGCCGGCAAACACTTGGTATCCCGCAAAGTGCCATTAAAATCCTTCTACCACGACATCCATGAATCCATTACGGCCTCATGCCCCGGGTATCGTGCGTCGCACCGAGCCACCGGAATCGATATCGTGAGCCTCGAACGCTGTCGCGCTCACATTCGAGTTGTCGCCTGTCGCCACTCGGCCGTCACCCACCGTGGTAAAGCCAGTTCGACGGCCTGTCATGTACTCATCAGAGAACACTTTGAATGCGTTGGATGCCTGACCGAACGAGTTCTCGAAGCCCCCCTCCCAGTCGGCATCTCCCTCTGCCTTTGTGTAGGCGGGGGCACTGGAGGCGCGGGTGAGATCGCCTTGTTTGCGCAGCTCATGCGGTTCTTGATAGAAGTTCATGACGACGAAGTCTCCATTCGTACCGTTAGATCGATTCTCGTGCATCCCCATTGCTGGGGACCCGCAGTCGGAATCAGAAGTCTCGACCGAACTCGGCCTTCTCCAGTAGGTCGTATTGAGCCGCAGTGGGCATCCCCAGCGAATCCGCCAGGCTGGGCAACGCGCCGTCGTGCAGCAACTCCGCACGTCTACCGACCCGAGACTTCAGGTAGGCCAATCGAGCGGTCCTGACCACCTCGCGGGCAAGCCACTCGTCCGAATTGTCCCAGACCTCGTGGCCGAGATGCAGCCCGACAACCAGCCCGCTGCGATCGCACGCCACCCCGACCGAATAGTCGGGGTTGAACACCTCGTAGATCAGATTTTGCCAGTCGGGTGGCGCCTCGGCACGGCCCGCAGTCTCCAGATCTGTCACCGCATCACTCCTGGACTTCGTCGATCGAGTCGACGAGCTATGGACGCGGCCACGGTACCGTCGGCAGGGTCGTCTCGCGGATGACATTCTTGTGCTGTCGCAGCGCATCGACGGTGCTGTCGTGGATCGCCGCCATGATGTCGGCTACCAGCGCCTCGCTGCTCCCGGAATTCGCAATCGTGCCAGGTGAGATGTACAGATCAGTAAGTCGGCCCACCCCGTCTACTTCCGGGATTACCCGGGAGCTGGGCGAGGGACGCCGAGCACGTATCTGGTCGACGCGCTCGAGCATCTCATCGATAGCATGCTCCACCGCTTTACCGGTTTTGATCGCCAAAGCGGTGTCGGGATGTAGATGGCGCGCCCAGTTCTCCGCCACGATTACCGCGCTCCGGGCCCGACATGGACCATCACCTGTGTGGCGGAGCGCAGACCCGGCGACATCAGCCGACGTATGCCACTCCTCGAAGTCATCTGGTGCGTGGTTGGGTCGACGCCTTGCTCTTCCTGCATACCGCCTCCTCTCATGGGATGGTACGGTTCTCGTTCTTCACCCCGCCTTGATACTTCCCATGTCTGAGAAGATTGGCATGTGGCTTCCTCTGCCCCATCACACCGCGCGACGGGCGCGGGCGGTCACTAGCGGAGCCTCGAAAGCTGGGCTGAAGCCGAGAACGACATCCAGGCCACTGCCCTACCGCGTGAGACGTCCCTCCCCTGACGGTTGACAGATGTACTGTCGCTCAATGGTTTCTGCACTGAACGTGCACAGCTCGGTCATCGACCCGATATCGGTCTCATGACCGAGTACGCGGTGACAATCATGGTGGCGCCGGGAAATCCGCACTGGCAGGCATTTTCGGAGGTCGCCGAGACGGTGTGCGTCGCGCTGAACATGCTGGGCCATGACTGCGTGCTCACACACGAGGTGAACATTCCCGGCCGCAGGCACATCTTCTTCGGCGCGCGCGGACCTCACCGGCACCTGATCCCCGATGACTCGATCCTTTACAACATGGAACCAATACACCCTGAGGCATGGCAGGTCGACGACGGTGTACTCGACCTGCTGCGCACTCACCTGACGTGGGACTACAGCACTTCCAACATCACCGCACTGAAAGAGCATGGGATACGCGGCGTTCAGCATGTTCCGGTCGGCCATGTCGACGAGCTGGAACGGATTCCCGTTGTCGAAGAAGAAGACATCGATGTGCTGTTCATAGGTGGGGCCAACCACCGCAGGATGCTGCCGATCACCGCCCTGCGGATCCTCGGCGTGAACGCGCAGACACACTTCGGCGTCTATGGACCTGAGCGGGATCTGCTCTACGCACGTGCCAAGATCGTGCTGAACCTGCACGCCTTCCAGGGGCAGGCGTTCGAGATAGTCCGGGTCTCCTACCTTCTCGCCAACGGTCGTTTCGTCGTATCGGAAACCGCCGACGCGGCGGAGACGGCGGGGCTCGAATCGTCGGTCGCCTTCAGCGGCTACAACAGACTCGTCGACACCTGCATGCACTATCTCGAGGAGCCGACCGAGCGCGCACGCCGTGCACGGGCCGGGCGGGCGATCATGCGAGCAAGGCCTGCGGTCGAATATGTTCGGCGTGCGCTCGATGCGCAGCTGCCGACCGAGCTGAACCTACGGTGACCTGGATGCCGTGGTGCGACTCGTCGCGAGAATGCGTAGCAGTGTCATGTTCCGATTGGAGGCGTGATGCACGATCGGGAACAGCTCCCCACTCGCTGTTTTGACTCCGTCGGCATCAATAGTCGGCCGGGGCTCCATCGACCGCGTACGGGATCCCTTGTCGTGGCGAGGTTCGGCCAACGTACCGGCCCGGCAGGCGAAGCCATCCTCCTGACCGACGATTTGTACAGTCGACCGATACGGCTCCATCGCTAGTAGCACGTTGTAGGCACTCTGGTCGGCATGAGATACTGCGGACGATCTCGCGACCATCGAAATCGCCAGGCACAGATCAGCGATGGCCGTTGCTTCGCCGGCGAGAATTCCGACGTTGCACACCATATTCGACAGCATGCGGTCGGCATGGACAGGGAACTCGTTGCGGAGGTTGCTCTGTGCCCGGATCCCGTCGCCATATCGGATGCCTTCGCTCACCGCGAGGAACGGCTTCGTCAGGTTGCTTTCCAGCCACATCGTCGGATCGGACTGGAAGAAGACGTCTCCGACATCGGCCACAATCGCGTACCTCAGGAACCGGCCCAACATTCCGAGCACAGTGGAGATGTCCGCGAATCGGTCATTGGCCAGGTCCGCACGGCGCGACATACCAATGACGTGGAATCCGACGGATTGCAGCATGCAGATGACAATGGCCCTGTCCGGATCGTCGTCGTAGACGATAAAGACGCACGGACCTGCGAAGCCTGACTCGAGCAGGCTCAGAGCCCAGCTGCTGATCTGCTGCCAGCCGTGGCCATCGGCGACCCCGATGACAATATCCTTCTTGTCCGCCACAACGGAATCCGTCACTCCAACCAGTTCGGCCCAGTCGACCCGCGTGCCCATTGTGGCGTCTCACCACTCTTGGGGACAGCTTCCCGCACACACGTCGTCGGACATTGTGACTCGAGCAGCAGGGGCCGCCGGTTTCCTGGACCTGAACCAAGCGAGGTCTTATCGAATGCGACCTTTGCCGACGTTGAATGAGTACTGTGACTCGAAACTGCGAGATGTAGGTGGGCCTAGGAGGACTTGAACCTCCGACCTCTTCGTTATCAGCGAAGCGCTCTAACCGCCTGAGCTATAGGCCCTCAACCTGTCCGGAATCCCCCGTCGAAACTGTGAACCGGAACGAGGCACGAGATTACCCTACCGGCCTGCTGAAGACCAAAACGGCCGGTAGCGGCCCCGTGCGGGTGCTACCGGCCGTGCTGGAAATCCGGTGCTAGTCGGGGTCGGCCAGGGTTATCTGGATGCCGCCGACGAGGTCGCAGCACTGGTTGTAGATGAAGGTGCCGACAGTCGCCAGCGCGGTGAAGAGCACCACGTTGATCAGACCGATGACACCGGCATAGCCGAAGACAGTGCCCGCGTCGATCATCCCGGCCGAACCGCTGTCCTGCGACACCATATCGGTGAAGGTGTTGTTGAGCCGCTCCCACACACCCATGCCCTCGAGCACGATATAGAGCAGACCGACGGCGAGCATCCACACGAAGAACATGGCCACGCTGATCACCAGCGAGATCTTCAGCGTTGACCACGGGTCGATCCTGCGGATCTGCACGGTCGCCCGCAGCGGCTCGCCGGAGGCGACGGCCGCGGCCACCGCGACAGGGACCGCGGGCGAGATGGGCGGCTTCGCACCGGTCGCCTCCATCGGCGGCAGCGGATGCCGGATATCGGAGAGGTCCGGCATGTCCTTGATCAGCTCTGGCCGTGCGATGCTGCGCGTCGGTCCGTCGATGCCGACCGACTTCACCATCGCCGCTTCCTTGCGTGCCGCCTTGGCCGCGAGGTCGGTAGTGGTACGTGCGTTGGTCGCACCACCACCGAGTCCACCACTACCGAGGCCGCCACCGTTGCCGCCACCGAGGCTGCCCGACCCGGTGTTGGGACGACCGGTCACCGGCGCCTGGCCGGGGCGGTACAGGTTGGACTGCGGTTCCCGTTGCGGCAACTGCCCCCAACCGTCCTGCTGGTAGGGCGATTGGCCGCCACCGTTGCCGCCACCGTTGCCGGCGGCCTGGTCGCCACCGCTCTGCTGCGGTGGCTCTTGGGAGTTGTTCATCCGCGCCGTCGACTGGTCGAACGATCCTGGCCGCTCGGCGCCGGAGTTCTTCTCCTGCGCCGGCTGCTGCGGTGCCCCTTGCTGCGGTGCCCCTTGCTGCGGACTCCCCTGCTTGGGTGCGAAATCGCTCTGTTGGTTGGACATTTCGTGCGACTGGGCACCACCCTGTGGGCCACCCTGCTGCCCGTTCTCGGCCGAGGCGACCGGCCGCTGGATCGGCCGTGGCGGAATCGGTGACGGTGCAATCCGTTCGGTCACGCCGTTCGTCTGGTGCCGCTCGTCATTCGGCTGATTCGGAGTGGTCAATGGGAATCCTTAGATCCGTTCGTTGCCGCCGCTGTGGATTACTGCTCGGGTGAACCGGTGGTGTTGTCGTCGCCGTCGACCAATTCGGGCTCGTCGGCATTGCGTGCGATAGCAAGCAAGGTATCCCCATCGCCGAGGTTCATCAATCGCACGCCCTTGGTCTGTCGTCCAGCCTTGCGAACCTGCTTCGACAACGTCCGGATAACTCCGCCGCCGGACGTGATCGCATACAACTCGTCGTCGTCATCGACGATGAGCGCACCGACCAGGGTGCCACGCTTGATGTCGTACTGGATAGTCAATACACCTTTACCACCGCGACCTTGCGCGGTGTACTCCTCGATCGCGGTGCGCTTGGCGTAACCGCCGGAGGTCGCGACCAGCAGATAGGTGTCCGCGCGAACCACGTTGAGCGACAACAGCTCATCGTCGGTGTTGAACCGCATGCCCTGCACACCGGAGGTGGCGCGACCCATCGGACGCAGTGCCTCGTCGGTCGCCGAGAACCGGATGGACTGACCATGCGCCGAAACCAGCAGCAGGTCGTCGTCGGCCGAACACAGCACGGCGCCGACCAGTTCGTCATCGTCGCGCAGGTTCACCGCGACGATGCCGCCGCTGCGGTTGGAGTCGAAGTCCGAGAGCTTGGACTTCTTGACCAGGCCATTCCTGGTTGCGAGCACCAGATATGGGGCGTCTTCGTAGCCCTTGATCTGGATGATCTGGGCGATCTTCTCATCCGGCTGGAATGCGAGCAGGTTGGCAACGTGCTGACCGCGCGCCGTCCGGCTGGCCTCGGGCAGCTCGTAGGCCTTGGCACGGTAGACCCGGCCCTTGTTCGTGAAGAACAGCAGCCAATCGTGCGTCGAGCTGATGAAGAAGTGCTTGACGATGTCGTCCTGCTTGAGCCCCGCGCCCTGCACACCCTTGCCGCCGCGCTTCTGGCTGCGGTACAGATCGGTCTTGGTGCGCTTGGCGTAGCCCGTCTCGGTGACGGTGACGACCACGTCCTCGCGGGCAATGAGATCCTCGTCGGCCATATCGCCGTCGTTGGCCACGATCTTGGTGCGCCGCTCGTCGCCGTACTTCTCGACGATCTCCGACAGTTCCTCGCGCACGATCGCGCGCTGGCGCTCCGGCTTGGCGAGAATGTCCTTGAAGTCGGCGATCTCGACCTCGATCTTGGCCAACTCGTCGATGATCTTCTGGCGTTCCAGGGCAGAGAGCCTGCGCAACTGCATATCGAGGATGGCGGTGGACTGGATCTCGTCGATATCCAGCAACTGCATCAGGCCGGTGCGCGCAGTGTCGGTGTTGGCCGAACGCCGGATCAGCGCGATGACCTCGTCGAGCACATCGAGCGCCTTGACGAGGCCGCGCAGGATATGGGCCCGTTCCTCCGCCTTGCGCAACAGGTATTTCGTGCGCCGGATGATGACTTCCAACTGGTGCTCGACGTAGTACCGGATCATCTGATCCAGGCGCAGCGTGCGCGGCACGCCGTCGACGATCGAGAGCATGTTCGCACCGAAGCTGGTCTGCAGCTGGGTGTGCTTGTAGAGGTTGTTCAGCACCACCTTGGCCACGGCGTCGCGCTTGATGGTGACCACGATCCGCATACCCGCGCGGTCCGAAGACTCGTCGTGGATGTCGGAGATGCCCGCGATCTTGCCGTCCTTCACCTGCTCCGCGATGGCGTTGATGAAGTTGTCGGTATTGACCTGGTAGGGCAGCTCGGTGATGACGATCGTGGTGCGACCGCGGTTGTCCTCTTCGATCTCGACAACACCGCGCATACGGATCGAACCGCGACCGGTGGTGTAGGCGTCGTGGATGCCCTGACCACCGACGATGAGGCCGTAGGTCGGGAAGTCCGGCCCCTTGACCCGCTCCATGCAGGCGGCGAGGGTGGACTCTTCGTCGGCTTCGAAGTTCTCCAGCGCCCAGTAGATCGCGTCCGCGAGCTCGGTGAGGTTGTGTGGTGGGATGTTGGTCGCCATGCCGACCGCGATGCCGTTGCTGCCGTTCATCAACAGCGCGGGCACCCGGGCGGGCAGCACGGTCGGCTCCTGCGAGCGACCGTCGTAGTTCGCTACGAAATTGACCGTCTCATGGTCGATTTCGCGCAGCATCTCCATGGCCAGCGGCGTCAGGCGGCACTCGGTGTAACGCATGGCGGCCGCGCCGTCGTTGCCACGCGAGCCGAAGTTGCCCTGACCGTCGACGAGTGGGTAGCGCAGCGACCACGGCTGCGCCATCCGGACGAGGGTGTCGTAGATCGAAGTGTCGCCGTGCGGGTGGTAGTTACCCATGGTCTCGGCGACCGGTCGCGCGGACTTCACATAGCCGCGGTCGGGCCGGTACCCGTTGTCGTACATCGCATACAGCACCCGGCGGTGCACCGGCTTGAGGCCGTCGCGCACCTCGGGCAGCGCGCGGCCGACGATCACGCTCATCGCGTAATCGATGTAGCTGTTCTGCATTTCGTTCTGGATATCGACCGGCTCGATCCGGTCACCCGCTCCGCCGTTGGGTGGCAGCGTGGTTTCAGTCATCTAACAGTCTCCTTTGGAACCGAACGTGGAATGGGCGTCACGTCGGTTACACGTCGAGGAAGCGAACATCCTTGGCATTGCGGGTGATAAAGCTGCGACGCGCCTCGACGTCCTCACCCATCAGAATGGAGAACAGCTCATCGGCCGCCGCCGCATCGTCCAAAGTGACCAGCTTCAGCACACGCACCGAGGGATCCATCGTGGTCTCCCACAACTCCTTGGCATTCATCTCACCAAGACCCTTGTAGCGCTGAACACCGTCTTCCCTGTTGATCTTCTTACCCGAGGCGAGACCCGCCTCCATCAAACCGTCACGCTCCTTGTCGGAGTAAGCGAACTCCGGCTCCGAGCGCTGCCACTTGAGCTTGTACAACGGCGGCTGCGCCAGATACACATGTCCGTGCTCGACCAACGGCCGCATGAACCGGAACAACAACGTCAGCAGCAACGTCGAAATGTGCTGACCATCCACGTCGGCATCGGCCATCAACACGATCTTGTGATACCGCAGCTTGGCGATATCGAACTCGTCGTGGATGCCGGTACCGAAGGCGGTGATGATCGACTGGACCTCGTTGTTCTTCAGCACACGGTCGATACGCGCCTTCTCGACATTGATGATCTTTCCGCGCAACGGCAGGATCGCCTGATACATCGAGTCGCGCCCGGATTTCGCCGAGCCGCCGGCGGAGTCGCCCTCCACGATGTAGATCTCGGACTTACTCGGATCCTTGGACCGGCAATCAGCCAACTTGCCAGGCAAGCCACCGAGGTCGGTCGCGCTCTTGCGGCGCACCAACTCGCGCGCCTTACGCGCCGCGACCCTGGCCTGCGCGGACGAAACCGCCTTGTTCACAATGGTCTTCGCGTCGGCCGGATTGGCCTCGAACCAGTGCGATAGGTGTTCGTTGCATGCCCGCTGCACGAATGACTTCACCTCGGTATTGCCGAGCTTGGTCTTGGTCTGGCCCTCGAACTGCGGCTCGCTGACCTTCACGCTCACGATGGCGGCCAGGCCCTCACGGATGTCTTCACCGGTGAGGTTGGCCTCCTTCTCCTTGAGCAGCCGCTTGTCCTTGGCGTACTTGTTGACCACCGTGGTCAGCGCCGCACGGAAGCCCTCTTCGTGCGTGCCGCCCTCGTGGGTGTTGATGGTGTTTGCGAAGGTGTGCACCGACTCCGAGTACCCGGAGTTCCACTGCATGGCAACCTCGAGCTCGTGCCCGGTGCCCTTGCCGGTGAAACCGACGACCGAATTGTGGATCGCCTGCTTGGTGCGGTTGATGTGCCGGACGAAATCCACCAGCCCACCGGGATAGTGGTAGATGCGCTTCTTCACCTTGTGCACAACGGGCTCGGCCGCAGCGCCCGGCTCGGCGTGCTTGGGCGCCTCGGCGGTCTCGCTGACGACCTCATCGACGACGTCGGCGTCGGTGACGCGTTCGTCGGTGAGTGTGATGGTCAGCCCCTTGTTCAGGAACGCCATCTCCTGCAGCCGGCGGGCGACCGTCTCGAAGTTGTAGGTGGTTGTTTCGAAGATATCCGGATCGGCCCAGAACCTGATCGTGGTGCCGGTTCGCTTGGTCGAGTCGCCCTGCACCAGTTTGCCGGGGATGGAGTCCTTGTAGGTCTGGCTCCAGTGGTGACCGTCGCGGTCGATCTCCGCCTCGAGGCGGGTGGAGAGCGCGTTCACCACCGAGATACCGACGCCGTGCAGACCACCGGACACCGCATAGGAGTCGGAGTCGAACTTGCCACCTGCGTGCAGCTGCGTCATGACCACTTCGATGGTCGGAACGCCCTGCGCGTGCATGGCCACCGGGATACCGCGGCCATCGTCGACGACCTCGACACCGCCGTCGGCCAGCAACGTGACCTCGACCTTCGATGCGTATCCCGCCATCGCCTCGTCGACAGAGTTGTCGACAACTTCCTGGACCAGGTGATGCAGGCCGCGCTCGCCGGTGGAGCCGATGTACATACCCGGGCGCTTACGGACCGCCTCGAGCCCTTCGAGGACCGTGATAGAGGAGGCACCGTAGTCCTGCTTGCCCGATGTCGCGTTGGTCGAGCCCGATTCGTTGGAGTCCATGGCAGCCACTGGTCGGTAGCTCTCCTTACTTGCTGATCCTCGGCACAGCGGTCGGATAGCACACGTGGGGCCCGGTCTTGTCTGCTCGAGATCAGGGGTCCACGCGCGGGCTGTGCCGAACGCGCCGAAGGTATCGCCGCTAGTTACGCCACCATCCTACTGGTAGACCCAAGCCACAATGCACCTACGACACCCCTGACGGCTCCGTGGATGCGAGAAATCGAATGACGACGGGTCCGTTCCGCCTCCCGAGGGTTTCAATCCATCTCGGCTGCCCTGAGAGTTGCCGCCCGTGACCCGGCCTCGCCGTCGTTTCGTCCATCGTTGTTCGGGACCGGAATTCGGTTGCCGCGAAGCGGCTGGAATCGGTTACTCCTCCGGTGAACCCGATGAACAGTTTCACGTGGAACGGTCTCGACGAAGCAGGTACGCCGACGAAGTCCGCCCCTGAAGCCGCGCAAGAGCCGCCTACCCGTAGGTGTCCCTCGGCCCGCGACCTTTGACGTGCCGTTCCCCTTTGCGCCAGCTCGGGGCCGCAGGGCCCGAGATGCGCACCGAGGTGACAACCCCCTGGCCGACCGCGGCATTGATCTTCGCGAGGATCTGCGCCTGCAGCATGCGCAGCTGCGTCGCCCATGCGGTCGATTCCGCGGCGATGCTGAGTACGCCGTCCTTCAGTGTCATCGGCGTGGCATGGGAGGCGATATCGTCACCGACGACGCTGGACCAGCGGCCGAGAACCATCCCTTCGGCGACTTTCGTCGACCAGCCGCGATTCTTGGCGATCGATCCGGTCAGCCGACCGAGTGTCTGCGGATCACGCTCGTCCGGCCGCGCGCCCGACCATCCGGAGCGACGCCTACCCCCGGCCCGCAGGTTCCTGCGCGGCGACGCGCGGCCCTGCCCTACCGACTTACCGCTGGCCTTGGCTGCCGCGCGGGCCTCCTCGAGTGCCCGCCTGGCCAGATCTACTCCGCGTAGCTCCTGCTCCGCACCGGGTTCCGGCGCGGGGGTGCCCTGCTCAGGCTGATCGCTCATCGACCTGCTCCGTTCGCACGCACTTGCTTTGTCCCCAGCTTTGTTCACTTTGTCCCCAAGCCGACGGCTTGCGCTTGTACGGCAAAGGATTCCGCGGCCGAATGCCCCGATAAGGGTGTCGGCCACCACATTCCACGCCCATCTCGGCGTTTTTCTCGTTGTCGAGCATCGGCCGATACCGCGGTGGGCCGGTGCACACCGGCCCGTGAAACGGCTGGCCCGGCCGATTTATCCACAAGTGTCGATAGTCGGGCCGAGCTGTTCGCGGCGACGACAGCACCTCCGACGCATGGTCACTGTACGGGAGCACACCGACAGATGCCGGTAGCCCGTCATCCGGTCGCGGACGAGCTACCTGGACTGTTTCCGACGTCGTCGGCAGCACCCGCTGGCTCGGCCGGCGGCGGCTCGACCGACTCCGCCACGGGATCGATGATCCGGGAGATCCGACCGTCCGCACCGCCGCTGGTTTCCACTCGCAACGGCACCGCCGCCAGTTCCGCGGGCACGTCCTCCGGCACGGCCGCGGTGATCAACACCTGCTCGGCGCCCGCGGCCACCTCCGCGAGTGCGGTGCGCCTGCGTCGGTCGAGTTCGGCGAAGACATCGTCGAGCAGCAATACCGGCTCTGGCCCGGTGGCACGCAACAGTTCGAACGCGGCGAGGCGAAGGGCAAGGGCGAACGACCATGATTCGCCGTGGCTGGCGAATCCCTTGGCAGGTGCGCTACCGAGCATCAGCTCGAGGTCGTCGCGGTGCGGGCCGACCAGGCAGACGCCGCGCTCCAACTCTTTCGGCCGCGCCGCCGCCAGTTCCCGCAGCATGATCGCCTCCAATGCCTCGGTGTCGGCGGGCAGCGGCGCACGTGCCGGATCGAGGAATTCCGGCGGCAGCGTTGCACTGCGGTAACCGATTGTGGCGGGCCGTGATTCGGGAGCGATCGACGCATAGGACTGTGCGAGATAGGGATACAGGTCGTGTACCAGCCGCAGGCGTTCAGCGAGCAGCATCGAGGCGTGGGTGGCCAGATGCCCGTCCCAGACGTCGAGAGTGGTCAGTTCGGTGTTCGAACCGGAGGCCGATCCCCGCGATCGTCCTTGTCTCCCCGCGGTTTTCAGCAGCGCGGACCGCTGCCGCAGCACTCGGTCGTAGTCGGCACGGACCGCGGCGAGCCGAGGCAGCCTCGCTGTGCACAACTCGTCCATGAACCGCCTGCGCTCGCCGGGATCGCCGCGCACAAGCGCGAGATCCTCCGGCGCGAACAGCACCGTCTGAAGGATGCCGAGAATCTCGCGCGGCCTCCGCACCGGTGACCGGTTGATCTGACCTCGGTTGGCGGTGCCCTGATTCAGTTCCAGATCGATCCGGAGCTGGCGGCCCGCGTTCACGACGGTCGTGCCGATCCTGGCGCGCTCGGCACCGATCCGAATCAGCGGCGCATCGGCGGCGACCCGATGCGAACCGAGTGTGGCGAGGTAGCCGATCGCCTCGAGCAGGTTCGTCTTGCCGTTGCCGTTCGAGCCGAGGAAGACTGTTCGACCTGGGGATAATTCGAGTTCCGCGTGCTCCCAGGACCGGAAATCGCGCAGCGACAGCGCACTGATGAACACGGTCTACCCCGACTCGAGCATCATCGTTGCTGGTAGAGGCCCCAGAGTTGGTCGAGGCCGCGAGAACGACGAATGAGTTGGCGGCCGATCACACCCTGTGGATGAACTGTGGATAGATTGCGCCCCCGTGAGGTTCGAACCATGCGACGCTGTCGCTCGCGCCGGAGCGCACGGCACCCGATCATGCACAGACGCTCAGCCCGGAAGCCGAACCGGCATCAGCAGGTAGGTGTACACGCTTTCGAGTGCGACGAAGGCGCCCGACTCGAGCACCTTCGGCTCTTCGTCACTGGCCGGCAGCAGCACCGCGGGACGGCTCGGTGTGGTGAACCCGAAGGTGACCCGGTCGGTGTGCAGCGCGGACAATCCGTCGATGAGGTAGCCGGGATTGAATGCGATGGTGAGCGATTCGCCACGGAAGTCGGCCTCGAGCCACTCCTCGGCGCGTCCCGCGTCGTCGCCGCCCGCGGCAAGCATCACGCCCTCACTGGAGAACTCCAGGCGTACCTGAGCGCCGCGCTCGGCGACAAGGGCGACACGTTTGATGGCCTCGGTCAACGTCGCTACCTGGAGGGTGGCAATCGAGGTGTGTTCCTTCGGCAGCAGCTGACGGAATTTGGGGAACTCGGCATCCAACAGCCGGGTCGTGGTCCGCCGACCCGCGTTCACGATGCCGAGCAGACCATCCGAACCCGATCCGGAGCCGGTGCCGAGCGACAGCTGAACCGGGGCATCGGAGGTGCCCAGCGTCTTCGCGGCTTCCGAAAGCGTCCGCGCGGGGATGAGAACCGAGGTCTCGATATCGGTTCGGGCAGGCTGCCATTCGATGTGCCGGACTGCGAGCCGGAACCGGTCGGTGGCCGCGAGCACCACCTTGGATCCCTCGATCTCGACCCTGATGCCGGTGAGCATGGGCAGGGTGTCGTCGCGACCCGCGGCGACAGCGACCTGACCGACGGCCTCGGAGAAGACCTCGACGCTCAGTTCACCGGTCTGCTGGGGCACCTCGGGAAGCTGGGGGTAATCCTCGACCGGCATGGTTGGTAGCGAGAACTTCGCACTGCCACAGGCGATCAACACCCGCGTGCCGTCGAGCGATACGTCGACGGGTTTGTTGGACAGCGCCTTTGTGATGTCCGCGAGCAGTCGGCCGGAGACCAGCACCTGGCCCGGACCCGCGACCTCGGCCGCGACCCGCATCTGCGCTGACACCTCGTAGTCGAAGCCGGAGACGGTGAGCCCGCCCTCATCGGCAACGAGCAGCACACCACCGAGCACCGGGACGGGAGGCCGCGACGGGAGGCTACGCGCCACCCACGCAACGGATTCGGCGAAGTCTTCTCGTGCGACCCGAAACTTCATGCCTGCAAGCTCCATCGCCCGATCTGTCCTCTCCCGGTTCCGTGATCTATCTCGGCTCGTCAGTCTTCGAACGGGGTGTTGCTGAATCGGCCGCCTGAAAAGTCTGGCACAGGTGACCGACACCAAACCGTACTCGTGTGGGGCACCGGAACCTAGTCCGACCCTCCGAGCCGATCAACCGAGTACTCATCCGGCTCGGAGTGCGGCCGCACGGAAGTCATCGATGTCCGAGCCGAGTCCGCGCGGTCTGTGGATCGGTCCCGGTTCATGTCCTTGCCCGCTTTCGAGCTAGTGGCTCGGAGGCGACGCTCACCAACGGACTTTCCACACACCCTCTTTTGAAGAGAGTTCTCTAAGGAGAAGAACTGAAGTAGTAGTAGGCACTGTGGAATCTGTGGACCGAGGCCGTTTTCGCAGGTCCGAGGGTGTGGTGCCGTGGGGATGGACATGGGGTGACTCGAGGATGAACCGGAGGGGTCTGTGGAAGCTCCGAAGTTGTTCGAGATCCATCCTCGAGTGCTCCTCGAGTTGTTCCACCAAATTCACCCTGTTGTTCACACGTGTGCACCGATACGTGGACAACTCGAGGAATCCTCGAGGACTCAACAGGGAATCCTCGAGTGGTCCACAAGCCGCTGACCGAGTACCGCGCTGGTCAGAGTCTGTGAGTAACGGTCGCTGTGCAAACTGTGGAATCCACCCCTGTTAGTACCGCCGCCGGACCCGCTCCCCCAGCCTGTGCACGAACCAGTGCACAACTCGGAGTTTCCTCGAGGACTCCACAGGGATTCCTCGAGGAATCCACAGGCCACAAAAAAGCACCGCCCCAGTTCAGGGGCGGTGCGGGGTTGTTAGTACCTGGTCAGCGCGAACGTTGTTTAATTCGGGCTGTTAGTTCTTGCACCTGGTCGTAGACCCGGCGTCGCTCGGTCATCTCCTTGCGCACTTTCTTGTCCGCGTACATGACCGTGGTGTGGTCGCGGCCGAAGGCCTGACCGATCTTCGGCAGCGACAGATCGGTGAGCTCGCGGCACAGATACATCGCGATCTGCCGCGCCTGGGCGAGCGGCCGGGCCTTGCCCGGCCCCGTCAGCTCCTCGAGCGTGGTGTTGAAGTACTCGGCGGTGACGGCCATGATCGTCGCGGCGTTGATCTCCAGGGTCGCGGTGTCGGGCATCAGATCACGCAGCACGACCTCGGCAAGCGGCAGATTCAAGGGCTGACCGTTCAATGAGGCGAACGCGGTCACCCGGATCAGCGCACCCTCCAGCTCGCGGATGTTGCGCTCGACCCGCCCTGCGATCAGCTCCAGAACGTCGTGCGGCACGTCGAGCCGGTCCATCCGTGCCTTTTTCCGCAGGATCGCGATGCGCGTCTCCAACTCCGGCGGCTGCACATCGGTGATCAGGCCCCACTCGAACCGTGTGCGCAGCCGTTCCTCCAGGGTGGCCAGCTGCTTGGGCGGCCGGTCCGAGGAGACCACGATCTGTTTGTTGGCGTTGTGCAGGGTGTTGAAGGTATGGAAGAACTCCTCCTGGATACCTTCCTTACCCTCGATGAACTGGATGTCGTCGACGAGCAGAATGTCGGTCTCGCGGTAGCGGCGCTTGAAGGCGACCTTGCGGTCGTCGCGCAGGCTGTTGATGAAGTCGTTGGTGAATTCTTCGGTCGAGACGTACTTCACCCGCATGCCGGGAAACAGCCGCTGGGCGTAGTGGCCCGCCGCGTGCAACAGGTGGGTCTTGCCCAGACCCGAAGCTCCCCAGACGAACAGTGGGTTATAAGCCCTGGCAGGCGCCTCGGCGATGGCCACGGCCGCGGCGTGCGCGAAGCGGTTGGACGCGCCGATCACGAATGTGTCGAAGGTGTACTTCGCATTGAGGCTGGCCGAGGAGTTGGACTGGGCCGGGGATTCCTGGGTCTTGGTGAAGTAGGTCGGCCAGGAGTTACGGACGTTGACGACGGGTTCGTCGTCGTGGTCGCGTTGATTGTCGGAAATCTGCTCGCGCGGCATCTGCTCGCGGACCGATTCGTGCGCGGCGGCGATCGCGGGATCCTCGTTAGGGCCGCCCTCGCGCATCGGGGACCTGGACGGTCCGCGCATCGGCGCCGGTCCGGGCTCGGGGGTGAACAGCGACTCCTGCCCGGGTGGGATGGAATCGCGGCGCGGCGGCATCCCGGGCTCCCTGCGCTGCGCGGGCATCACCGCAGGTGTGGGAGGACCTTGGCCTTCCCTGTGCGCGGCTTGGCTCGAGTAGTCGCCGCGGTTCGGGTACTCCTCCTGGTGGTAGTCGCCGTTGGGTGTGTACTCGGCGGAGGGTGCGTACTCCTGTGACGGCGCGTACTCGGGTTCGTAGTTTTGACCGGGGTAGTCCGACGTCGGCGCGTAGTCGTTGGACTGTGCGGCGTAGTCGTTGGGCGCGGCCTGGTAGTCGTTCTGGGGGGCCGGGTATTCGTTCTGAGGGGCGTAGCGCGGCGCCTGATAGTCACTACGGCCGGGATAGTCGGCCGACGGATAACCGGTTGGCCCGCGTCCCGCATCCCTGCTGCGCTCCGGCCTGCTGGTCATCCGCGCGTGGCGGGCCGAATTGCCGGGTCGCTCGGACGGTTGATTGGTCGGTGCGGCGATACGGACGCCGAGCCCTTCCACCTGGGGACCGAGGCGCCGGGCCAGCGAGCGCAGGATCGGTTCGCGCAGATCGCGTTCGATGGCCTCCTGAGCCAGCGACGAGGGCACCGAGAGCAGGGCGAATCCCTGGGCCACCGTCAGCGGCTTGACCAGCTTCAGCCAGGCCTGCTGCGCTCGGGTCACCGGTGGGATGGCACCATCGGGTGAGCCGGTGGTGAGCTCGGCAACCACCTCGGGCCACACCGTGGCCAACACGTTCTGCTCGTCGTCCATGCAATTTCCTCCCCGGAAGTAGGCGATAGGAGCAGACGGCCGGGGTACGTGGGCAGCTACCGGAGAAGGTAGATTTTGATGATCCCGCGTACGTCCGTTAGGTTCGGACGCTGCCCCGGATTCCCCTGTCCCGGGCGGCGACGTGGCACCGTCGGCTCTACGAATATGCCACTCCAGGGGTCTTTCCACACAATTATCCACAGATGTGGAGAACTCTGGGGAAATGTGAAACGCGCTCGTATTCTGCCATGACAAGGCTGGGACCTGCGGCTCTGTGGCAATCATCTAGCTACCGGCGTGGCTACATGCCGGTTCGTGGCTAGGGGTGTGGACGAACTCACCGTCGAAGCGCGAGCGCGTAACTCCGGCAGGGTGGGCCGAGTTTGACCCGCTCTTAGCCGATCAGTACCCTCGTACAGTCACCCCTTGGTGCGGTGACGGTCCTGTGCTGACCTCGGTTGGTAAGCCAGACCTGTGCGCCAGGACCGACGCGCGCCGATGATGACCAGACTGCGATTCATCGCGAATTACGAATTACCCAAGCTTCGGGTGCCGACTGGTGCCCACCTACTCGAGGAGTGTTGACCGTGGCCAAGGGCAAGCGGACGTTCCAGCCGAACAACCGTCGTCGGGCGCGTGTTCACGGCTTCCGTCTCCGGATGCGGACCCGTGCGGGTCGCGCCATCGTTTCCGCGCGTCGCGGCAAGGGCCGCAAGACCCTCACTGCCTGATCTTCGCATTCGGACGCTCGGGTGTTGCCTGAGCCGTATCGGTTGCATCATCGTGCCGACTTCTCCCGGACGGTGCGCCGCGGCCAGCGAATCGGGAGGCGAGATCTGGTCGTACACGCGCTTGTGCGCGGGTATGACGGAGACGTGGGCGCGAATGAACGACAGGACGACCCGGCAACAGTCGGGTCGTTGGTTCGCATCGGCGGGCCACGGTTCGGATTGATTGTCAGCAAGGCGGTGGGCTCCGCGGTGGTTCGACACCGTGTGGCTCGCCGCCTGCGTCATATGTGCGCCAAGACGATCGCCGAACTACCTGCCGAGACCGACATCGTGATCCGTGCGTTACCCGGCGCCGCGGCGGCCGACTCCGACGAGTTGCTTCGCCAACTGCGCGGCGCGCTGCGCAAACTCGGCATCGCGACCGAATCCCATGACCCGGCCAGTGGCGGTCGGTCGTCGTGAGCGAACACCGCGAGCGAACCACGGGCGCAGCGAGTTTCACCGCGACCGTCGCTCGGCTGCCTGCCAACGCACTGATCTTTGCTATCGAGCTGTACCGCACATACGTCTCCCCCACTCGCATGCCTGTGTGCCGTTTCACTCCGACGTGTAGCGAGTATGCCGTCACCGCGCTACGCACTCGCGGACTGTTCGTCGGCCTCGTATTGACGGTCGTGCGATTGGCCAAATGTGCGCCCTGGCACCCTGGTGGGTGGGACCCCGTTCCGGAACGCGGAAGACGCGCACGGAACGAGGCGGCCGCCGACCCTGCGACGCCGGCGCCAGATGCTTGTAAAGGATCACCGCGTGCGGTGATCGGCGACACGAACGACGGGAGTGCATAGAGCCGTGCTCGACTTCATTTATTACCCGGTGTCCTGGATCCTCTGGTTCTGGCATCGGGTCTTCGGGTTCGCGTTCGGCGCGGACAACGGACTCACCTGGGCCCTCGCCGTGGTGTTCCTGGTGTTCACGCTGCGAGTGTTGCTCTACAAGCCATTCGTGAAGCAGGTACGCACGACCAAGCAGATGCAGGAGTTGCAGCCCCAGATCAAGGAGCTGCAAAAGAAGTACAAGAACGACCGCCAGAAGATGGCGACGGAGATGCAGAAGCTTCAGAAGGACCACGGCTTCAATCCGGTGATGGGCTGCCTGCCGATCCTGGCGCAGGTGCCGGTGTTCCTCGGTTTGTTCCATGTACTGCGCTCGTTCAACCGCACCGGCACCGGTATCGGCCAGCTCGGCATGTCGGCCTACGACAACGCACACACGCCGAACTACGTCTTCAGCGCCACCGATGTCCAGTCCTTTCTGACCGCGCGTATCTTCGGCGCTCCCATCTCGGCCTTCATCACCAGCCCGCCCAGCCAGCTGGAGGCATTCGCCGAATGGGGCGGCGTGCCGTCCAAGCTGAGCATCGCCCTCGTCTCGATTCCGTTGATGATCATCGCCGGACTGGCAACGCACTTCAACGCTCGCGCCTCCGTGCAGCGCCAGACTCCCGAGGCCGCCGCCAACCCGCAGGCCGCGATGATGAACAAGCTCGCGCTGTGGGTGTTCCCGCTCGGCGTGCTCGTCGGTGGTCCGTTCCTGCCGATCGCCATCCTGCTCTACTGGGTGTCCAACAACATTTGGACCTACGGGCAGCAGCACCTCGTCTTCGGCCGGATGGCCAAGGAAGAAGAAGAGAAGAAGCAGGCGAAGCTGGAGCTGCGAGCACAGAATGCGCCGAAGCCCGGCGCTAAGCCGATCAGTACGAAGAAGAAGCAGACATCGGTCGACGACGAATCCGTCGATGCCGAAACGGTCGACGACGAACCGACCGACGCTCCGGCGTCGACCAACGGCACTGCGAAGCCCGCCGCGGGCAAGGCATCCGGGCAGCGTAGGTCCGGTGGCCAGCGGCGGCCGGGAACCCGAGGACGCCCGAACCAAAAGCGTCGGCGCTGAACGCATCGAGCAACCCCTGATCGCGTTTCCGTCCGGCGCCAGTGCCGGGTCCGCGCGATAAGCAGATGAAGGAAATCAAATGACTGTTGAGACCGACGGAGGGGACGCCACTGTGGCGACGACGACGATGGTGGACACCACGACGGGTCGTGAAGCGGAGACCGGGGCGGAGCCCGGCGAAGCCGCGAGCGATGCCGAGGAAGCTCTGATCGAAGAGGGTGAGATCGCGGGCGACTACCTCGAGCAGTTGCTCGACGTGCTCGACTTCGACGGTGATATCGACCTCGACGTCGAGGGCGATCGCGCCATCGTCAGTATCGATGGCGGCAGCGACCTGACCAAGCTGGTCGGCCGCAACGGTGAGGTGCTGGACGCACTGCAAGAGTTGACTCGGCTTGCCGTCCAGCAGACCACCGGCGTGCGCAGTCGGCTGATGCTCGACGTGGCGGGCTGGCGCGCCGATCGTCGCGCCGAGCTGAGTTTGCTCGGCACCGCTGCCGCGCAGCGGGTGCTCGAGTCGGGCGAACCGGAGCCGCTGGATCCGATGACCCCGTTCGAGCGCAAGATCGTCCACGACGCGGTGGCCGCGGTCGATGGAGTCAGTAGCGAGAGCGAAGGCGTCGAGCCGAATCGGCACGTGGTCGTCGTACCCTCCTGAACCAGCTTCCGGGACGCCATGATTGGCGACCGGATGAGCAATGGTTGGATAGGGCCTCTGGTTTTCGGACCGGGGGCCCTTATTCATGCCAGCTGCCCGATCGGCTCGAGTTCGGAAGGATGTTTCACGTGGAACGAGATCTCAGTGGAAGCACCGCGTCGTCGGCCGAGCTGGAGCCGCCCGCGATCGCCGCCACAGTGTTCGGCGACCGCCTCGATCTCGCGCGTCGCTACTGCGATGCACTGGCCGCCGCCGGAGTTGAGCGTGGTCTGATCGGTCCTCGCGAGGTCCCCCGACTCTGGGACCGGCACATCCTGAACTGTGCGGTGCTCGGAGAACTGATCGCCGAAGGCGCGACCGTGGTCGACATCGGCAGCGGTGCGGGCCTGCCGGGAATCCCATTGGCGATCGCGCGACCGGACCTCCGAATCACCTTGGTCGAGCCCTTGCTGCGGCGCACCATTTTCCTCAGTGAATTCATCGAGTCGGCAGGACTCGACATCACCGTCGTGCGCGGCCGGGCCGAGCAGTCAGGCGTGATGAAAGAAGCGGGCGGCGCCGATGTAGTCACCTCTCGCGCGGTAGCGCCACTGGCGAAGCTTGCGCAGTGGTCACTCCCCCTGCTCCGCGATCACGGACGGATGCTGGCGCTGAAAGGGATGAGCGCCGTCGAGGAGCTCGAGCGCGACGCCGCCGCTTTGGCTCGCGCGGGCGCGGGCAACGCGACCGTCGTCGAGTGCGGCACCGGAATCGTTTCGACACCCACACTGGTGATCAGTGCCGAGCGCCTGCCTCGGACCGAACGGTCACCGCGCCGCGCCGCCCGGCAAGCCCGAAAGGCGAAGTAGCGGAAGTTCGGGTCAATGTTTCATGTGAAACGTTCCCGCGATGTTCGAATGTCATTCGGATTCTGTGCAACGTTTCATGTGAAACATGAGCTCGGTTGATCGAAACTTCACTCGCGTTAGTGAGAATCGCCGCAGATTTGCGTGTCGTGTGTCCGTTGCCGCGATTCAGCTTTCTAATCGCGCTCGGGGCTGGCAAGCTAGTGCTCGTCGGGCGTGAGCGTTGGTGCCACGGAGGGATTTCGGTGTCACAGCGGCGAAACCTCCGCTCGGTCGATCGGGCGCCGCGGTCCCGATTGAGCATCAAGTTCGATCCGACACAGCTATTGATGACACGGCGCCGACGATCGTCGGCAGCTCGTGATCTGGAGTTCTCGCGTTAGGAGCTGTCTATGTCGAGCGGTGGTCCGGCGAATGTTTCACGGGAAACTACGTCGCGCGTGCCGGGGATGCTGGACTCCAGCAATCTC
The DNA here is from genome assembly GCF_046764875.1 of Nocardia arseniciresistens. Taxonomy (NCBI): domain Bacteria; kingdom Bacillati; phylum Actinomycetota; class Actinomycetes; order Mycobacteriales; family Nocardiaceae; genus Nocardia; species Nocardia arseniciresistens. The sequence goes on from NZ_JBKORD010000015.1 coordinate 55,350, forward strand.
GATGCGGAGGCCTTCGGAAGCACACCGTTCGGGCACATCTCCGCTAGTGAGACCCCGATCGCGGCCGAAGCGCAACGCGCCAGTCAGATATTGCATCCAGGAAAGGTGACAGTGCCGAAACCGCACGAGCAACGCATCATCACCATTGCCAATCAAAAGGGCGGCGTCGGTAAGACGACGACTGCGGTCAATCTCGCGGCCGCCCTGGCGCATCAAGGGATGACAGTTCTCGTGATCGACCTCGATCCGCAGGGTAACGCAAGCACTGCCCTCGGCGTCGAGCATCACTCAGGTATCCCGTCGAGTTACGAACTCCTTATCGGCGAGATCTCGGTGAAGGACGCGATCCAGCAGAGCCCGCACAGCCCGCGCCTTCTATGCATTCCAGCGACCATTGATCTGGCCGGTGCCGAGATCGAACTGGTGTCGATGGTGGCGCGAGAGGGGCGGCTCAAGGCCGCGATCCAAGAGGCGAATCTCGTGGGCTACGACATCGATTACGTGATGATCGATTGCCCGCCATCCCTCGGGTTGCTCACCGTCAATGCGATGGTCGCCGCCAAGGAGGTGCTGATCCCGATCCAGTGCGAGTACTACGCGCTGGAGGGTGTCGGTCAGCTGCTGCGCAACATCGGCCTCGTGCAGGCGCATCTCAATCCCGAATTGCACGTCTCTACCGTGGTTCTCACGATGTACGACGGCCGGACCAAACTGGCCGACCAGGTAGCGGAGGAGGTGCGTGGACACTTCGGCGATGTGGTGTTGCGCTCCGTGATCCCCCGCAGTGTGAAGGTCTCCGAAGCACCGGGCTACGGCATGACGGTGCTCGATTATGATCCAGGCTCCCGAGGTGCGATGAGCTACCTCGATGCCGGTCGCGAGATGGCGGCGCGCGCGGTGCCTCGGCGTGAGGCAGCGGAAGGCGCACAGTGACCCGAAGCTGTCGGTTGGATTGGCGTGGTGGCGAACAGAGAAGGGATCGGTAGACCGATGACTCAGGCGAAGAAGGGTGGGCTAGGGCGCGGCCTCGCCGCGTTGATCCCGACGGGGCCGGCGGCCGCACCGGGTCTCGGCAGTGCCGCGGCGAATGTGGTGATCGGTCTCGATCCGATCGGACCGCAGCCCGCCTCCGCGTTCCTGCATCGGGTACCCGACCCGACCGAGGAGGAGCTCTCCTCCCCCGGTGGCGCGATCTATCGTGAGATCGATCCGGAGCAGATCGAGCCGAATCCGAAGCAGCCGCGGCACGTCTTCGAGGAGGAGGCGCTCGCCGAGCTGGTGCACTCCATCCGTGAGTTCGGTCTGATGCAGCCGATCGTGGTGCGCCGGGTCGAGCCCGGTGTGGACCGGTTCCAGATCGTCATGGGCGAGCGGCGCTGGCGAGCCTGCCAGGAGGCCGGGCTTACCGCGATTCCGGCGATCGTTCGTGAGACCGCCGATGAGTCGATGCTGCGCGACGCACTGCTGGAAAACATCCATCGAGTGCAACTCAACCCGCTCGAAGAGGCGGCGGCCTATCAGCAGTTGCTCGAAGAATTCGATGTCACCCACGAGGAACTGGCATCGCGAATCGGCCGGTCCCGACCGGTCGTGACGAATATGATCCGTTTGCTGAAGCTGCCGATCCCCGTGCAGCGGCGGGTGGCGGCCGGTGTGCTGTCCGCGGGTCACGCTCGTGCCTTGCTCGGTCTAGAGGCGGGGGCGGACGCCCAAGAGGTGCTTGCCGCTCGCATCGTCGCCGAGGGATTGTCGGTCCGCGCAACCGAGGAATCCGTCACCCTCGCGAACCGGAATCCGGACGCCGCCGCCCCGACTGCTCCCCGTCGCAAGCCGATCCATATGCCGGGTCTGCAGGATGTCGCCGAGCGGTTGTCGGAATCTTTCGATACGCGGGTCACGGTGAGTCTCGGCAAGCGCAAGGGCAAGATCGTTGTCGAATTCGGCTCGGTCGAAGATCTCGAGCGCATCGTCAGCATGATGGAGCAACAGCAGCTCGGTACGTGACGAAAATGGCGAAAATGGCCACGTGTTTCCGGTAAGTACGGGCCTGGCGTCGAAACGTCACAGTGACGGCGCGGAAAATAATGGGATGCGGCATCGGCGTGACACTCTCGGTGGCGCCGGCGCAAGGCACCCGACCAATAGCACAGTGACGTGGAATGAGGCGGGATCTCGTTGATCGCTTATTCTTGCTGGCGAGCAAATATGGATGCGGCGTGAGCGTGGATGAATCGGACAGCTGGAGGCTGAGTAGAGCGGTGTCGACCAGCGTCACAGCACTTACCCTCGGCGGACTGGACAAACTCCCCACACACGCCCGGCGTTGTGTGTTCTGGGAGATCGACCCCGCTGTCGCCGAGAACTCGCGGGAGTTCGCCGATCCGGTCTTCGAGAAGGAAGCCTGGCTCTCGACGGTGATGCTGGAATGGGGCTCGTGCGGGCAGGTGGCGAACGTGAACGGCAACGTGGCGGGCTGCGCGTTGTACTCACCGCCTAGCGCCGTGCCACGCGCCACCCTCTTCCCCACCTCGCCGGTAAGCCCGGACGCGGTCCTGCTGACCACGCTGAGCGCCGAATGGCCCTATCCCGATGCCGATGTAGGTCACCGGCTCATATCGGCCGTGGTGGCCGATCTGGTGCGCCGTGGCGTTCGGGCGCTGGAGGCCTTCGGTATCCGCACCGATCCGCCGACCAAGGCGATGTCCGATCGAGTACTCGGGTCGATGACCCTGATGGAGCGCATCGGTTCACCGGTCCGTGAGTCGGGCTCGGCGAGTGCGGCGACTCGGTGCTCGCCCGAAACGTGCATGATCAACGCCGACTTCCTGGAGGACGTCGGCTTCGAGGTGGTGGCGCAGCATCACCGGTTCCCGCGGCTGCGTCTGGAACTCGACTCCGACCACGGCTGGAAGGAAGACGTGGAACGGGCGCTCGATCAACTGCTCGCGGCGGCGGCGCTGACTGTCCCCTTCCGGATCGGCGCGGCCTGACCTCGGGCCACAGACGACTACGCCCCCGCTGACGGAAGTCGGCGGGGGCGTAGCTGTTCGGGAACCAAATTTCACTACACGCGGTCGGCCGCGGCCAGTTCTTCGGCAAGTAGTTCTGCGAAAGTGTATGTGCCCGTTGGTTGATCGTCCTGGCCGAGCAGATACAGCCGCTTCACCGAAATCAGGATGGCCTCGGCGATCACGTCGCGCATCCGCGGGTTGGTGAGCACCGTCGCGTCGTATTCATTTGTGAGATAACCGATATCGACCTGCACGGTCGGCATCTTGGTCAGGCGCAGCAGGTCCCAGGTACGGGCGTGAAGTCGACAGTCCTGCAACGACGTTCGCGCGACAACCTCACGCTGGATGAAGCCGGCAAGCACCTGGCCGATCATCGACACCGAGCCGTGCGAGTTGCCGAAGTGGAAGCTCGCGACGCCGTTCGCCGACGGGCTCGGGTTGGTCCCGCAGCGCAGCGAGATCATCAGGTCGGCATCGAAGGCGTTGGAGGTATCGGCCCGTTCGGCGTCGGAGGGGTTCGCGCCCCACGGCCGGGACAGGAAGGTCTCCATGCCGGTGGCGGCCATCCGGCCCTCCAACCGGCTTGCCAGATCCCACAGGATCTCTGACTCGTAGACGTCGCCGTATTCGGTGGGCACCGGATGCCCCTTGTCCTGGCCACCGAGACCGGGATCGATGACGATGCGCTTCCCCGTCAGCTGTGGCCCGGCCCGGTGCACCACTTCTTCTTCGGCGATGCGGTGCGGATTGCCGCCGGTGACGCGCGCACCGAGCAGTTCCAGCGACCGCAACGTGTCCGGGCCGCAGATGCCGTCAGCGGCCAGCCCGATCTCTCGTTGGAACGCCGTAAGGCCCTCGTGGGTGTGCGGACCGAAGTAGCCATCGACGCGGTGCACGTAGAAACCTAGGTCCTGCAGCCTGCGCTGCAAGGTCGCCACGTCGTCACCGTAGAGCGGCGCGGACAGCTGATAGATCAGTGTGCGGGCACCGAGGCGATAGGACGCCTCTTTGATGGCTCGATAGGTGGCAGGTCCGACAATGCCGTCGACAAGCAGTCCGCGGTGCTGTTGGAAGGCACGAACCGCTGAGTCCACCTGCCGGTCGAAGGACGCGTCGGTGTCCTTCCAGTACTCACGCGCATCGGCGTGATCGGTGCCGAGGGTGTGCAGATGCAGAAACCCGAGACCTGCCAGGCTGCTCCGAATCTCGGCGACGGCCGGACCGGTATCGCCGTGACGAAGTCGGTGCATGCGTGAGAGCCCTTTCCTTCCGTCAACCCAAGTACTCACTCGTGCGACGGCGTACACCGTTCGCACAAGCGGAGGTCCGGTCGATTGTCTCAGACCCGGACGGGAATTCGACAATTCCCGGATCCAGGCATCCTACGGCGCGTCGTTGGATAACGGCGGCCTTTGGGGACTCGAATTCGCGTCAGATGACGCCTTCGAGCTCGCGCAACAGGGCGGCTTTGCCCTTGGCTCCCACGATCTGCTTGACCGGCTTACCACCTGAAAACAGCATCATAGTTGGGAGCGAAAGGATCTGATAATCGCGGGCGGTGCCGGGGTTCGCGTCCACGTCCAGCTTGGCGACGGTCAGCTTGTCCGCGTACGCGTCGGCGATCTCCTCCAGCACCGGGGCGACCATCTTGCACGGGCCGCACCAGTCGGCCCAGAAGTCCACGAGTACGGGCTTCTCGCTGAGCAGCACGTCATCGGCGAAGGACGCGTCGGTGACGGTGACCGTATTGGCACTCTTGGACATGGGCTATCTCCTTGCGATGGAAAAAAGTAATGAGATCAGTTGGCGGGCACGGCAACCGGGCTGCCCGCGTGGTCCAGGGTGTTGGCGCTGATGTCGCCCTGGTCGGCGAGCCAGCGCTCGGCGTCGATCGCCGCGCGGCAGCCGGTGCCCGCGGCGGTGATCGCCTGCCGGTAGGTGTGATCGACCAGGTCGCCAGCGGCGAAGACGCCGGGCACCTTGGTGGCCGTCGACGGGTGCAGCACCTGGACGTAGCCCTCGTCGTCGAGTTCGACCTGGCCACTGACCAGTTCGCTGCGCGGATCGTGGCCGATCGCCACGAACAGGCCGGTCGCGGGCAGCTCCGAGGTCTCGCCGGTGCGGGTGTCGCGCAGCGTCAGGCTTGCCACACTGGTGTCACCGTTGACCGAGGCGATCTCGGCGTTGAGCAGGAACTTGATCTTGTCGTTTGCCTTGGCCCGCTCGAGCATGATGCGTGAGGCACGGAACTCCTCGCGGCGGTGCACGATGGTCACGCTCGCGGCGAACTTGGTCAGGAAGGTGGCCTCCTCCATCGCGGAGTCACCACCGCCGACCACGACGATGTCCTGGCCCTTGAAGAAGAAACCATCGCAGGTGGCGCAGGCGCTGACGCCGCGGCCGAGCAGTTTCTGCTCACCCGGCACATTGAGGTAGCGCGCAGCCGAGCCCATGGCGAGGATCACGGCGTAGGCCTGATGCGTCTCGTCGCCGACGGTCACGGTCTTGATCGGACCGCTGAGGTCGATCGCGTCCACGTCCTCGGTCCGGATGTCCGCGCCGAACCGCTTGGCCTGCTCGCGCATTTCCTCCATCAGGTCGGGGCCCATGATGCCGTCACGGAAACCGGGGAAGTTCTCGACCTCGGTTGTCGTCATCAGGGCGCCGCCGAATTGGGTCCCTTCGAACAGGAGCGGCTGGAGCTCGGCGCGGGCGGCGTAGACGGCCGCGGTGTAGCCGGCGGGTCCGGAGCCGACGATGATCAAGTCGCGAACTGGCGCACTCATGGGGCCCTTCCGAGGGAGAAAACAGGACGTGTCGATTAACAACAGCCTAAACGTTGTTGTTCCCGCGCAAGGGTGTGGTCGAACGTCTCGACCGCTTTATCCGATGTCGGTGAGGGCCAACTGTTGCGGATCGTCGGTGGTGCAACCGATCCCGACGACGATCGCGGTGATCTTGTGCGGACGCGGGCCGGTGACCAGGATCAGCACCGAGGCGTTGCCGTGGAAGGTGGTGTTGGTCGAGCCCAGGACGGTGCGGTCGAGGCCGTTGGCGCGCACGCAGCGGTTCAGGGCCGCCTGGCTGCCCAGCGGACCGGTGACGTCGTTGCGGCCGAGCACGCTGAGCGCGGCGGTGGTGTTCAGATTGTCACCGAGTTCGAGTTCGACATTGCCGGTGGTCGGCTGGGCGGTCGGGGCGTCCTCGTTGCCCCCGAACATCGACAACGCGCCGGCGGCGGAGGCGACGATCACGACGGCGGCCGCCGCGGCGGCGAGCCAACGGAGTCTGCGGGGGCGGCGATCGTCGAGGGAGATCGGTGCCGCGATGCCGTGCGGGCGGACCTCCGGCTCTTCCTCTTCATCGAGCCCGCCGACGAATTGCTCCAGCCGAGCCGCCACGTCGGCGGGCATCGCATGGATGATGTGGTCGTCGCGGCCGAGCGTGCGTAGCCCCTCGCTCACCTCGTCGAGTGAATGCAGATATCCCAGGGCCTCCGGGTCGGCACGTACCACGGGCCACAATTGCTCTCCCAGATCCGGTGCGAGGTTATCGGCATGAAGATCGGCGAGCAGTTCGGCCGAGAACGGAGGCTGCGGAACGGATCTGGTCGCCATCGCACCTCCGGTTTTCTCATCTGACGTCGTGGATGTCCGACATCGCGCTTATGTGTCATTGCGATGGTCCCACCGCAGGTGCGGGGGACAGCATGTATATCGTCTAGTGGTTCGTCACTATTAATGACGCATCTCAACTACTTCCGGTTCCCCGGATCCCGCAAAAATTCCAGGCGCTCTTGCAGGCGCTGTCTCGCGCGTGCACACCGGCTCTTGATCGTGCCCTCCGGCACCCCGAGCATTGCGGCCGCTTCCGCCACGCTATACCCCTCCAGGTCGATAGCGACGAGCGCCGTCCGCTGGTCAGGCGGCAGGGAGAACAGCGCGCGGTCGATGACGAGCGACATCTCGAGCTCGGCCATATTGTCGCGTTCGTCCCTCGGTTCGGGCATGTTCTCCGGCGACAGCGAGATAGCGCGCCGCGTCTTGTTGCGCCTGATCCGGTCCAGGCAGGCATTGACCACGATCGCGTGCAGCCAGCTGCGCACCTCCGCCTCCGCGCGGAACGAGGCGGCAGTGCGGTGTGCGGAGAGCAACGCGTCCTGCAGGCAGTCGGCCGCGTCCTCGCGGGTGTAGGACGTGCGCAGCGCGGTCTGCCAGAGGTGATCGTTGTGCCTGCGCAGCAGCTCCGCGAAGGCATGCCGCTTGCCACGGACGTGGGCGTGCAGCAATTCGATGTCGGTCAGCTCGTCAGGCACGAACGAGCGCTCGCGGTACGCGACCGGCCGCGATGTTCCCCCACGGGACTCGTCGTTCAGTTCGGACAAAAAGGCCAACCCCTTGGACAGCGCTCACGATGGCAAACGGACACAAGCGACCGCTACCGGAGTCTCTCGCAGCATCCAGGACCGAAACACCAGAACCCGGGAAGCTCCCCTGCTGAGAGCGCGGAAACAGATCATATCGTCAGTCGCGATTGGGCAGCAAGCAGACCGATCGGGACGCGAAAGTCCGTGAGGCTGATGGCAACAGAGCCGGAACACCGATCTGCGGCGGCGCGGTGGCAGACACGTGCGCGGCGGACGGCGAAGACGATGCGCGGTGGCTAGGGCGCGGCGTCGAAGCGAATCTCAGCGATCGAGGTCTGGAACTGACCACCGGAGTTCCCGAGTCCGGTGATCCAGACGAGCACATAGCGTGCGGATTGATCGGTGCGCACCGGAATCTCGGTGGTGCCGTCCGTCAAGCGCGCGGAGCCGATCAGTTGGGTCTGGTCGAGGGTCGGCGATGCGGTCGGTGAGGTGCGGATCTCGACCGCGGTGCCCGAGCTCGGCGAAACGATCGACACGTTCGTCAGCTTCGCCGGGCTCGGCAACGTGGCCAGCAGCCCGATTCCCTTCTTGAGGGCCGGGAACTGCTGGAAGTACTGATCCGTGCGCCAAAGGGTGGCCGGATCATGATCGAGGACCGCTTGCACGCCGCCGAGGCCGTCGGGAGTGCCCTGTGGGGAGAACACCGACACATGGGTGACCGAGAGCGGCACGCCGCCCGCCGGGGTCGGCGTCGACCCCGGCGGAAGCGCTGGTGCGGGTGCACTATTCGTGGTGAGACCGATATTGCGCTGCTCGTTGAGCGGTGCGTCGGAGGCACCCGGCGCGAAGACGCTCACCATCCACCAGATCACGATCCCGACGACGAGCGCGGCAAGGATGCCGAGCCCGACCATGATCCACATCATCCGCTGCGAGCGTTCCCGCTCGGCCGCGAGCAGCTCGGGATCGGCCAGCGATTCGTCGACACCGCTCGGTGGGCGCTGACCCAAACGCAGCACCGGGATGAAGTCGGTCTTCTGATCGACCACCGATGCCTGCTCGAGCACGTGCTGCACCGTCGCCGCGGTGCGGACACCCTTGTTCGATTCCAGCGAGCGCACGGCGACCGCGGAGATCTCGAAGGGCACCTCGGGGCGGATCTGTCGTGGCTCGACGGGAGTGCCGTCCGGGCCGAAATCGGCCAACCGCAGTCCGCCGACTGTCGCGGCCGTGCCGGTGACGCCGGAACGGATCGGCCAACGCGCCGTGATCAGCGAGTAGAGCATCGCGCCGAGACCACGCACGTCCGATTGCGCGTCGGAATCGCCGAGAGTGCCGGGGAAGGCGAGCACTGCGTCGCCGGATGCGCTGATCCGAATCCGATCCGGCGAGTCGATCGATAGCGATCCACCACCCCGATGGGCAAGTTCGGCGGCCGATGCGAGGGCACGGACCGCTCTGGCCGCGCCGATCGGCGATGGCACGGTCTCCGCCATCTCACGTAGCGACCGGCCCGGTGTCCACTCGGCAACCACGATGCCGCCGGAACTGCCGCGCACCACGTCGAGGACCCGTGCCAGACCCGGCGAGTTGATCCGGCCCAGGCGCAGCGTGCGCGACAGAATCGCCTGCGGTCCATCGTGGCCGGAATTCTCACCCGACTTCTGATCGGCGTCCACGAACGTCAGCGCGACCTCGCGGTCGAGCTTGATGTCCAGGGCCTGCCAGAACTCGAGCCCGCGCGAACCGCCGTGACCGGCAAGCAGCCGGTACCGGCCGCCCGCGACCGAGGCGCCGGGAATCAGCTTGGGGCCGCGCGGATTCCGACGACTACCCGGGTCGCCGCCCATGGGCGGCAATTGGGGTGGAATCGGAATCATGCCGGTGTCGTACATCGGATCACGTTCCGGAGCGTGGAACTTGTCCTCGCTCGATGCCGGTCTCGCACCACGATCAGGAGGACCGGTATCGGCCTCCTGATTCATATGTGCGGGATCCGACGGGTCCCCGGCAGGCGGGACATCTGTGGAGAGCCCGCCTGCCGTGGCCGCAGAAGAATCAGCGGCCGGGACGCCGCCGCCCACCGCCGCGTCGTCGCTCACCCTTGGTCCTCCTTCGCCCTTATATGTCGAGGCTGCGGCGTATTCGCCACTTGTGCTTGTCTGCCGAACAGGGTACGGGAACTCACCCTTGCCGGTGATGTCAACGGCATCGCCTCTGATCACGGGTAGGACCATGGTTTGAGCATCCATGTATGGGTCGAATTGTGGGTACGCGTACGGATCGGGCCTACGGAACACTTGCGTGGCGTAGATGTCCTCGGCCGGGCTGTCCAGATCGAGGTCGGGGGCAGGTGGCGTGAGGCCGAGACGCCGCGAGATGGCGACGGTGATGCCGACAATCTCGGGGATCCCGGCGAGTCGCATCAGCCCGAAAGCCACCGAGAACATCACGATCGCCGACACCGCGACGCGCATCAGCGAGCCGAGCCCGCCGCCCAGCCGATCGAGCCCGAGCACCTTGTCTACGATCAGCATGACCGCGCCGCCTGCGACCGAGGCGAGTACGACGCGCGTCACCGTCCTGCTGACGTTGGCCATGCGCAGGTCGCCGAGACTGCGGTGCAGCAGATAGCCGCCGATCACGGCGCCCGCAGTGAAACCGAGGCCGGTGGCGACACCGAGGACGATGACAACCTCGTCGCTGCTGCTCGCGACGAGGGGCGCGAGCGCCGAGAACAGAATCTTCACGCCGGTGATGCCGAGGATGATCCAGGTCGGCGTCCACGCCTGCTCCCTGGCGTAGAACACGCGCAGGTGAATCAGCACAAGCGAATACGGGATCAGGGCGAAGGCCGACCAGCTGACCGCGTGGCCGAGGCGAGAGGCATCGTCGGCGAACCGTGCGTAGCCGAACAATCCCTCGCCGACTTGCGGGCCTGCCAACGTCAGGAAGGTGACGACCGGGATCAGGGCGATCATCGTCAGCCTGGTCGCCACCGAAAGGTCGTCCACCACGGCCGGTGTGTCGTTCGCGGCGGCATTGCGGCTCAGGCGCGGCATGATCGCGGTGAGCAGTGTGACGCCGAGAATGCCGTAGGGCAGCTGTAGGAGCAGCCAGGCCTGCGAGTAGATGGCCGGACCGGCCTCATCGGCGTGCGAGGAGATGTTGTTGGCGAAAATCAGGCCGACCTGACTGATCAGGACGTACAGGATGATCGCGCCGCCCATGGTGCCGAATTGCCTGAGCCTGGCGTCGACGCCCCACAGGGGCCGCAGGTTGATGCCTTCCCTGCGGATCGCGGGCAGCAGGCTCACCGCCTGGGTGATCACGCCGAGCGTGACACCGACGCCGAGGACGAGCAGTTTCGGATCGCTCATCCGCACCGGGTTCAGGGTGATCTCGCCCGGTGTCAGTGCGTAGAGGCCGAGGGCGATGAGCACGACGAGGTTGTTCAGCACCGGTGCCCACGCGCCGGGTTTGAATACCTGGCGCGTGTTGAGGATCGCAGTCAGCAGCGCCGACATGCCGTAGAAGAGGATCGCGGGCAGCAGCAGGAAGGTCAGCGCGGTGGTCAGTGCGGTGTTGACCTTGCCGTCGGAAGAGACGAAGACATGTGTCGCAAGGATCGGTGCGGCGGCGGTGGCAAGCAAGGCGGCCGCGGCGAGGACGGTGAAGGCGGCCGTCACCAGTCGCCGGACAAAGGCGGTGCCGCCGTCGGCGTCCTCCTGTTCGGCGCGGACCAGCGTCGGGACCACCATGGCGGTGAGCACCGCACCGAGTACAAGCTCGGTGATCATGTTCGGGATCAGGCTCGCTGAGGTGAACGAGCTGGCGATGGCGGGGCCGAGCACCGTGAGCAACAGCAACTGCTTGCCGAATCCGGTGATTCGACTGACAAGCGTCGCAATCGCGATCGAACCGGAGTCGCGAAGCAGCCGCGCGTTCGCGCTCTGCTTCGGTTGCGCGGCGGTATCCGTCGCGGACCTGGGCTGGGCCGCCATCTCGCGGGTGTTCGGGCGTCTGTCCGCCGTGGCGCGCTGGGCAGGCGCCGGTGGTCGCTGCCGTTGCTGCGGCGGGTACGACTGCGGTCGCGCGCGCGGTGGTGGCGGTGGTGGTGGCGCGAAACGTTCGGGCGGCACCCGCACCGGCTGAGCCGGTGCGGGGCGCGCCTGGTTCGGCGGCAATGGGCGCGCCTGGCCTGGGGGCGGTGGTGGCACCGGGTACTGGCGCTGGCCCGGGTGCGGGTGCGGGCGCGGTGCAGGACGCTGCGGAGGCGGTGGCTGTCGCGGCATGGGTGCGGAAGGCGGTGCTGGTGGTTGTCGCGGCATGGGCGCGGAAGGCGGTGCTGGTGGCATCCGCTGGCCCGGTCGCGCCGGCGGCGCGGGATGGCTGATCCGAGGCATCGGCCTGCCCTGCTCACCGTATGGGTCACCGGAATTCATATCCGGATCCTCGGCGTCCTGCAAACGACGCTCCCAAGGCGCTGCGGGAGCGCGGCGGGCCGGTGGCCCGTCGCGGCGATCGCCTGGTCGATGCTGATGAGCGGATAAGTCATCGTCGCTCATCATGCCTCCTGTACCCGCCGGAACAGTCGCATCCCGACAGTCCGGCGAGCAGCGTTTCGAATATTCCGCTCACCGTGACCCCCGAGTTCTACCGCAACATGATTCTCCACCACTGTGCCATCGCGCACTGCTGGACAGCCAATCGATGCAGGTGAGACCGCTTCGCGCCGGGCATATGAGAGCGCTCCGCGCAGGGCAGGTGGCGGCCCTTCGCGCGGGTCTCTCACGGTGCCTCCTGTTGCTCCTGTTGCCGTAGTACTCGTTGCCGCGCACGCCGGTACCTATTCACCCGGCGCCGGGTGACCGGATCGAAACCCTCGTCGGCCGGATCCGGCTGTCCCTTGAACCGACGCCACAACCGACGTCCGGCCAACAGGAACAGCAGTATTCCGGCACACGCCGTAATTATTGCCAAGGCCTGACCGTATGCGTTCGAACGCACCGAAACCGAGGTGGGATTGCCGAGCGGTATTCCATCGGGCGTGGTAAGCGAGATCGGAATGACCAGGCTGCGACTGTCGGTGACCTCGGTCGGGATCTGGAACGAACGAGTTCCGGTGGGCGGCAACACTTGTTCACCGATATCGGTGATCTTCGTCTCGGCGGGCGCCTCGATCCGGAACTTGATTCGGATCGCGACCGGCAGCTCATTGCGGGCAACCAGCAATAGCGGGCTCTGCTCGGAGGCGAGGGTGTACACGCCGCCCGGTGGCAGCACAGTGACCGATCGATAGAGATTGTCGAGGGTCTTGGTGGTCTGGTCGAGCCGTCGCTGGGCGAAAGTGTCCGGCTGCGCCGCGTCGCCGGTCCGTCGATCGGACAGACTCAGCGTCCGCAGTAGGTCCTCGCGCAGCGGGGCCAGGAAATCGCGCGGCTTCGGCTCGGCCTCGGGCAACTCGACGAGCGAGCGCATCAACTCGGTGATCCGGCGTCCTTGGTCGCGCACCGGAAGCACGAAGCGGCCCGGCACCGCGTCCTCGGCGGCCTGGGGCAGGTAATCCAGTTCGTAGGGTTGCCCATCCGGCGGTTCGGCGAGCAGTTCGTGCAGCGCGCGCGGTGTGGCGAGGCTATTGCGCATCAGCAAGTCCACCTGACGCAGCAGCGCCGCCGCCTCATCCAGGTTGGCTCCCCATTGCTGCGGCGGTACGAGCAGCATCGAGCGCGGCCGATTCGGCTGTGGGTTCAGCGCGGTCCAGGAGATGGCGCCGAGCGCGTCCTGCAACCGTGCGATCCGCGAGTCGTTGGTGACGTCGTAGCGCACCTTCGCGGGCGTGAACGAGGGTGTCGGCGGATTAGAGCCGACCGCGGCGAGCGCCGTCGCCGACCAGATATCGAACGTCGCGGCGTGCATCACCGGATCAGTGGCAGGGCCGGCGGGCGGTGCCGGGTTGCTTGGGTTCGCGCCGGTGTTGGGCACCGCGCTGGTCGGCGCCGGCTCGGATACTTGGCTCTCGGCCTCGTTCGTGCCGGGCAACGAGGTAGTGATCTCCGGCAGCCGGACAACGTCGGGTGCCCCGGAATCCGGCACCACCATGTTCGAGGCGCTCAGACTCGTTGTCGGCTGGCCACCGGTGGTGCGCCCCGCTCCGGCGGTCGCCGGAGTTGAATCGGATGAATCGCCCGAGCTCGCCGAGCCGACCGTGACAGCGGCGGTGTCGGCGAGCACGGCGGTGCCGAAACCGTGGCTGCGCAACAACATTCCGGCGCTCGTATCGATACTGCCGGAATCGGGCATGCTCACACCGCGCACCGACCTGGTGGACAGGATCGAGTCGACGATGTCGGCGGGCGCGTCCAGCGCCCGCGCCGACAGATCCGGATCGTTCACCGCGGCCAGCGCCGTGACATCGACCTGCGCGAAGGGCAACGCCACCGTGCACACCGACGAGGCGAGCGCGCGCAATCGGTCCAGCCAGGTCTGCGCCTGCTCCTCGCCGGTGCCCGGCCTGGTCGCACCGTCAGGGTCGGACGGACTCGCCAGCACCCGATAACCCTTGGTCATCGACTCCACGGTGCCCAGCAGATCCGGATCCACCGCCACGCACACCGCGGTGGCCAAGCTCCGATCGTGACCGTTGTTCGCGCCGAGCGCGGACTCCAGCGCGCCGAGCAACTGATCGAGGCGACCGCCCTTGCCCAGCGACGCGGCCAACTCGTCGTCGGTGAGCTCCGCCTTCCCATTCACCGAACCCGGGATGCCCGCGACGAGTCGTGGTCGGTCGGCAAGCGGCCACAGCAGCGTTGTCGCCACCGGAGCGTCGGACGCGGCGGGTACCGCCGGTTCCGCGGCGCTTCCCGACTCGGCATTCGCCGTGGGCGGAACACCGAGCACCGGCAGCAGGAAGCGGGCGTCATCGAGCCTGGCCTGACTGCCGTATGCCGGTTCACCATTGACATTCAGCAACAGCGGATAGACGCCCGGCTGGGTGATATCCAGCGACGATGTGCTGTCACCACCGCCGGGTCGCAGCGCGATGCTCGTGGTGAACTGCTTGCGCTGACCGGGGCTCAGCCGCTCGACGACATCCTCGAACGGACCCGCAACGTCGTAGTTGGCCTGATCGAGGCGCAAAGTTGAGCGCAGCAGGCTCGGCGAGGCCACCGCATTGGCGCGCTGCACGCGGACGATGACGTTGTCGACAACGCGGTCACCGATATTGGTGATGGTGCCCGACACCGTCAACATGGAATCGCTGAGCGTGGTCACCGCTGTCGGCGTGACCGAATCCAGTGACAACTTCAAGAATTTCGGCGTCGTCGACCCGTTCGACCCGGTCGGTTGTGCCGTCGCCTGCTGCGTGAGCAACATCGGTGCCACCGTCGCCGAGCTGAGAATGGTCAGGACCGCCACGATGATCCGGAACAGTCCACGCGTCATCGCTTGCCGGTCTCCATCCGGTCGATCATCCGATTCGCCAGTTCGGCCAGCCGCCGTTCGTCGGCATAGGCCAGTCGAGAATCCAGCTCGCTCAACGGAACCCACGCCACCTGGGTGACCTCCACGTCGGCGTCGGAAAGTTCGCCACCGACCGATCGCAGCAGATAATGATGCACGGTCTTGTGTACCCGACGACCCTCCGTGACGAACCAGTAATCGATGCTCCCCAGTTCCGCGACCACTAATCCGTTGATTCCGGTCTCCTCGGCCACCTCACGGATGGCCGTCTGCTCGGAGGTCTCACCCTCTTCGATATGTCCCTTGGGCAACGACCAGAGCAATCTGCCTCGGCGATCGGTGCGCCCGATGAGTGCAGCACTCCGCTTTTCCCGGGGACCATCGAGCCCGTCGACGACCAACCCGCCGGCGGAAGTTTCCCGGACCGTACGCATGCGAGGTTTCGCCGCATTGGCGGCCGAACCGCGGCGCCGAGGCTGGCGGCGTCGACTGTTCGCACGATCGGCCGGAGACACCCAGCAATCCTACTGTGCGTAATTTGCAGCGCCTGCGGCTGTGCTTGTTTGGCGACGCCTTCGGCGTCGCGTGTTCGCGGCCCCCTTGGTCTCGCTTCCGAGCAGTCGAGACTCGCGCCTTCGGCGCATGCGCTTCGACTACTCGGAAGCGAGACGTGCCGCGAACTCTAGGGCTCGGTCTCGCTTCGCTCGGAAGACGGGGTCGTGGCGAGTGGGCGCTTTTGGTGGGGATGGTCGCGACCCTGATGGCTGCTTGCCACTGTCGTGCTGGACACGCGTGGGCAACAGTCGGAACGGCGCTGCTATGCGTAGGGCCTTATATATCTGGGGGTGCTGCGTGGGTTGCGCTGGAATATCGGTTGGCAGGGCTCGGTAAGCTGCTGATTCGTGGTTTCGCCCCAGTCTGAGGATGCAGTAGCGCAGGATCGACGTACCCGATTGCTAGCCGCGGCCGCGGTCACCCTCGGGAGGTTGTCCGACGTATTGACGCCGCTCGGTGAGTTGTTCGCTGCGCGCGGATATGAGCTGTACCTGGTCGGGGGCAGTGTGCGCGACGCGGTGCTCGGCCGACTCGGTACCGACCTGGACTTCACTACCGATGCGCGGCCGGAGCAGGTGCAGGAGATGCTGCGCGGCTGGGCCGATCATCTGTGGGATACCGGCGGCCTCGCGTTCGGGACGGTGAGCGCGGCGAAGGACGATCAGCAGCTGGAGATCACCACCTTCCGCAGCGAGGCCTACGATCGGGTCTCCCGCAATCCCGAGGTGACCTTCGGCGACTCGCTCGAGGGTGACCTGGTGCGCAGGGACTTCACGGTCAATGCGATGGCCGTGCGGATCGGGGCGGACGGATCGATGGAGTTCGTCGATCCGCTCGGTGGGATGGACGCGTTGCTGGCCGGGATGCTGGATACCCCTGCGGCGCCGGAGGATTCGTTCGGCGACGACCCGTTGCGCATGCTGCGGGCGGCCCGCTTCGTCGCGCAGCTCGGCTTCGAGCTGCATCCGAGGGTGCGCACCGCGATCGCCGCCATGGCCACCGAGATCGACCGGATCACCGTCGAGCGGGTGCGCACCGAGCTGGACAAGCTGATCGGCGCCGCGCATCCGATCGACGGCATCAACGTCATGTGCGAGACCGGGCTCGCACAGCGGGTGCTGCCCGAGGTACCGGAGATGAAGCTGGAGATCGACGAGCACCACCAGCACAAGGACGTGTACTGGCACTCGCTGACCGTGCTGGAGCAGGCCATCGACCAGGAAGACGGCGATCCCGATCTGGTGCTGCGCTGGGCCGCGCTGCTGCACGACATCGGCAAGCCTGACACCAAGCGCAACGAGGCGGGCGGCGGCGTCAGCTTCCACCACCACGAGGTGGTCGGCGCGAAGATGGTGCGCAAGCGGATGCGCGCGCTGAAATACCCCAAGCAGTTCACCGAGGACGTGGCCCGACTGGTGTTCCTGCACTTGCGTTTCCATGGCTACGGCAAGGGGCAGTGGACGGATTCGGCGGTGCGCCGATACGTCACCGACGCGGGCGATCTGCTGCCTCGCCTGCACAAGTTGGTCCGCGCCGACTGCACCACCCGCAACAAGCGCAGGGCCGCTGCGCTGCGCGCCACTTACGACGAGCTGGAATCGCGGATCTCCGCGCTGCGGGAGCAGGAGGATCTGGAACGGGTACGGCCGGATCTGGACGGCAACGCGATCATGGAATTGCTCGGCCTTTCCGCTGGTCCCGATGTCGGCAAGGCGTGGCGCTTCCTGAAAGAGCTGCGCCTGGATCGTGGACCGCTCAACCGCGACGAGGCCGAGGCCGCGCTGCTGGAATGGTGGAAGACGCAGGGCTGATTCGGCTGCGCCGGTTGATCGGGCGCGTCAGAAGATGATCAGCGTTGTTCCGGTGACGATGGCCGAGCGGATCTGCGCAAGATCGAACGACCCGGTGATCTGCGGCAGTTCGACCTGGAACCGGACCAGGTCGCCCTCGCGGCTCGCGTGCGCGATGCGCGCGTTGTTCGGCAGACTCTCGACCAGGACTTCGGGCGCGGTCAGCATTCGCAATGGCACTCGGATGCCGAGCCAGTTCGCCCTGCGAATTTCGACGGTGAGCAGGTTGTCGTGCACCTCGGCGTCCACCAGCGCGGTGATCAGCCTGCGCCGGTGCGTCGCCTTGATCAGCCCGCTCTCGGCGTCGACCCGTAGCTCCCAGTCGAGCGGCTGCGTATTCAGCCAGCCGACCAATGCTTCGGTGGTTACGGTGCCATCGAGGTCGAGTTGCTGGGTCCGCACTTTCGTCGGCACCCCGGGAATCAAGCGGACGCCGTGCGCGATCACGGTCACGGATTCGATCGGGTGATCGTCCCAGCGCATCCTGGACAACACCGTCTTGGTCTGGAAGTGCGCACCGCGACGACGAACCTTCAACACCTGCAACGTCGCGTGCAGATCGTGTCCGAGCAGCGTGGCGCTGACCTCCTGACCGCCGAACCGGCTCAGGATGCCCTCGCTGAGGACGGTCATCAGCACATCCGGCATCAGCGCTGTGACCGCGCCCGCGCCCAGGTCGGCCACCGGATCGACCCAGGCGGTGGTGAAGGATGCCCACTGCTCGAGCCAGGACTGGTCGAAAAAACGCTTGCCGAGATCGACGGCCCGTAATGGTGACCATGACGTCGGATCGAAATACGTGGCCATGATTGCTCTGAGGGTACTTGCCATCGGAGAACATGCCCATCCGAGCGGGCTCTGCCACGCGGGCGATTTTTCCGTGTCGACCAGGGGTGATGCCGCCCAGACGAGTACGGCGGCTCGAACGTGGCACGCTGAAGTGTGACGCAGGTCTTAGTTGGATCGACCGGATGCCGGAAGGAAGCACATGACGTTGGATCTGAACAGCGATCTCGGCGAGGGATTCGGCGCGTGGACGATGGGCGACGACGCGGCGATGCTGGACATCGTCACCAGCGCCAATATCGCCTGCGGCTTCCATGCCGGTGATCCGTCGATCATGCGCCGCACCTGTGCACTCGCCGTCGAGAAGGGCGTCCGGATCGGCGCGCACGTCGGGTATCGCGATCTCGCCGGATTCGGACGACGTGCGATCGCCATGGAACCGGCGCAGCTGCGCGATGAGGTGCTCTATCAACTCGGCGGTCTCGATGCGTTCGCGCGTGCCGCCGGTGACCGGGTGCGTTACGTGAAACCGCATGGCGCGCTGTATCACTCGGCGGCAGCGGAGCGAAAGCTAGCCGACGCGGTGCTTGCCGCGACGGTCGAATTCGATCCCGAGCTCACGCTGCTCGGACCGGCAGGCACTCACCTCGAGCGCGCCGCCGTCGACGCCGGGATACGTTTTGTCGGTGAGGGTTTCGCCGACCGTGCGTATACGCCGACCGGTGCCCTTGCCGCGCGAGGCGTGTCCGGCGCGGTGCTACAGCCGAACGAGGCTGTCGCCCAAGCGGTATCGATCGCGATGTCGGGTACGGTGCGGACCGTCGACAGGTCCCGGCAGGTACCGGTGTCCGCCTCGAGCATCTGCGTGCACGGCGATTCGCCTGCCGCGGTCGAGATGGCCGGACGCATCCGGGCCGCCTTGGACGATGTCGGCGTTCCGGTAGGGCCGTTCTGCTGAGGCCGGTGCCATGATGGATTCGGTTCTGAGCGAAACCCCTTCCGGTCCCGACCCGGATCGGCTGATTCGTGCGGCGGGCGACCGAGCCCTGCTGATCACTCCGATCGAGCATGCCGATATCGCGGAACTCGTCGCGGCATTGCGGCGTCGGCCGATCTCAGGTGTCCAAGACGTGCTTCCCACAGCGGAAACAATTCTGGTGACGCTGCTTTCGGTTCCGGACGCGCAACTGGTGCGCCGAGAGCTTGCCGCGCTCATAGCCCATCTGTATCAGTATGGGCGCAAGCGAGATTCGCGCATTGTTTCCCGTGGAACACTGCCGGATAGCGACATCGAGGACGACGCGGTGCTGATACTGGTCCGATACGACGGCGCCGATCTCGATGAGGTGGCGCAGTCGCTCGGGCTGAGCACCGCCGAGGTCATCGCCGCGCATACCGGAACGGTGTGGCGGTGTGCGTTCGTCGGGTTCGCTCCCGGCTTCGGCTATCTCGAGTCACCGGACGGTCGGCTGACAGTTCCGCGACGGTCAGCGGCGCGCACCACGATCCCCGCGGGCGCGGTCGCACTCGCAGGCGGGTACACCGCGGTGTACCCGCGCAGCACCCCAGGCGGCTGGCAGCTCATCGGCAGCACCGATCTGGAGATGTGGGACCCCGACAGGGATCCTCCCGCACTCATTCGGGCGGGAGCCGCAGTGCGATTCGTGGAGGCAGGCACGCGCCGATGATTGTCGTCGAACAGGTAGGGCCGCTGGCGACCATTCAGGATTTGGGGCGGCCGGGATGGTTCGATTCGGGTGTGGGGCCGGCCGGTGCGGCCGACCGCGCCTCGTTCCGACTGGCCAATCGACTGGTCGGCAATCCGGAGGCGTACGCGGGAATCGAAGTGCTGCTAGGCGGATTGGTATTGCGAGCCGACCGGCATCGCACCGTCGCGGTGACCGGTGCGCCCGCCCCCGCGACCGTCGACGGCACTCCGGTCGGACACGCGACGGTGCTGGAACTGGCCGCGGGACGAACACTTCGGCTCGGTCTCGCGGGCGCGGGTCTGCGTAGTTATGTCGCGGTGCGCGGAGGCATCGATGTGCCGCCCACGCTCGGCTCGCGCAGCCGCGACACCCTATCCGGAATCGGCCCTCGGCCACTGCGTTCCGGCGACCGGTTGCCGATCGGACCCGCGCCGCACACGCTTCCGAGTGTCGAGTTCGCCCCGATGGCCGAGATGAACACCGACACGCTGACGATCCGAGCCGTCCTCGGCCCACGTGACGACTGGTTCGTCGATGCCGGAGCACTTTTCGGTGGCGAGTGGACCGTATCGACCGATACCGACCGGGTCGGCGCCCGACTGGATCGGCATGCCGGTCCCCCACTGCGCCGCAGTGTCACGCACGAATTGCCTACCGAGGGTATGGCGCTCGGTTCGATTCAGGTGCCCCCGAGTGGTCAGCCGGTGGTGTTCCTCGCCGACCACCCCATCAGCGGCGGCTACCCGGTGGTCGCGGTCGTCGTGGATGCCGATATCGACGCCGTTGCCCAGGCGCGTCCTGGACAGGCTCTGCGGATCCATCGCGCCTGACCTCGAATTACGGCATCAGCGCGGCGGATTCAGCTCGGCGTGCATGAGATACACGTTGTAGCTGTCCCACGCCGAAATGGTGAAGTAGAGATCCTTCTCGGTCGACCACGGATGGATGAAGCCGCCGTAGGACTTCGGGTAATCGGTGGTCGAGACCAGCGGCACCGCGTCGGTCCACGCGCCCTGCGGCGACGCCGCCGAGCGCATCACGATGGCTCCTCGACCCGAATCCAGATAGACCATCTGCCATTGCCCCGACGCCTGGTCGAAGCGCACCGACAATTCACTGGCCATCCCGAGAACCAGTGGAGTGGCCTGATTTTCGGCGGCAGGCGCCCATGTCCCGCCGACCCAGTACTGGTAGGCCGACTTGTTGAGCACCTCGGCTTTGGGCACCCTGGCGAGCCCGATCACGCCGACGCGGCCGTTGGGGGTGCCGAACATGTAGACGTAATCGCCCTGCGGCACCATGGCCGCCACCTGGAAGCGACCGACCCCGAAGAAGTTGTCCCACTTGGCATGCTGATCTTTGGTCCAGGTGCGACCGTTGTCATCGGAGTAGGCGAGGCCACCGTAATTGGTCGACCACAATCCCGGGATCCTGCTCCAATTGTTCACCGACATATAGCTCATGTACTGGCGACTCCCGATCGCGAACCCGGAGGTCGGGATGGTGGTCGTCTCCCAATTCTTGATCTTGCGGCTGCCGAGAAGTTCGGCGGCGTGGCAGCGGCTGTCCTGCACCATCGTGTCGATGCTCAGGCCGTTGTCCAGGTCGTGGTCGGTGCTGTAGCCGAGCACGTTGCTTCGCCAATCCTGGTTTTCGCCACCGGCGCCACTACCGCCCCAGCCGGTGCCGAAGGTGTCGCCGAAGACCACGGCGACCTCACCCGGTTTCGTTTCCCACATCAGACCGAGATCGGTGCCGTCGACCTGCCAGCGCATGTCGGTGCGGTTCGGTGAACCGTGCCCGGTCAGCTGCTCGACCAGCCGCACCGAGTCAACCCGTGGCGTGGCGACCGCCGCGCTGAGCGGACCGGGCTCCGCCGGGTGCACCGCCGGCGGCGGCGCGGCCTGCGGCGGATCGCCCTCACCGCCGGGTACCGGGATGGGAATGGGCTCGATCTCGGGCTTGATCTCGATGCGCGGCAGCACGATCGGCTCACCCCAGCCGGAGCCGCTTCCGGAGCCCGATCCGGAACTCGAGCCAGTGTTCGGCGCGGGGGCGGTCTCCGGTGCCGCGCCCGGATGCGGCTCGGGATCGGTTTCGCTTGCCGGTTCCTGTGGTTTGGGCGAGTCGCGAATATCCGGGCACGGATTTCCACACGGGTCAGCGGGCAGCGGCACCGGATCGATCCTGGTGTTGTCCTGTGGCGGATCGGGCACCGGGACCGGTGTGAGTTGCGGAATCGGTATCGGGATATCGATCTGCGGCGGCAACAGCACTGGTGGTGGCGGTGGGGCGTTCGGGTCCGGCTCCCGGGCGAGTGGATCGAAGCCGGTCTCGCCGCAGCTGTTCACCGGTGGCGGCGCCCACGGATGCGGCGCCGCGCGAACGACGGGCGCAGACGCCACCAGCAGTCCGGCAACGAGCACGCCGAACAACGCGGGAGTGTAGGGAGGGGGCATGCCGATTCGGGATGTCACCTTCACCGTGGTTCTGTCGTCACTTCGCGGAGGCGGGCCGGAACGCTCGCGACCTGTTCGACAGAAATCTCATGTTTTGTTGCCTCCCTGTCGAATCGGGTCGCCGGAAGATCAACTTACCGGACCACGGTGTCCGAATGCGGGACGTGAGCGAATTGAATCGATACCGCACCGAAGGGAACCGAAAGCAGGCCCGCTGCGTCCAAAAAGATATGAACGAGATCGAGTACGTGTTCGGAACGGGCGACGGCACGGTCCATATCTGGTCGACCGAGGCGGATTTGGAGCTGGCACGCTCCGGCATCGCCGATGCTCTGCAATTGGATTTCGACGGCGACGGCCTTACCGATGATGCGCTATGGGATTCCCACGGCACTGGAATCGCCGACGTATCGGCGCTCGATTTGGACGACGACGGCGTCCTCGATCATTTCTATACCGACCCCTCCGGCCTCGGTACCTGGAATCACCTTGTCACCGGCGCGGCGTCCGATGCGGGCAGCGAGCAGCTCGCGTGGATCGAGCGAAGTGGTGCGGAGGAGGAACTCGGTACGGCGTCGCAACACGTTCTCGACCAAGGGCTGGGCAACGAGGAATCGGACTCCGGCGCGCCGCTCGAACATCCGACGGCGTGGTCGGATCCCCTGGCACCGTTCGACCAGGTCGGCGCATTGCACGACCAGCGCGCCGCAGCGGGCGACCATGTCACCGAGCAACTGAATGTCGACGACGGCACGCGGTGAGCCGTTCAGCCGGTTATCGGCTTACGCCGTGAATTGAGTGCGATGGCCGCTATTCCGGCGCAATATATTCCGGCGCCCGTCACCACAACGGCAATCGAGCGCCCGTCGGCAGGGATCACCAGCGCGGTGAGTGCGATCGCCAGCACGAACCCAATGTTGAAGACCGTGTCCTGTAGTGCGAATACCTGACCGCGCCTGGTGTCATCGATATCGATCTGCATGGTCGCGTCACCCGTCAGTTTGATCGTCTGTCCCGCCAATCCGAACAGGAACGCACCGACGAGCAGCAATTGATGTGCGCGATGTGCGCCGGGCCCTGCCTCGGCAACCGCGGTCGGCATGACAAATGCGAATTGGACGAGCGTCGCGGTCAGCAGCCCCGCGATCACCGTCCTCGGCCTACCGAGCCGAGGTATCAGCACCGGTGCGACGATCGCCGCGAGCAGCATCCCCGCCGCGGCGGCGCCGATGGCGACCCCGAAACGTGTCAGCCCATTGTTCATGGTGCTGCCGTCGGCCGGAGCCTGGCGCAGTACCAGCACCATGATCAGCGTGTTGGTGCCGAACACGATCCGGTGCGCGCCGATACCGAGCATCGCGGTGGTGACATGAACCGATCCCCAGACCGCCGCGGCCCCGTGGCGCAGACCGGTGGCGATCGCACGTACCGCGCTCTCCTTGGCCATCGCCCCAGGATCCGGGCCGAGCACCCTGGCATCGAACCCCGCGGCAAGGACAGCACCGATCACCGACCAGATGCCACTGATCGCCACCGCGAGCGCCGAGGCGGCATCCCCCGCGCCGATCAGGCCGATGATCGATACCGCCGCCGCGGCACCGATGCCCGCACAGGCCGAAGCGAACGTGGCGAGCACCGAATTGGCGGGTACCAGCCAATACTCGTCCAGCACCCGCGGCAGCGCCGCCGACACGCCCGACAGCACGAATCGACTGATCCCGACCACCGCGAGCGCAAGCAACAGCAGCGGCTTCTCGCCCGCACCGGCAAGCAATCCGAGACTGACCGCACCGATCAAGATCGCCCGCAGCACATTCGCCACCAGCAACACCGCGCGCCGATCCCAACGATCGAGCAGCGCCCCCGCATACGGACCGATCAGCGAATACGGCAGCAAAAGCACCGCGAAGGCCGCCGCGATCGCGAGCGGATCGGTTTCCCGCTCGGGATTGAACAGAATGGCCCCCGACAAAGCCGCCTGGAACATGCCGTCGCCGAACTGACCAGCGAACCGCACCAGCGCCAACCGCAGCACGCCGGGACTCTGGCTCAACGCGCTCCGCAGCGATAAGTGTCGCTGGGCCGCGGGCACAGAGCTCTCGGAGCGACCACCAGACACGGTGTTGATTTTGCAGCGCCCGCGGCGCCGCGTGTTCGGGGGGCTGTGTTTTTTGGCGACGCCCGCGGCGTCGCGTGTTCGCGGCCCCCTTGGTCTCGCGTCCGAGCGTCCGAGACTCGCGCCTGCGGCGCATGCGCTTCGGACGCTCGGACGCGAGACGGGCCGCGAACTCTAGTGCTCGGTCTCGCTTCGCTCGGAATACGGGGTCGTGCCTAGTGGGCGCGTACATGGGGACCGTTGCGACTTTGGGTGGAGCGCTGCAAAGCGGTCGGATGTGGGATCACCGTGACTGGTTGTGGCGCGTGAGTGGGGACGTTGCGGCTTTGGTGGAGCGCTGCAAAGCGGTCGGATGTGGGATCACCGTGACTGGTTGTGGCGCGTGAGTGGGGACGTTGCGGCTTTGGTGGAGCGTTGTGATCGGTCGGATGCGCGATCGGTCGTGGCGCGTTGGTGGGGATGGTCGCGACTTTGTTGGATGCGCTCGAGGTCAGGAAAGGTGGACCAGCATGCTGACTGTTTCTCGCATGTCGGGGGCCATCGGGAGGTTGTCCAGGGCGGTAGCGTCGATCCATGCGTGGGCGTCGTGCTCGCCGGGAGCCAATGCCACCTGGCCGGGCTCCGCTTCCACCACGAAGCTGTACTTGCGCACCCTGGACTTGGTTCTGGTGGCGTAGTCGAACCCGCCGAGGAAGTCGGTTATGGCGCGCACTCGCAGGCCGGTCTCCTCGAACAGCTCACGTACCACGCACTCGGCGAAGGTTTCGCCTGATTCGACTCCGCCGCCGGGTAGTTCGTACATCCCGCCGCGGTAGTCGTCGGGTACCCGGCGCACTACCAGGAGTTTGCGGTCGCGGAACACGGCGACGCCGATGACGAAATCGGAGATGCCGTCCCGGCGCGCCGCGTCGCGCAGGTGGCGTTCGATGTCGGCGAGCTCGTCTGGTCGCATCTGGTCGTCACCTCCGGTTCCGTTGTGGCACAACATGTTATGAGGGCGGCAACCGGGTGGATAGCCTTCCCGATTCGGTGTCGGGCCGGTCGGAACAATGAGGCGACCTACCGGTTGGTTCTGCTCGCCTGCCGTTCACCCGCTGGTCGCTCGCGTAAAATGCCGGTGCAGGACAATTTACTAGGAATTCGGAGTACCGCGACTTAAGTGCTCCTACCCTGAAAGGCGATCGGTGCACGGTCCCGAGAGGAGGGCCACGATGTCCACACTCACGACACCACACATCGATGTCCATCGTGGCGGCGACCGCATGAAAACGCGCGTGTCCTGGCTGGATTCGAAGCACTCGTTCTCCTTCGGTGAGCACTACGATCCCGATAACACTCACCACGGCCTGCTGCTCGTCAATAACGAGGACATCGTTCGCCCCGGTCAGGGCTTCGAAACCCATCCACATCGGGACATGGAGATCGTGACCTGGGTGCTCGGCGGCAGCCTGGTGCACCAGGATTCGCTCGGCCACAGCGGCATCATCTACCCAGGTCTCGCCCAGCGGATGAGCGCGGGCACCGGCATCCTGCACTCGGAGAAGAACGACTCGTGGCGCCTGGAGGGCAATGGCGCCGAACACGATGAGCCCGTGCATTTCGTGCAGATGTGGGTGGTGCCCGATGAGCCGGGGCTGGATCCGGGCTATCAGCAACTCGAGATCGACGATGTACTGGCGGGCGGCGGCCTGGTGACGGTGGCCTCCGGTCTGTCGCGCTACCGCGATAAGACCGCCATCGCGATCGCCAGCAGCCATGCCGCATTGCACGTGGCCAGGATGGCGGCCGGGGAGCCCGCGGAGACCGAGCAGGCGATCGACCTGCCCGACGCGCCTTATCTGCATCTGTTCGTCGCGCGCGGCGAGGTCGAGATGGAAGGTGTCGGCCCGCTCTACGAGGGGGACGCGGTCCGCCTGACCAGGTCCGGTGGCCAGCGGGTGATCGCGCGCAGGCCCTCGGAGGTGCTGGTATGGGAGATGCACGCGCGCCTCGGCGCGCAATGAGGTACGAGCGGCATTCGCGGCATTAACATCCCAGAGTAGGGAGCGCGATCAGTAGGGGACTGCCGTGTGCGCACGCCCCCGCAGGACTGAGAGGAAGTCCATGTCGCAATATCCACCGCCGGGCCAATATCCACCGCCGGGCCAGTACCCACCGCCGGGTCCCTACCAGGGCCAGCCCAACTATTGGCAAGAGTCGCCCAAGGGCAAGGGCCTGGCGATCACCACACTGGTGCTCGGCATCATCGCCATCCTGAGCTGTTGGACCCTGGTCGGCGGCTACCTCTTCGGCACCCTCGCGATCATCTTCGGCCTGATCGCGTTCGCGAAGACACGTTCGGGCGCGGCGGGCGGCACTGGCATGGCCGTCACGGGTCTGATCCTCGGCGTGATCTCTTTGGTCGCCGCGATTCTGCTGTCGATTGTCGGCTGGAGTTTCTTCGTCAATTCCGGCGGCAAGGACTTCCTGGACTGTGTGAACAAGGCGGGCGACGATCAAACCAAGGTCGACCAGTGCGCGCGGGACTGGAATCCGACGCTGGAGAACAAATACAGCGTGACCATCACGCCCCCGCCCGCACCGACCCGCTGACCCCTCAGCGGCCGGCGCAGGCCCGGGTCGCGGCGACCACCTCGGCGAGTTCGGGGCGAAAGTCGCACTCGGGCGGCGCGATCCACGTTCGGTAACCGCTGTGTTCGTCCGCCGGTGAGGGCAGCACGATGTTGCTGCCCGGCAGCGCGACCGAGGCGCAGACCCGGAACAGGTCCGAAAACAGGGCCGTATCCAGGTAGGAGTTGTCGGTGGGGCCGGTAAGGAAGGTCCAGCGGCCCGAGCGCGGATGCGCGATGATCGGACCGTTTCGCTCGGCGAGGCGCTCGCGCACCGGCCCGCCGAGCACCGCGGGCATCACCACCGCGCCGACCGCGCCCACTTCCAGCATGATTCGCCCGAGCACCGGATCCACCACACCGTAGAGCCTGTGGTCCTTGCGGTAGCAACGGCAGCGTGCGATGGCGTTCTGGATCGCCGCGAAATCCTGCGCGGCCGTCAGCGGCTGGACGCCGGGTCTTCCGGACAATCGGGGGCTACCTGAGATGCTCATGACGAACCTCGCCTCGATGCTCAATGGATCGAAATGAAGGTGGATCGAAATGAATCGTGGAACGGCCGCTGAATCCGACCCTAGACCTGTGCAACATGCTTGACAATAGTCACACGCCGGAGACTCGAGCGGCGTACCATCGCCTGTCATGGCACCCGCCTCGCCGACGGTTGCCCGCTGGGAGCTGGTGCTTCGCCTGCGCGAGCTACGCGAACAACGGGGCTTCGATTCGGCCACCTTCGCCAAACGTGTCGGCTTCACCGCGGCCAATTGGTCGCACGTGGAGAAGGGCCGCCGTGTATTGACCGGCAAAACCATCGGCCCGGTGCTGGAATTGCTCGAGGTCGACGCCGAGGAGCGCGCCGAATTACTCGCTCTGCTCGAGGCCAGCAAACAGCGCGGTTGGTGGGCGAAATCCGCCGCGCTGATCGGCCCGGAGTTGCAGCGGCTCTACGGTATGGAGTCCGGCGCGCAGAGCATTCGCAGTTACGACAGCCTGGTCGTGCCCGGCCTGCTGCAGACCGAGGACTATGCCCGCGCGCTCATCAGCGCCGACGTGATGATCCGGCCGGTGCAGGTCGAGCAACTCGTCGCCATCCGAATGCGTCGCCAGGAGCGGTTGCGCGACAGTGACCCGATCGAGCTGACCGCCGTGATCGGCGAGGGCACCCTGCTACAGCAGACCGGTGGACCGAAGGTGCTCTACGGACAGCTCGAGCATCTGGCCGCGCTCATCGCCGAACTCGACACCATCGAGGTGCGGGTCATCCCGTTCGCCGCTACCGCGGGGGCGGTACTCGGCGGTTCGAGTTTCCATCTGATCGATTTCGAGGGCGAGCAGCTGCCGACCTTCGGCTGGGCGGAGAGCACCGTGTTCGGTGGTGCCGTCGACGACCCCGAAATGGTGCGAGATCTGAGCTTCGCGTACGTGCGCGCATTGGAGCAATCGCTGGACCGTGCTGAGTCATTGGCCCTGATCAGCAGGTATGCCGGAGTGTAAAATTCTGCCCATGGCCACCATTGCTACCTCCCGGTCGGTTTTTACCGGCTGGTTCACATCGACTCGATCCAACAACGGCAACCAATGTGTCGAGGTTTGTTTCGATGGTGACGCGGTTCTCATCCGTGACAGCAAATACCGCCGCGATCCGGCCAGCCGCCCGGCCGAAGAGCCCATCATCATCGTCACCGCGAGCGAATGGACCTCGTTCCTCGACACCCTCGACCCCGGCCGCAGCCACAGCGATCCGACCGCGATCACCACCACCGTCGCCGATGCCGGCCACACCACGCTGCGCTGCGGCGATATCACCCTCACCTACACCCCCGAAGAGTGGACCGCCTTCCTCGCAGGCGTCCGCGACGGCGAATTCAACCGCGCCGACGTGTCGGTCTGAGCCACTCCCCCTGGCCGCACCCTGGCCGGGCGACCCTCGGCGCCCGATCGCTCGGATCGGCATACTGGATATCGTGACTTCCGAGCTGACCAGTCCTTCCGGCATTGATCTGTCCTACCTCGACGCGGGCGTGCGCGTGCAGGACGACCTGTTCGCGCACGTCAACGGCGCGTGGCTCGATACACACCAGATACCGGCCGATCGTGCGGTCGACGGTGCCTTCCGGACGTTGTACGACCAGTCGGAGCAGGATGTCCAGACGATCATCCAGGACGCCGCGGCATCGAAATCCGAGCCGGGCAGCGATGCCCGCAAGATCGGTGATCTGTACTCGAGCTTCATGGACACCGAGGCCGTCACGGCCGTCGGGCTCGCGCCGATCGCGATCGAGTTCGCGGCGATCAAGGAGGCCACCGACCGAGGTGCTTTCGCCGCTCTGCTCGGCCGATTGCAGCGCACCGGCGTCGGCGGCGCGCTCGGCTGCTACGTCGACACCGACGACAAGGACTCCAACCGCTATCTGGTGCACGCGACTCAGTCCGGGATCGGCCTGCCCGACGAGTCCTACTACCGTCAGGACGAATTCGCCGAGATCCGCACCGCGTACATCGCGCACATCGGCCGCATGTTCGCACTGGCCGCCGCCGATCCGCAGCTCGCGGGCCTGCTGCCCGACGACCTGGGCACCGTCGGCCAGCGCGTGTTCGAGCTGGAGCGCAAACTCGCGGCCGGGCACTGGGATGTGGTGCGGCGCAGGGACGCCGAACTCGGCTACAACCTCACCACCTTCGACGCGCTCACAGCCGACTACCCCGAATTCGATTGGGCCGCGTGGACCTCGGCCCTCGCCGACGGCGTCACGGCATCGGGACCCGAGCTTTTCGCGGAACTGGTCGTACGCCAGCCGGACTATGTGCGTACCTTCGCGCAGACCTGGGCGACGGAGTCGACCGCGGACTGGCAGGCATGGGCCGCATGGCGGGTGATCCGCTCGCGCGCTGCGTACCTCACCGACGCGGTGGTCGAGGAGAGCTTCGACTTCTTCGGCCGCACCCTCACCGGTGCGCAGGAGAACCGGGAACGCTGGAAGCGCGGTGTCTCGCTGGTGCAGGACCTGCTCGGCGAGGCTGTCGGCAAAATCTATGTGGCCGAGCACTTCCCGCCGGAGGCCAAGGCGCGCATGGTGGAGCTGGTCGCCAACCTACAGGAGGCCTACCGGCGCAATATCGCCGATCTGGCTTGGATGAGCCCCGCCACCAGGGCAGCCGCATTGGCGAAGCTGGAGAAGTTCACGCCGAAGATCGGCTACCCGGACAAGTGGCGCGACTACTCCGATATCGTCATCGATCCCGCCGATCTGGTTGGCAACTACCGACGCGGCTACGCCGCCGATCACGACCGCGACATGAACAAGCTCGGCGGCCCCGTCGACCGTGACGAATGGTTCATGACACCCCAGACGGTGAACGCCTACTACAACTCGGGAATGAACGAGATCGTCTTCCCCGCAGCGATTCTGCAGCCGCCGTTCTTCGATATGCACGCCGACGACGCCGCCAACTACGGCGGAATCGGTGCGGTCATCGGCCACGAGATCGGGCACGGATTCGATGATCAGGGCGCCAAGTACGACGGCGACGGCAACATGATCGACTGGTGGACCGACGACGACCGCACCGAATTCGGCAAGCGGACAAAGGCTCTGATCGATCAGTACAACGCGCTCTCGCCGAAGGAACTTTCGGACGAGCACACCGTCAACGGCGAGTTCACCATCGGCGAGAACATCGGCGACCTCGGCGGGCTTTCCATCGCGCTCGCGGCCTACAAGATCTCGCTGGCGGGCGGCACTGCCAGGGAGATCGACGGGCTCACCGGCCTGCAACGTGTCTTCTTCGGCTGGGCCCAGGTGTGGCGCACCAAGGCCCGCACCGAGGAAGCGATCCGCCGCCTCGCCATCGACCCGCACTCTCCGCCCGAATTCCGCTGCAACGCAGTGGTGCGCAATATCGACAGCTTCCACGAAGCCTTCGACGTCAAGCCCGGCGACAATTTGTACCTGGAACCGGCCGAACGCGTTCGTATCTGGTAGGCATCCGAGGCGAACGGGGCCGACTCAGCACAGGCGCAGCTCGGTGGCCCCGTCGAAGAAGAAGATCTCGTCGAGCTTGGGACGCAGCCGCAGGTGATCTCCGAGTGCGACCTGGAAGCGGCGGTCGACACGGGCAACCACCTTGCCCGAGCGGCTGTTCCACTCCTCGGTGATGCCGTGGCTGTAGATGAAGGACTCGGCGCCGAGCTCCTCGAGCAGTTCGGCGGCGACCGCGAGGCTGTCGGGCTCGGTGGTGACTTCCCAGGATTCGGGGCGAACGCCCACGACAACGCGGTCGGTCTGCACGCTGTGCGGCAAGGGGATTCGCAGATCACCGAGGACCGCCGCGTTGTCGCGCACCGGCGCGTCGAGCAGGTTCATGCCCGGTGAGCCGATGAAGCCCGCGACAAAGGTGTTCACCGGGTTGTCGTAGAGCTCACGTGGCGCGGCGATCTGCTGCAGCTTGCCGTCGCGCAGCACCGCGACCCGGTCACCCATGGTCATGGCCTCGACCTGATCGTGGGTGACGTACACCGTGGTTGTCCCGAGCCGCTTCTGCAGGGCCGCGATCTGCGATCGAGTGCTCACCCGCAGCTTCGCGTCCAAGTTGGACAGCGGCTCGTCCATGCAGAACACCTGCGGGCGACGAACGATGGCGCGGCCCATGGCGACTCGCTGGCGCTGGCCGCCGGACAGTTTCGCGGGCTTGCGATCGAGCAGCGGTTCCAGCTCCAGCATCCTGGCCGCCTCTTGGACCTGAACCATGGTGTCGGCCTTGCTCATACCAGTATTGCGCAGGGCGAAGCCCATATTCTGCGCGACGGTCATGTTCGGGTAGAGCGCGTAACTCTGGAACACCATCGCCACATCGCGGGCCCGCGGCGGCAGCCCGGTGACATCCTTGCCGCCGATCAGGATTCGGCCCGACTCGACCGACTCCAGCCCGGCGAGCATCCGCAGACTTGTCGACTTGCCGCAGCCGGACGGGCCGACGAGGACGATGAATTCCCCGTCCGCGATATCGATGTCGAGGCTATCGACAGCAGGCGTCGGCGCGCCGGGATACAGATGCGTCACCCCGTCGAAGTGCACTGTTGCCATGCTGTCGATCTCCTGTCCGTTCGGCGAACTACTTGGGCAGCTTCGGAGTGATCTGCCGGTCGATAATGGCTTGTAGCTGACTGGCGACATTGGCGAAAGCCGTGGCCGGGTCCGCGTTCTGGAGCCCGATCTGCTCCAGCCCTGTCCCGATGATCTGATCGCCGCCCGGCACGAACACCCGCGCGTAGTCCTGTGACTTGGTCACCGAAAGCTGCTCGATGGCTACCTTCGAGTTCGGGCTCTTCGCAAGGAAGTCCTGCTCGCTCGGGTCGGTGACGGCCGATTTGCGCACCGGCATGTACCCGGTGCCCTGCGAGAAGTACGCGGTGTTAGCGGAATTGGTGATGAACTCGATAAATTTCAGCGCGTTCACCTTTCGCTGATCGGAGATGCGCGCGGGCACGGCAAGCCCCGCGCCACCGGTGGTGACGCCCGGCCCGTTCGGGTGCGGTAGGAACGCGGTGCCGAATTGCAGCTTGCCCTCGGCGTTCTTCTGGATACCCTTCAGGTCGCCGGTGGAGGCGATGGTGGAGGCGATCACACCGGTGCCGAAATCGACGGCGATCTGCGGCTTGATGCCCGCGTACTTCTTGGTGTGGATCATGTCGCGCAGGAACTGGCCGGCCGCAATGGTTTTGGGGTCGGTGAACTTCAGGGTCCACTGATCGGAGTAGGCGCCGCCGAAGGTCCAGTTGGGGCCCTGGAAGGTCCAGGCCAAGTAGTTCTTGGCATCGCCCCAGCCGTGCGCGAGCTTGCCGTCGCCGACGACCTGCTGCAGCTTCGGGCCCCACTCGTCGAATTCCTGCCAGCTCTGCGGACCGCGGTCCGGCAGACCGGCCTTCGACCACACGTCCTTGTTGTAATAGAAAAGTGGCGTCGAGCGGGCGTAGGGCAGTGCGTAATGCTTGCCGTTGAACACATAGTCCGCGGCCAGCGAATCGACATAGTCGTCGAGCTTTACTCCGGCCTCGCCGAAATGGCCGTCCAGTGGCTCGATGGTGCCGTTGAGCGCGTAGTTGAACCACCAGACATCCGACAGCACAACAACATCCGGCAGCTCGCCGCCGGAAAGGGCCGCGTTGAACTTCTGCGACACTTCCTCGTAGTTCTTGCCAGCGTCGACCAGATTGACCTTCAGGTCCGGGTGCTCGGCCTGGAACCGGTTGATCAGCTCGGCCTCGAGTTCCTTCGAGGTGCCAGGGTGATTCGACCAGAAGGTGATGGTGTTGGCGTCGCCGGACTGCTTGCCGCCACCGCCGCTGCCCGCACACGCGGTGAGCGCCGCACCCGCGGCGACCGCGCCGGCCAAGCCGATGAATCCGCGCCGCGACAGTGCGGGGAATTGTGAAGTGGACACGTGGTATCTCCTATATCGGCTAACCCTTGACCGCACCCGAGGTGAGGCCTTTGATCATGTGGCGCTGAAGCAGCAGGAACACCAGCAGAATCGGCAGCATCGTGAGCAGCGTGCCCGCCATCACCGGCCCCCAGTTGGTGACGCTCGGGTTCTCGGTGTTCTGCAGCAGGGTCAGGCCGACCGGCAAGGTGGCGACCGTGGTGTCGTCGGCCATCAGGAATGGCCAGAGGTATTCGTTCCATTCGCTGACCAGCGTGACAACGGCGAACGCGACCATGGTCGGCCCGGACATCGGTAGCACCACCCTGGTGAGCAGCCGCCACCAGTTGGCGCCGTCCATCCTGGCCGCCTCGATCACCTCGGCCGGTAGCGAGAGGAAATGGTTGCGCATCAGGAAGGTGCCGAATGCGACGCCGCAGAGCGGAATGATGATGCCCTGGAAGGTGTTTCGCCAGCCCAATTGTGCGATCAGTGCGTAGTTGGAGATCACGGTGATCTGGTTGGGCACCATCAGCGCGGCGATGATGACGAGGAAAACCACGTTCTTGCCTGGAAAGCGCAGGAACACCAGCCCGTAGGCACTGAGGATGCCGAGCACGAACTTCACTGCGGCGATGACACCGGTGACGAGCAGCGAGTTACGCAGGAACGTCCAGAACGGCAGCGTGGTGGTGGCTTCCTCGTAGTTCTCCGGATGCCAGCTGTGCGGCCAGTACACCGCGGGCTGGGTGTAGATGTCCGGACGCGCCTTGAACGAGGTGATGATGATCCAGAACAGCGGAACACCGACGATGATCAGCACGCACAGCATGGCGGCGTAGCCGAGCACCTTCACGAGCAATTGCCGCTTCTGGTACGAAGACGTGGTCGGGCCAACGTATTTCACTCACTCGCCCCGATCCATGATCCGCACCTGGATCAGCGTGATGGTCAGCAACACCAGGAACATGATGGTGGCAACCGTCGCGCCGTATCCGGCACGGAAGTTGCGGAAGGATTCCTCGTAGACCTGGTAGACCATCGTCGTGGTCCCGGTGCCGAGTGGTCCCCCTCGTGTCATCACGTTGATGATGTCGAAGACCTGCAACGAGTTCAGCAGCACTGTGATGGACAGGAAGAACGTGGTCGGGCGCAGCTGCGGCAGTAGAACTTTGGTGAAGGTGGTCCACCGGCTCGCGCCGTCCATCTCGGCAGCCTCCATCAGATCGGCCCGAGTGCCTTGCAACGCGGCAAGATAGATGACGAAGGTGTAGCCGAGGTTCTTCCAGATGTAGGTCACCGTCACCATGAACATCGCCCAGTGTGGGTCCTGGTAGAAATCGGGAACCTTGTCGACGCCGATGCGGTGCAGCACATCCTGGACCAGGCCGAAGCTGGGGTCGAAGATGAACTGGAACGCCACACCGATGGCGGCGCCGGAGATCACGAACGGTGCGAAGATCGCCGAGCGGACGATATTGCGGCCGAAGAGCTTACGGTCGAGCAGCAGTGCGAGCGCGAGGCCGAGGACCATGCTGCCGACGACGGCGGCGAGGGTGAAAACCACTGTGTTGGTGACGATCTGCCAGGAATCCGACCGGCCCCACCACTCGCGGTAGTTGTCCAACCCGATATAGGTGACGAAGGGGTCGGAGATGTTCCAGTCGGTGAAAGACAGCCGGATGTTGTCCAGCAGTGGGCGATAGACGAACAGCGTCAGCAGCGCGAGATTCGGTACCAGCAGCACCGCGAACAGCGCGTAGTCCTGCCACGGCCGACCTCTTAGACCGCGACCTCGGGGCTGCGGAAGTACTCGCTCGGGACTGGATCGCACAGCGCGCACTCTACGGATACGAGCAAACGACCGGTTAACATCAACCGCCGCCCCGCTGAACTTTCCGAACACCGACCAAGTGAAGCAAAAGCCGAACACTACGTCGGACTTTTGCCCGAATTGATCGTAGTGTTCGGCTTTCGGCTCGTTTGGGGGCGGGCGAAGGTGAGGGCTAGCTCAGGCGTTCCAGTCGCCAAAGCCGTCCCGGGAGTTGAGGGTGCCGCCGTTGGTGTTCTGGACGATCACCGGGTCGCCCTTCTTGGTGTTCTCCATGAACCACTTGGCGTTCTCGGTGCTCACGTTCAGGCAGCCGTGGCTGGCGTTCGAAACACCCTGCTGGCCGACCGACCACGGCGCGGCGTGCACGAAGATGCCGCTGTTGGAGATCCGTGTCGCGTACTCGACCTCGAGCTTGTAGCCCTCGGGGTCGGTGGTCGGGACGCCGTAGGTGGACGAATCCATCGTCATCTTGCGCAGCTGCTCGCCGACGTAGTAGATGCCGTTCGGGGTCTCGTGCTTGGTCTTGCCCATCGAGGTCGGCATTTCCTGCACGACCTCACCGTTGAGCGTGATCGTGATGGTGTGCGTGGTGTCGTCGGCGGTGCTGATCAGCGCGTCGCCGATCCGGAAGGCGCTGCGGGTTTCCCCGGCCTGCACGGTCACGTCGGTGTTGGCCGGCCAGAAGTCGTTCGGCCGGAAGCGCACCTGCTTGTCGTTGAACCAGGTGAAGTGACCGGGCGCCGCGTTCGACGAGGTGACCTGGATGGCCTTCTCGGCGGTGGCGTGATCGGTGACCGGGTCCTGGAAGTTGATGATGATCGGCTGCGCGATACCGACGGTCTCGCCGTCGGCGATGTTGATCGACGGCGGCGCGAAGTTCGGCTTCGTCGTCGGATCGGTGGCCGCGGCGGATGAAGAGCCGCTTCCGCCGGGCAGCAGTGGAGCGGCTTCGGCGGGCGCGACCAGTACGGCACCGGCCGTCGCGATCGCCGCGGACAACAGGACGCCCTGCCTGATCCGCCGGGCTAGCTGCGCCCTCCGGTCCGAAGATGGCAACGACCTGGTGTTCAAAGCGACATGCATAGGTTTCTCGTCCATTCCATATCTCGATCCGCGTAGCGGAAGGAGATCTTTCATAGGCGCGGAGCCTCTGGAGGCACCCCACGAATGTGTCGCGGAACCAAAGAGGCGGTCCCGCGGTGAAGCGCGGAGCCCATAACATTGCTCCGCGGGGATTTTGACGCACCCGCCCCTGAGGTCCATTCCTACCGTCGGGCGCGGTTCGAAGCCAGTCGCGTTTCAAATTGATTCACCGTGACCATGTGATGTGATGTGCGCCACATATGCCCAGTGTGGTCACCGACTTTCGAGAAAGTTCCCGGTCACATCGGCGAGTCCGGGTGCGCGCGCGTAGCAGATCGCCGGGGAGGTTGCCGCTGACATCAAACGGGTTCGTGACGTAAATCACCCATAACGTCGAATGGGATCGACCGTCGCGGACCGGTCGCGATGTTGTGCGGCACCGATAATGGCGTACGCCCACGCGCGAACCGCGGCGCCAGCCGCAGCCGGACCCGGCCGAGGATCGTGGCAAGAACTATCCGCAGTTCGTAGTCGGCGAGCGACGCTCCGACGCAGCGCCGGTGACCGCCGCCGAACGGCGCGAACTCGAACGGCCCGTAGCGGCGCTCGAGGAACCGCTCCGGCCGGAACCGCTCGGGCTCGGCCCACACTCCCGGATCGGAATGCAGTAGCGGCACCGCGACGCCCATCGTGTCCCCCGCCGCGAGCGGGACCCCCAGCAGCGTGAACGGCGCGGTGACGCGGCGAAGCACAATGGGCACCGTCGGATGCAGGCGCAGCGTTTCCTGACACACCGCGTCGAGGTAGGGCAGGCGGGCCAGCTCCAGCGGCGTGGCATCACCACCTGCGGCTTGTATCTCCGCGCGCAGTCGGCCCAACGTCTCGGGTTCCCGATGCAGGTGAAACAGCGCCCACACCATCGTGGTCGCGGTGGTCTCGTGCCCCGCGACCAGCAGGGTGCGCAGCTGTTCGCAAAGATCGACATCGGAGATCGTGGTGCCGTCGTCGTAGCTGGTTGTCAGCAGCATCCCGAGGATGTCGGCCGATGCGTGGTTGGTAGCGCTGTTCCGCCGTCGGGCGACATCGGCGAGGATCAGCGCGTCGAGCCGGGTGCGTGCCGCGAGGAACCGGTCCCACGGCGCCTGCCCGAACAGTCCGTGGCGCAAGACCGGCAGCAGCATCAGCGGCCCGGAGAATGCGTTGAGGAACTCGGTGACCGCGGCGGTGTAGACGGCCCGCCGCTCGCGGCTGTCCACCCCGAAGACAGCCTCCAGGATTACTCGCAGGGTGATCGCCCTCGCCGCCGCTCGTGAATCGATACGGGTGCCCGGCCGCCAAGGGGTGGATCCTGCTGCGCCGCCGGATATTTCGTTCAGCGTCGAATCGCGGATGAGTTCGCCGTATGCACGGATGCGTGGTCCATGGAAAGCGGGTGCGAGCAGTGCCCTGTCGTTGCGGTGCCGTTCGCCGGCGGCGAGAATGAGCGAGGCGGTGCCGACCAGCGGTTCGATCGGATTCGGTCGTGGCGGTTCGAGCAGCTCTGCCGGTGCTCGGAACATCTCGCGGGCGCCCGCTGGCGATCCGGCGAACAGCACCGAACCGAAGCCGGGGAAGCGCACGAAGAACCGATCGCCCTCGTGCGCACGGCGCCACCGGAAGTACCGCTCGAAATCGATCCCTGCCGCAAGCGCGTGCGCGACAACCAACCTGGGCACCCGCGGCGATGGCGCGGGGTCCAGCACTTGCTCGTCGCGCCTCGGCGTACCGGCGTCCATATCTATAGGTACGAACTTGTCGGTCACGAGGTTCGACTCACCGCGTCACCCCGGCTGCTGTTCGATCGATTCGGCGGCCACGGCCGCCGGTTGGTGTCTGCGCACCGTAGTGCTTGCGATGGCTGCGAGTCGGGCGAGCCGCGCGTCACCGAGCGCGGTCACCATGTTACCGAGCCGGTTGGTGACGAACGCGATCGACATGCCGAGCGAGGGATCGGCATACGCACCCGACCCGCCGATGCCGTAGTGGCCGAAGGCCTTTCGTGGCTGCTGCTTGGACATCAGCACCGGACGGTGATAGCCGAGGGTGAAGCGCAGCGGGATCCCGAGCACGTAGTCGCGGCTCTCGGCAGGCTGTACCTCGTTGATGGTCTCGATCGTCTCCGGCTTCAGCAACTGGACGGTTTCGATGCCCTGTTCGCCGCGATCCACCTCGACTTGCCCGCCGTTGGCGAGCGCGCCGTACATCCTGGCCAGTGCGCGTGCCGAGAACACCCCGTTCCATCCCGGCATCACCGCATCGTGCACCCGTGGATCGCGGACCAACTCGTCGAAGCTCTCCGGCATGCCGGCCTCGGCGAGCCCTCGGATCGGCCGCACCCAGGACAGCACCGATGAGGCGGTGTTCCAGCGGATTCCCGGCGGGCTCAGGTGCGGGAAGATCTTGGCGATCCGGTAGCGCTCGGATTCCGGTACCCGGAACCAGAATTCGTCGGTGCCGAGCGGCACCGCGATCTCCCTGCGCAGCACGTCGGTGAATGGATCACCGGTCACCCGCTGCACGATCTCGGCAACCAGCCACCCGAAGGTGATCGCGTGATAGCCCGACGAGC
Organism: Nocardia arseniciresistens; assembly: GCF_046764875.1. Classification (NCBI taxonomy): domain Bacteria; kingdom Bacillati; phylum Actinomycetota; class Actinomycetes; order Mycobacteriales; family Nocardiaceae; genus Nocardia; species Nocardia arseniciresistens. The sequence continues at coordinate 94,223 of NZ_JBKORD010000015.1, forward strand.
GGATGCGCCGCGGGTCCGCAGGGCTCTCGGCGAGTGCGCGCACCACCGCGTCATAGTCGAGGATGCCCTCGCGGCCCGGCACCAGGCCGCGCACCCGGTGCAGCCCCGCCCGGTGCGACAGCACATCGCGCACGGTGATGTCGCCTTTGCCGTGTGCGGCGAACTCCGGCCAGTACTCGGCTACCGGTGCGTCGTACTCGATCAGACCGCGCTCGGCGAGCCGGTGGAGCACGGTGGAGGCCACACCCTTGCCGGTGGAGAAGGTGAGCGCCACGCTGCCGCCGTTCCATCGGCGATCCTTGGCAGCCCACCCGGCCCAGATATCGACGACAGGTCGGCCGTCGAGGTAGATCGCCAGCGCGCCGCCGCCGCGTGACGGTTGGGCGAACATGCCGAAGAAATGGTCGGCCAACCGGATGAATCTCGGGTCGACGAGCATTTCCTGTGGTGCGGCCAGTCGCTTGCCTGATGGTTGGGGGCCAGAAACCACGCCGCGCACCTCCTGACCTCGGGGGGCCGACGCGGGCACGAACTCGGCGGCCGGTGATTGTCAGCCTATCGCGGCAGGCACGGTTTGCCAGCGACCGAAAGGCGTAGCAAGGCAGGTGGCGCCCGTTGCCGAACTCCAGGCGAACGCCGAGGACCCCAGGCACACCACGGCATTGTTCGCGGATTCGACCCCTGCCCGCGAACCATCTATGGCAATCGACACAGCGAGGGGCAACCCACCGTGGCCCCGGCCCCCAGGATCGGAAATCGAAGTGAGGGCCATCGCGTCCAGTCCGATGCCGATCGCGATAGGAATCCCGCCGACCCCTTCGCTCGCGCCGACGCCACCGGCGGCGCCGATGCCGAACGCGTTCGCACCCGAGCTCGCCTTCGCGTAACCGACACCGTCGTAACCCGCGGCGCGAGCCCGGCCGGAGGTGTCGCTCGTGGCCCGGCAGGCGGTGCGCCCATCGATAACGGTGACGTCGATTCCTTGGTCCGACGAGCAATGCACGTCGGTTGCTGAAGCCACTGTCGGAAGCAGTAAGGAGGTGCCCATCGCGGCGGTCGTGCAGACAATTGCGCTGATCAGCTTCACGGACAACTCCTTTCACATCGGAATTCCCACCATACTCAGATCGGTTGCTGGGAATGTGATTACGCTGGTCGTGCGCAACATCGTCGCGGCACCGAGAGTTGTCTTCGACTCGACGCGCGCGCCGTACATGGTGTATGCATGGCGTGGTATTTCAAGCTCTGCATTGTCAACTTCGGATTCTGACGGGGGTGTGAGTTCGGAGCGTTACAGCTCGGGAGGACTGTTACGTGTCTGGTCAACTTCACACGGGCCGCCTTGCGGTGGCCGCCATCGCTGCGGTTGCCGCTGTTGCCGCGATCTTTGTGGCGGGATGTGCTTCCACTATCAGCGGTACCGCACAACCCGCGATGAACAACGGAACTGTCGATGCCATATCGACGACGAGCACACCGAAGACGTCGTCCAGGCCGACCACCGGCAAGCCGACGTCGAGCAAGCCTGCGCCGACCTCGGCTGGAGGCGGCAGCACCGACTTCGAGGCCAACGTCGGTGACTGTGTGACCCTGGGCGGCACGGTGGCCGACGCCACCATCGCGAAGGCATCCTGCGGCAGTAGGTCGTCGAACTACAAGGTGATCGGCAAGGCGCCGACCAACACCTCGTGCGTCAGCGACCGCGACAACTACTACGCGGAAACCCTGAACGGAGTCGAGCAGGGCGCGTTGTGCCTCGATATCGATTGGGTCGTCGGTGGCTGCATGGATGTCGGCGGTGAGGATCCCAAGCGCATCGACTGCACCGAGCGAGGCACCCAGCGCGTGAAGGTGACCAATATTCAGCAGGGCGCCGACGATGCGGGCGCCTGCACCAGCGGCACCGGGTTCACCTACCCGTCCAGGCATTTCGTGGTCTGCGTTCAGGAGCTCTGAGGCCAGGGGTATCCCCAGCCCCGGATAGCCCGGTTCGCGTCTTTCGGCGGCTAGGTTATGTGGGTGAGCATCCCGGAGCTTCCCCGCTTGCGTTCGGCCAAGGGCCGATGGATCTTGCTGGCCACCATCCTCGGTTCGTCGGTGGCCTCGCTCGATGCGACCGTCGTGAATATCGCGCTGCCGCGTATCGGTGAATCGCTGAACACCGATGTCGCCGGTCTGCAATGGACACTGAACGGTTACACGCTCACGCTGGCGTCGTTCATCCTGCTCGGTGGATCGCTCGGCGATCGCCTCGGCCGCCGTAAGGTCTTCGTCTGGGGCACCATCGGTTTCGCCATCGCCTCGGTGCTGTGCGGCGCCGCGGTGAACATCGAAATGCTGATCTTCGCCCGCATTCTGCAGGGTGTGGCAGGCGCGATGCTCACACCGGGCAGCCTCGCGCTGATCTCCTCGTCCATCGACAGGCGTGATCAGGGTGCGGCGATCGGTCTGTGGTCGGGTTTCGGTGGTGTCGCCGGTGCGCTCGGCCCGTTCCTCGGCGGCTGGCTCATCGATGTCGCAGGCTGGCAATCCATCTTCTTCATCAATGTGCCGCTGACGCTTGTCGTCGTGCTCGTCACCCTGCGGCACGTGCCGGAGAGTCACGATCCGAATGCCGCCGCGCAACTGGATATTCCTGGCGCGGTGGTAGTTGCGCTCGCCTTGGGCACGTTGACCTTCGGCTTGATCGATGCGACGCCGCTGCTCGTCGTGGCAGGTCTACTGCTGCTCGCGGTGTTCGTGTCGATCGAGATGCGCAGCGATCACCCGCTGGTGCCACCGTCGCTGTTCGAATCGCGGGTATTCACGGCCGCGAACCTGGTCACCTTCGCGGTCTATGCCGCCCTCGGCGGTGTGTTCTTCCTGTTGGTCATGCAATTGCAGTTGGTGGCCGGATACTCGCCGCTGATGTCGGGCGTCGCAACCGTCCCCGTCACGCTGATCATGCTTGTGCTCTCCGCGCCCGCGGGCCGGTGGGCTCAGGTGCACGGGCCGCGCATCCCGATGACAGTCGGCCCGCTGCTCGCCGGCGGCGGGCTGGTTCTGATGCTGCACATCGGACCGGACACCACCTATGTGACCGATGTGCTGCCAGGTGTGCTGCTGTTCGGCCTCGGCTTGTCGGTGCTCGTCGCCCCGCTCACCGGGGCCGTGCTCGGCGCGGTGCCCACCAGCGAAGCAGGTATCGCCTCCGGTGTGAACAATGCCGTCGCCCGCACCGCGCAACTGCTCGCGGTCGCCGCGCTGCCCGGCCTCGCGGGTATCTCCGGATCGCTCAGCGACCCGGTCGAATTCGATCGTGGGTTCGGCGTCGCAATGTGGATATGTGTCGGACTGCTGGCCACGGGCGCGCTGCTTGCCGCGCTGCTGTTGCGGCAGCCGCGCAGCGCGCCTGCGCTCGACAACGTCGATTGCATGCCGCAGTGCGACCTTTCGGGCCCCACGTTGGCCCCCGCCAGCGCAGAAGGGGCCGTCAACGAAAAATGAGCGGGCCTCGCGGCCCGCTCATCTACTTTTCGAAAACCGGCGGATCAGATCGGGTTGAAACCCGCGCCGACCCCGCCACGTGCGTTGATGTCACCCATGATGGCGCTCATGTTGGTGCCGACCTCGGGACCGAAGCATGCGATCGCGAGGTAAGCGTTCACCATGCCGACCAGCGTGGTGCCGACGACGACCGGAGCACCGGAATCGCCTTCCACCACACACATCTGGGACCAGGTCTCGGTATTCGACCCGAAGACGTCGCCCCACGAGATGCCGCAGGTGTTGCCGGTGGTCCGGCCCTCCTTGCAAACGATCATCGGGAACTGGGCGGGTCCGCCGATTCCGGTGATGGTCACGTTGCCGATCCGGTTCACCGGGATGATCGCGCCCGGCGTGAACTGAATGATCGCGTAGTCCAGATCGTGATTGGAGTAGACGAACTTGCCGATTTGGCCTGCGCCGCGATCGGACTCGGCGAACACCTGAGCACCGGGGTCGCCGCAGTGTCCGGCAGTCAATCCGACCAGTCGGCCGGCGCCGTCGTACCCCACTGTGGTGACCGTGCATTCGAACTGATTGTCGATGATGATCCCCGAGCCACCGCCCACGACCGGCGGACCGGGCGCTGCGTCCGCTGCCCCTGCGCCCGTCCCGAGCAGTACCGCACCCAGGGCTACGGCGAAGGCGGCGTTGGCCACCTTGGCGAGTTTGCTGAACATGTCCCTCCAGACGTCGGAAGTCCGCACGATATCAATCTGTCGTACCCATCGTGTCAGTATTCGGCTCCGGGCGCGTCTTGTACTGGCCGTCGGTGGGAGTAGCGCCTGGAGCCCCTCATTTTTCGACATTTTAGCTAGATCGTCTCTTTCTATCGTAATAGCAAGCTTCTATAGATGACATCGTCGGCGTGGTGAGTTTGTGTTTCGGTCACAAGTTCATGGCGTCGCGTTCAGTGCTCTGAAACGAATGCGATTTTCAATGAATATTATCCGCGTAATTGCGCCGAGATACCGAAAAGGGCACTGATCGGCGCAGGCGAACTGTAACTTGTTCTAGACGATGGACGGTTAACTTTGGGACGTGTACCAACGTCCGTGCCGCGTCTCATAGCTTTTCGTGAACAGTGATGACTGTCTATGACTGCAATCACATGACGATGGTGTGTTCTGCACTACTCCGTAGTAAGGTGCGTCAAGCAAAGCAAGTCGTCGGGTTTGATTTCCGGCGTCGAGAGGGGTTAGGCCAGTGCAGTTGACCAAGAGTCCACCTTCGGAGTCACGGATGAGTGACACGGTTGATTGGGCAAAAGGCTACTGGGAAGACCACCCGAAGCGGTCACTCGAGACGTTCGGCCGGCAGATCACCATGGGATTCGCCGCCGTTGCCGAGCTGTTCATCGCAATATTTCGCCGCCGCTTTCCTTATAAAGAGTTCATCAAGCAGTGCGCGTTCATGTCGAGCGTCGCCGCGGCGCCGACGCTGTTGGTAGCCATCCCGATCGGGGTCATCGTTTCCATCCAGGTCGGCGCGGTCGCAGGCCAGGTCGGCGCGACCTCCTTCATTGGCGCGGCCAACGGTCTCGGCATCATCCAGCAGGGCGCTCCGCTGGTCACCTCGCTGATGATCGCGGGCGCCGTCGGATCGGCGATCTGCGCCGACCTCGGTTCGCGCACCATCCGCGAAGAGATCGACGCGATGCGCGTCATGGGCGTGGATCCGTTGCGGCGCCTGGTCGCCCCTCGACTCGGCGCCGCCATGCTGGTCAGTGTGCTGCTCTGCGGCTTCGTCGTCTTCGTCGGATTCTTGACCGGCTACATATTCAATATCTTCGCGCAGGGCGGTACGCCGGGCTCTTATATCGGCACTTTCTCCTCGTTCGCGGTGACCGTCGATCTTCTTGTCGCACTGGTGAAGTCGCTGATCTTCGGATTACTCGCGGCGATCATCGCCTGCGACACCGGGCTGAATACCCGAGGCGGGCCGGGTGGAGTGGCGAACTCGGTGAACTCCGCTGTGGTCAGCTCCGCGATCATGCTGTTCGGAGTGAACCTCCTCATCACCCAGATTTACAACGTACTTCTCCCCCCACAGGTGGTCTGAGCCGGTGTCATCAACATATGTGCCGCCGCTGCTGCGGCCACTTCAGCAACTGAAGAGGTTCGCGCAGAGTCCGGTAGATCTAGTCGCGCGCCTCGGCCACCAGGTGTTCTTCTTCCTGCGGTCGATCGGCTCGATACCGACGGCGCTCAAGCAGTATCCGAAGGAAGTGTGGCGGCTGCTCTCGGACGTCACCTGGGGTAACGGCAGTCTGGTAGTCGGCGGCGGCACCATCGGCGTCGTCTTGATTCTCAGCGCCTTCGGCGGCATGACGGTCGGCATCCAGGGCTACACCTCGCTCAACCTTCTCGGCCTGAGCCCGATCACCGGCGCCATCTCGGCCTTCGCCACCACGAGAGAGCTGGGACCGCTGTTGGCGGCCTTGGCATTTGCCGCACAGGCAGGCTGTCGGTTCACCGCGCAGCTGGGCGCGATGCGCATCTCCGAGGAGATCGACGCGCTCGACTCGATCGCTATCAAGCCGTTGCCCTACCTGGTGAGCACCAGGATGTTCGCGGCGATGGTCGCCATTGTCCCGCTCTACTGCCTCGGCCTTGCCATGGCCTACATCTCCTGCTCGCTGACCGTGCAGCTGATCGGCGGTACCTCCAGCGGTACCTACTCGCACTACTTCTATCAATTCCTCATTCCGACGGACGTGCTCTACTCACTGGCCAAGGCCATGCTGTTCGTCGCGATCACCACGTTCATCCAGTGCTACTACGGCTTCTTCGCCTCGGGTGGCCCCGAGGGCGTCGGCGTGGCGGCCGGGCGGGCGATCAAGATGTCCATCATCCTGGTGGTGTTCGCCGACTTGTTCATGACATTGGCGATCTGGGGAGTCAACCCCGGCATCCGGATTTCTGGGTAGGGCAAGAATGATCATCGATCCGAGTGGGCGCGGGCCCACCATGCGGCAGTTGCTCATCGCGGGCATCTGCGGGCTGGTTGTCTTCGCGCTGATCCTTGGCTTCCTGATGGCCCGCTACCGCGGCTATTTCGTGCCGAAGGTGAACGTGGTCGCCAATCTGACCACCACCGGCGACGGTCTGCCGAGCCAGGCCGACGTGAAGTTCCGCGGTGTGCTGGTCGGGGCGGTCGAAACGGTGAATGTTGCCGCGAAGGGCGAAGAGCAGAAAGTCAAGATCGAGCTGAAGCCGGAGTTCGCCGACGGCATCCCGTCCAACGTGACCGCCCGGGTGGTGCCGAGCAACCTGTTCGCCGTCACTTCCGTGGAACTCGTCTTCAACGGACCCGCCGACCAGTATCTGCACGAGGGTTCACAGATCGAAGAGGACCGCAGCAAGGGCACCCTCGCGCTGCAGGACACCTTGACCACCGTCCGCACCATCCTCGACAAGATCGACCCGGTGCAGTTCGGTCGCGTGCTCGGCACGCTGTCGCAGGCCCTCGACGGCAGCGGCAGGATGCCTGGTTCCACCGTCGAACGGCTGGACCACTGGCTCACCTCGGTCGACCAGTCGATCCCGGATCTCGGTGTGCTGCTGAATGATTTCTCCAGCTCGTTCCATGCGCTCAACCAGTCGGCTCCGGAACTGCTCGACGTGCTCGGCAGCTCGGTGAAGACCGCGCAGACGATCGCCGATCGCCGCACTGAGCTGATCGCGCTGATCTCCAACGGCGCGGGCACGGTCGACACCGTGAACGCGCTGTTCGCCCGAAACGGGGATGTCGGCAAGCGGGTGACCGAGGGCACCAGCGATATGTTCGGTGCGCTCGCCGCCGACGCGGACTCGATCCCCGAGGCGATCGAGAGCATGAACAAATCGCTGCGTAACCTCGCCCAGACCTTCCACTGGGGTCCGCAGAAGCAGATGGTGTGGAACGCGGGTGTCACCCTCACCCCATACAAGCCGTACGCCTTGGAAGACTGCCCCCGCTACGGCGCTATGCCGGGTCCGAGCTGTGTCACCGCACCGACGATCGCCGACCCCGGCTACCTGCCGGAGTCGATGCGACCGCGGGCCCTTGATTCGGCAGCAGGTCTGCCGAGATTGCCGCTGCCGGCCGGTCTTCCGGAGATCCCGGGTGTGACGACTCCGGGTGGGCCCGCGGACACCGCAGGGCAGGACGGGCCGAGGTCTTCGAGTCCGTTCGCCGGCACACCGCTGGAAGGTTTGTTCCCACAGCTGTTCCCGCCCGCGCCCGGCAGCTCGCCCGCTCCCGCGCCCGCGGCCCAGTCGGTGCCCGAGCCGGTGCCGGGGCTGCCCGCGACACCGGCAAGCACCCCGACGGCCGGGCCCATTGCGTACGAAGGAGATTCCGCGATCACCGCGCTGCTCGGCCGTCGCCCGACGACCGCCGAATACCTGTTGCTGAGTTCGGCGCTGCGTGGGGGCACCCTGCGGGTCAGCGAAAGCGGTGAGGGCAAGTGAAAATTGGCAAACCGCTACTCGGCTTCAGTCTGTTCGCGCTGGTCTCGATCCTGGTGACCGTCGTCATCTGGAACACCCTCGCGCGCGTAGTCGAAGGCGACACCAACAGCTACTCGGCCACATTCTCCGATGTACTCGGTCTGCGCGAGGGCGACGACGTCCGGATGGCGGGCGTGCGGGTCGGCAAGATCGAGAAGATCGAGCTCGATGGCAAGAACGACGCCAAGGTGACCTTCATCGTGCAGCGCAACCAGACGCTGTACGACGACACCAAAGCCCTTGTGCGCTACCAGAACCTGATCGGCCAGCGCTATATCGCGCTGGCCCAGGGCAAGGCGGCGAGCCCCGCCGCACTGAAGAACAACGCAAGTATTCCGCTGGAACGCACCGAACCGTCCTTCGACGTGTCAGCGCTGCTCAACGGATTCCAGCCGCTGTTTCAGGTGTTGCAGCCCGACCAGGTGAACAGACTGTCGGAGACCTTCATCCAGGCATTACAGGGTGACGGTGTTTCGTTGAGCGCGTTCATCACTCAGGCCGCGACCCTGGCAACGGATTTCCAGCGCAGGGACGCGATTCTCAGCGATGTGATCACCAACCTCAGCGGCGTGATGGCGGGGTTGGCCAAGCGAGGTGATGAATTGGAGACCTTGGTAACCCAGACCCGGTCACTGATCGGCGGTCTGTACGACCAGGGACAGTCCCTGCAGCAATCCACCGTGCAGATCGCGGATGCGACAAGTTCCCTTGTCGACATGATGGGATTGGTGCAGCCGAAGATGAAGGCGGCGCAGGACTCGACGAGCGCCGCGCTGACGCTGTTGATCGCCAACGGCGCCAAGCTCGACCAGGCGGCTATCGACCTGCCCGGGATGCTCTCGAACCTCGGCAAGGCCACTCAGGACGGCGCTTACGCGAACGCCTACATGTGCCGTCTCGATGTCTCGCTGTACGGCATCCTGCTTCCGCGCGGTCTGCTCCCACAGATCGGCGGCAACGGACAGTCGGCGGTGTGCCGCCCATGATGACGAAGATCAGAACCAGGTTCGGCACCAACAGGAACTTCTGGCTCGGCGTGATCGGCGCGGTGCTCATTATCGGGCTGCTCATCGGCTCGAGCGCCTACAAGATGATCGGTGTCGGCGAGAAGACGGTGAAAGCCGAGTTCGCCCAGACCGCGGGGGTGAAGGTCGGCGACAAGGTCAACGTCGCCGGGGTCCCGATGGGCCGGGTGTCGGGTGCGAAGCTCGAAGGCGGGCACATCCTGCTGTCACTGAGCGTCGATAACGATGTCGATCTCGGTCCCGACGCCAAGGCCTCGATCAAGATGGCCACGCTGCTCGGCGCCAGGTACGTGGATTTGGATCCGGGTGATGGCTCGGGTCTGAAGGACAATCGGATTCCGTTGTCCAACACCGTGGTTCCCTACAACCTGGCCGACGTGGTCGAGATCGGCACCCCGAAGTTCGAGGCGCTCGACACCAAGAAGCTGGCCACCTCGCTCGACATGATCAACAAGCAGATGGGTGATTCGCCGCAGCTCATGGCGCAGGCGCTCGACAGCGTCGGCGCGCTGGCCAAGGTGATCGACTCGCGTAAGAGCGAGGTAGACGGTCTGCTCAAGGATCTCGACCGGGTGACCCAGATTCTGGGCGACAACCGCAACAGCGTGCTGCTGGTGATCACCCAGGGCGAGGCCATCGCCAATCGGGTGATGGAGCGCCAAGGTCTGCTGCGTCAGCTGCTCGATAATGTGTCGACGCTCAGCAGGCAGCTGCAGGAGATCGGCGCCTCCAATGACAACCAGCTCGGTCCGACCATCGTGCAGCTCAACACCATGGCCGAGGGCCTGCAGAAGAACAAGGACAACCTCGACCGGCTGCTGCAGATCATGCCGGTGTCGTTGCGCCAGTTCAACAATGCGTTCGGTAACGGTCCGTACGGTGAGGTCGGTCTGCCATGGGTCTTCCCCGACAACTGGCTGTGCTTCGCCCACCTGATCGAGGGATGCCAGGGATGAACCTGAGGACCATCGCCAAGACAGTCGCGATCAGCGCCGCGGCACTCGCGGTCGGCAGCTGCTCGATCCTGCCGAGTTCGGTGAACAACGCATTGGGTAACCAGATGCACATCACCGCGGACTTCGAGAACATCGCGGGCATGTACGAGGGCAATCCGGTGACGGTGCTCGGGTTGGAAGTCGGCAAGGTCGACAAGATCATTCCGAAGGGCACCTTCGTCGAGGTCCACCTTTCGATCGACTCCGATGTGAAGATTCCGAAAGACGCGATGGCCGCGATTATTTCGCCGTCCATCGTGACTGATCGGCACATCGAGCTGACTCCGGTGTACACCCAGGGCGCCGCCATGTCCGACGGCGCGCACCTGCCGAAGGGGCGCACGAGAACGCCGGTCGAGCTGGATACGATGATCAAGACCATCGATCAGTTCGCCGCCGCGCTGAAGCCGGAACCCGGCAGCGAGGGCATCGGCCCGCTCTCGGGCCGGGTGCTCTACCCGATGGTGAACGGCCAGGGCGAAAAGATGCGCGACACCCTCAATGCGCTCTCCGGCGCACTGAAGGTCGGTGTCGACAACAAGGACGCGGTCTCCAACATCATCGTCAAGCTGAACGAGCTGACCACGATGCTTGCCGAAAATGACCAGTCCGTCCGCGATTTCAGTAACCGGATGACCCAGATGACGGGGCTGCTCGCGGATCAAGCCCCCGGCCTCGATGCGACGCTGCAGCAGCTCAACGACTTCCTCGGCAACACGAGCTCGGTGTTCGCGCAGTATCAGGACCAGTTGTCGAGCTCGCTCGTCGGATTGACCAACGTGACCGACCAGTTGCGCGCCCATGCGCGCGGTGTCACCGAGGTCGTCGATCTCGCCCCGCTGCTCATGCAGAACCTCGATCGGTCGGTGAACAGGGAAATGGGATTCATCCGACTGCACGGAAACATTCAGACCTTCCTCAACGGCGAGCTTTTGAGTGCGTTCTGTGAACGGATTCAGATGAGGTCGGACGGGTGCCGGACCGGGAAGCTCGAGGACCTCGGACCCGACCTGGGAATTACGGCGGCGCTGCTGGGGATGACCAAATGACCAACCGGCTGACGAAGAACGCAAGCCGCTCGCTGATCGCGCTGGCGGTGGCGACCGGTGTCGCCGTGACCTCCGGTTGCGGATTCACCGTGGAGAAGCTGCCGCTGCCGAAGCCGGGCGCGAGCGGCGAAACCTACACCGTGCAAGCGATTTTCGAGAATGCGCTGAACCTGCCCGACCAGGCCAAGGTGAAGATCGGTGGTTCCGATGTCGGAGTGGTCTCCAACATCAGGACCAAGAACTTCGAGGCCATCGTCGATCTGACCATCAGCAAGGACATCGAATTGCCGATCGGCAGCACCGCTGAGCTGCGTCAGGCCACGCCGCTCGGTGATGTCTTCGTTTCGGTGTCCAAGCCCAAGACGGATACGGGCACCCAGATCCTGAAACAGGGCGACACCCTGGGCCTCGACAAGACTTCGGCGGGCGCGACGGTCGAAGAACTGCTCATCTCGGTCTCCATGCTGTTCAACGGCGGCGGCGTCGCGGCGCTGAGCAAGCTGACCTCGGAGTTGGATTCCATCGTCGGTGGTCGCGGTGATCAAGTGGCACACCTGATCACCGAGATGACCGGCGTCGTGGGCAGTTTGAACGACAACACCACCAGGGTCGACAACGTGCTGAACCAATTCAGCGCGCTTGCGACGACCATCGAGACCAAGCGCTCGGAACTCGGTCAGGTCGCCGACACGCTGCCGCAGATGATCGGCGCCGTCGCGGAGAACAACCGCGCCATCGGCGACTTGCTGACCAAGCTTTCGACAACCAGTGCGGCGCTCGGCGATTACGCCAATAGCTCGAGCGGTCAACTCGGCAGTTTGCTCGACAACGTGCACCAGTTGATGGACGCACTGGCCAGGACCGAGCAGAACTTCGGACCGGCGCTCGACGCGTTGCACGAGATGAAGCCCGGTGTCGACGCGTCGTTCCGTGGCAACAGCCTCGCCGTTTACGCGACCGCGACGAACCTCGACCTCAGCGTGCTGAGCGACCCGGCGCACGGCAAGATCCATGATCTTCGTGACGTGGGGGATCTCGCGGGCAGCCTCATCACCGTCCTGCAGTTGATCCAAGCCCGAGTGACAGGGGCATACAAGTGACCTGGCTGAAGAACCTGTTCGGGCGCAAGCTGCTGTTGTCGAGCATCGGCCTGGTGCTGGTGTTCCTTATCGGCGCCACGTATCTGCTGGTGAGCGTCATGCGGGTGAACCCGCTGAAGTCCAACTACACCGTCACGGTGAATCTGGACCGGTCCGGTGGTCTACAGCCGGGCAACGATGTGACGCTGCGCGGCTACCGGATCGGCAAGGTGAGCTCGATCGAGCTCACCGACCGCGGCCAGTCCATCGCCGCCAAGGCCCAGATCGACTCGAAATACAAGATTCCGGTCGATACCGCGATCGCGGTGCAGGCGCTGTCGGGTGCGGGCGAGCAATACGTCGACTTCCGGCCCGGCAGTGAGCAGGGGCCCTACCTCCGCGACGGCTCGGTCATCAAGTTCGATCCGGAGAAGATCAAGACACCGACCCCGATCTGGTCGGTGCTCGATAACTCGAGCGCGCTGATCGCGCAGATCGACCCGACGAAGTTCGGGGCCATCCTCACCGAGCTCGACACCGCCCTCAGCGGTGGCCCGGATCAGTTGCGCGGCATGGTGAATGGGATCAGCCTTGCGATGGCCGGTTTCGATTCGCTGTTGCCGCAGACCCAGAATCTGATCACCAATCTGCGCACCATCGCTGACACCACCTCGAACGCGCAACCCGATCTGGCAACGCTGACCCACAATTCGGGCGCGCTGTTCAATCAGTTCAACAATGCCAACGCCGAATTGCAGACGATCCTCGAACAGGCGCCCGGCCAGCTGTCCTCCCTCGGCGCCGTGCTGGACAAGACCGCGGATCCGATCACGAGTCTGGCCGCCAACTTCGCCGCGATGACCAAGGCCGCGCAGTTGCGCATCCCGGCGCTACAGGCACTGTTCCCCTCGTTGAAGGTCGGACTGTCGGCGGCGGGTGTGCCCGCCCACGACGGCGAGTTCTTCACCATCGCCGACATCTGGGTCCGGCCGATCTGCCAGTACAAGCACACGCCGCTGCGCAACGAGGTCATCCAGGATGGTTCGCTGCCCAAGTGGAACTACTGCGAGAACCCACCGCCGGGGCTGCAGATTCGTGGTTCGGCGAATGCGCCGCGACCGAACGTTCCCGACAATGGCGCCCAGATACCTCCGGGTGTGGATCCGAATGAAGTGACCCTCCCGCCGGTGCGGTGAGTTCGCCGGCCGGGGATACTCGCCCGCAGAGTGCGAACGGTTCGCCGCATGCGGGCTGACAGGCAAATCGGCGCGTCTGAGCGTGCTGGGAAAGTGCAGGATTGTATCGATGTCCAACGATGATGCTGGAACCGACAACCCCGAATCGAAGAAGGACACCGGGGTCGAGGACACCACTGCCGCTGACACCGCCGCCGAGAACAGCCCGGTAGCCGACGACAAAACGGTCGGGCTCGGGAAGTCGGATACCGCGGCTGTTGCCGCGGACGAAGACGCTGTCGCCGACGAGAAGCAAGCTGACGAGAAGCAGGCCGTCGAGACCCCGAAGCAGGATAAGCCGGAGCGGGATAAGCCGGCCGCCGCCGCCAAGAGCGGCTTCGGTGTCGTCCCGATTGTCGCGGCGTTCGTGGCAGGCATCCTGCTGGTTGCGGCGGTGACCGCGGTCGTCGTGTTCTATCGCCAGGCCAGCGACCGCGGCGACAAGCTCGATGCACAGGCCGACGCTACCGCGGCCGCCTGCGAATACGGTCGGGTCATCTCCACCTACGATCCGGACACCATCGACGATTATCTGAAGAAGGTAGACGCCGCCTCGACCGGCGAGTGGAAGGACACCTTCGGCAAGCTCGGCCAGGACCTCAAGGGTGTTGTCGTCGATGCCAAGGCCAAGTCGTCCACTTACGACATGCAGTGCGGCTTCCAGTCCGGTGACAAGGACAAGGCCACCGTGCTCGTGGTGATCGGCCAGACCACCACCAACGTCAATATCGCCGCGGCGGGCAAGCCGCCGAGCCGGGTCGAACTGGTCGTGGTTGCCGGTCTGGAGAAGGACGGCGACAAGTGGCTGGTCAATAAGTTCGACCTGCCGATCCTCAAGCAGCTCGGGAACAACTGACGTAGCCGAAGCGCCTCCGGCGGTGGGATGAGCCACCACCGCCGGAGGTCTTTCGGGCGGTCCTGCGCTCCGTTCGCGCCGACGGACTCAGAACAGGGTTAATGTCTGAGGCGCCGCCGGAGCGACCGGCTTCCCCGCGGACCGCGGCCCGGCAGTCTTTTCATGTGCGGGCTCGGTGACCTCGGCGCTCGTCGTCAATTCGACCACCGTAGCCAGCTCGGGCACCGTCGGCAGTTCCGCGGCGGCCACTTCGCTGCCCGCGGCCGACACCGCGGCCTGTCTTGCCGCTTCGCCCGCCAGCTTGTCGGCCTGCTCGTTGTAGTAGTTGCCGACATGCCCACGGACCCAACGGAATCGGACCGGTCCCGGCCGGGTCGCGATGGCTCTGTCGATCTGCTTGATGAGCTCGACATTCTTCACCGCGCCTCCGGTGGAGGTGCGCCAGCCGTTGACCCGCCAGCCCGAGATCCACTCCGAGGCGCACTTGATCGCGTACAGCGAATCGCTCTCGATGAACAGGGGTTCTTCGCCGGGATGCGCGAGTATCGCCTCCAGCACCGCGCGTAGCTCCGCGACCTGATTGGTCCCTGAAGCCGCTCCCCCGTTTCGTGAGGAGCCCTGATGATTGACCCACGCCCAGCCGATGGCGCCACCGGGGTTGCGGAGGCAGGATCCGTCGGTGCTCACGATGATCATGGCTGGCACCCTACGCAATCCGACCGACAAGATCGGTACCGTGGAATTCCTCTATCTCCCTTCGCAACTGCGACTCGGTTCGTCGCAGCGCCGATTTCACGGCGGAGTTGACCAGACCGAGGCACAGGCGGCCGAGGAGGCCGCTCGGTGGAGCGTACTCCGCCTCGGAGGTGAGCACCGACCGTCCATAGCCGAGTGGATCGAACCGCAGCGTCAATGTTCCCGACAATCGTCCGCGCAGCGTGTAGCCGATCACCACATTGCGCCGGTACTCGGTGATCTCGCAGACCACGGTCGGACGCCACAATGGAACGCGGGCTTTGGTCGTGTACAGCGCGCCGAGGCCGTGGTCGATCTCGCCCGTCGGCTCGAAGCCGGCCACAGCGAACATCCAGTCCGGTACGAACAAGTGGTTGTCGGTGTAGGTGAAGGCCACTTCGATGGGCGCTCCGACGTCACTCGCGTACTTGATGTGGCCCATAGGCCCTCCCTGCTCCACGGCTGTCGCTAAAAGTACTACAGCTCTCCTCTTTATTGGAGCGGTTGCCGGGGAATTGGTTGGTCCGGATCGCGACCGGCCGGTCGCCCGGGTTCGCGGCGGCGTCCGATCAGAGTTGGCCGACCAGATACTCGGCGATCGGCATGGCCGAGGTCGCCGCCGGTGACGGCGCATTGAGCACATGGATCGACCGTGGCGTGCGCTCGATCATGAAGTCGTGCACCAGGGTGCCGTCGCGCAGTACCGCCTGCGCCCGGATACCCGCCTCGCGTGGCCGCAGGTCCGCCACCGTCAGCTCGGGACAGTAACGTCGGCATTCGGCCAGGTAGCCGCGCTTGAACAGCGAGTTGCGCAATTCTCGCGCCCCGGTCCGCAGATGCGCGCGAGCGACCCGATGGACGCCGGGGAAGCCGAGCACCTCCCGCGCGTCGCGCGCATCGATGCTGCCCTTGCGGTAGCCCTCCCTGGCCAGGCCGAGCACCGCGTTGGGACCCACGGTCAGTTGTCCGTCGATGGTGGGGCTCAGGTGCACCCCGAGAAATGGCAGATTCGGATCGGGGATCGGATAGATCAGCGTCCGAACAAGTTCGGCGCGCTCCGGCGGTAATTGGTAGTACTCGCCGCGGAACGGCACGATGCGGAAGTCGGTGCGCAGACCCGCGAGCGCGGCCATCCGATCGGCCTGCAGCCCAGCGCATACCACCAGCGTGCGTGCGGTCCAGGAACCCGACGGACCCGAGGCGGTCACCGCGTCATCGGTCTCGGTGATCGCGTCGATCTCGGCGCCGAGCACGATCCGGCCGCCCGCCGCGCGGATCTCTTCGGCCATGGCCGTGGTGATGCGGGTGTAGTCGACGATGCCGGTACTCGGCACGAACAGTGCGCCGACTCCCGTCACATGCGGTTCGCGGCGGGTCAGTTCGGCCGCGTCGATCAGTTCGACATCGACGCCATTGGCGACCGACCGTTCGTGCAGCGCGAGCATCCGCTCGTACTCGGCGGCGTCGGTCGCGACAAGCAGTTTTCCGCACACGTCGAACGGAATGTCGTGCGCCGCGGCGAAATCCTTTGTCCACTGCGCGCCTCGCCTGCACAGCGTGGCTTTCAGGCTGTCGGGCGGGTAGTAGATGCCGGAGTGGATGACGCCGCTGTTGTGCCCGGTCTGATGTGTGGCGAGCGCGGCGGCCTTCTCGACGAGTACCAGGCTCGCCCCCGGATGGCGTTCGAGAATCCGATGCGCCGTCGCCACGCCGACGATCCCCCCACCGACCACGCAAAAGTCTGTTCCGCCCGATGAGTTACCCATGTGCATACGAAATCAGTTGTCGCCGTGAGCTGCCAGCCCGGGTGTGCGCCTCCGGTCACACGTCGATGGTGCTCGGCGCTGTCTTCAGGCTGGGGCGTGGTGCCGAGTTCATCGGTGCCACTGCGGTTTCGGGTACCGCGGTATCGGCCGTCATCGCGGGCACGGACTCCAGCGGCACGGACTCCTTGGCCGGCGCGGGGTACCGGTTCAGGTGCAGTGCGTGTTGCCCGAGGCCCGGGTCGGAAAACGTCACAGTGACTTGGCCGTGAGTGTCGAATTCGGTGCGCAACCGGGTGGTTGCCGCCGGGTCGACATCGACGCCGCGCTGTTCCTGGATCGGCGCGGACAGCAGGAAATCCGACAGTCCGGTCAATGCGTTGGTGTCGACGGTGAACGCGATGGTGTCGGCACGGATCGACGCCAGTTGCGCACCGACATAAGTGGTTCCGAGTCTGAGTTTTCCTGCCAGCCCCGCCGTGTGGACGGCCGGATCGGCATGCGGTTCAGCGATATTCGAGGACGCGGCAGGGGTATCGGCGGCCGGGGGCACGAGAAGTGCGGGGAGATCGCGGCTGCCGCTGCTCAGCAGCGTCTCGGACACGGTGGGGCCGGTGTCGGCGGTCGTGTCCTGAACGGTTGAGGTGGGTGGTGACGAGAGTTCGCTACCGGTGCGATGGGTGTCGGCCATCTGGTTCACGATGTAAGCACCGGCGACAACGGTGAGACTGAGACTGGCCGTGCCCGCGAGCACGATCGCGGCATGTCTGATGATCTGGGCAGGCTTGTGTGAAGTCACGATGCTTTTCCTTCCCTCCGCCCCTGCTCCCCTTGCAGCGCGCGGCCCGCATCGTTGAAAGCCATACGCTTATCAAGGTTACGGTGTTGCCTGTGGGGCTGCCGCATCGGTGAGAGCAGCATCACAATGCTGTGCGAAAGGCGTCATCAGCGGGCGGATCCACGCATATTTTTTGCGTCATCCATGTTTCCTCCAGCCAACGGGCGGGTAAACCCAGATAGCTGGCGAGCGCCATTCTCGACTGCCAATCGGGACACCTCCGGCCAACGGCGTCCGGCCGTCGACACGTACGGCGCACCCAAGTGTGGCGCTCGCCCGCTCCCCGAATCTTTTGGTCCGGGTGGTTGGCATGGGCAGCGGGTCAGGCGAACTGGCCCGCTGCTCTGCCTTCTCCGGTACCTCCGGCAAAAGCCTGCACGATGCTCAGCCACTCCGCGGCGTCCGCGCCGATCGTCTCGAGCGCCAGATCGTCGCGATGGCGTCGCTGCGTCGCCAACAGGCAGAAGTCGAGGGCAGGGCCGGTGACGCGCTGTGTGGCGTCGGCTGGCCCCCATGACCAGAGTGTCCCATCGGGTGCACTGAGCTCGACCAGGAATTCCTCGGTCGGTGCGGTCTTGCCGTGCACCGAGTAGGCGAAGTTTCTGGTGCGCACGCCCAGGTGGGCGACGGTGCGCAACCGGGAGGTCGGTGGCCTGGTGAGGCCGAGAGCGTCGGCCACATCCTGTCCGTGTGCCCAGGTCTCCATGATCCTCGCGCTGATCATGGACGCCGCGCTCATCGGTGGGCCGAACCACGGAAGCTTGGTGCCGACGGGAACCGCGCGCAAGGCGTCGATGAGGGCGATGCGGCCACGGCGCCAGCGGTCGAGCAGCTCCGGCGCGGGCGTGCTCGCTGCCGCGTCGGCCGCCTCGTCGACGAAGGTCAGCGCCTTCGGTGCGGCCTCGACCAGCAGCTCGGCGAATCCGGCCGCATCGGTGGCTGCGACGATGGCTATCTCATCGGTCCAGGTCAGATGGCCGATCTGATGGGAGATGTCCCAGCCCGCCGCGGGTGTGGGCGTGGACCAGGCTTCCGGCGTCAGCGGCGCGACCATGTTTTCCAGGTCCGCGCATTCCGCGACGAAGTCACCGAGCAGCGCGTCGAGGTCAGCCATCTGTTTCCTTGCGGTCGCGGGCACACCGCTCTGTGCACCTTTGCGCCTCAGCATCGCAGCGGGTTCCGAAAAATGCAAGCACGCGTGCTTGTATTTGGTCCTACCAGCCGAAAAGGAGCATGTGGGTGGCGCCGACGACCAGGCCGAGCAGTGCGCCGTGCAGGTAGAGCAGCCAGGCGTCCTGCTCGACCGAGGCGTAGAACATCTCCATGAACTCACCCGGTGTGAGGGTCTGGAGTTTGCGCGCGGCGAATTCGTCGATCTTCTTCGCCTGCTCGAGTGTGAACTGCTCGTCCTCGACCAGGCTCGGCGCGAGGCCCACCGCGGCGCCGACCGCGCCGACCTTGAGGTTGTCGAACTGGCGGCGTCCGAAGGCCGCACGCACCAGCGAGGTGGTCGGGCCGAGTTGGCGATGGATCTCGTCGGCGATCAACCGCTCGAGCAGTTGACGGGTCTTGTCGCCGTTGGGGCCCTCTAGCAGTTCCTTTGACAGGTTCGGCAGCGTCAGCACCTGGTAGGCCAGGATGTGTGCGAGGTCGGTGGCCGCCTGCGGCTGTCGCTTGGCCAGCAGCGCCTGCCGCCACAGGTACTTGTAGCGCGGTTGCGGATCGCCGGGCTCGAACACCATCTTCACCGCGATGACATTGACGATGACACCGATCGCGGCGCCCGCGAGCAACACGATCACCCAGCCGGGCACCCAGCCGAGCACCGGAATGTGTTCGTGCGCGTGCAGATACAGCGCGAGCAGCAGGCCGAATGGCCCGCCGAGCAGGCCGACCCTGACCATGAACTTCAGCTCGGGTGCGGCGATGGTGGTGGTCAGGTCCTTCAGGATGGTGGGATTTTCCTGTAAGTACCGAATGACAAAACTCTTGATATCGATGAGCTGATCGACATTGTCGCCGAGCGATTCGAACGAACGCCTGCACAGCGCCGGCAGTTCGCGGTCCACCCGCTGGTAGACGAGCTGTCTCATCGCGCGCGGCATATTGCGCCACAGCTCCGGGTTCTCCCGGGTCATCAGCTCGTCGACCAGCGGTTGCACCTGTTTGCTCGCGAGTATCGCGATGTAGTCGGCGATTCCGTCCAAATCCAGTTCATGGATGAAATCCTTCGGGCTGCCGATCCGCATCAACGCCTTGTCGACACAGATACTGGCCATTTTTTCCGCGCGCGCCGGAATGAACCCCTGAAATCCGAGCCTGCGCCCGTCTCCCGAGAACGTCGGAAGCACCTGGACCCGGCGCGGGAAGTACGGATACAACACGTGCAGGCCCGGGATCCGGATACCGCGAAAAATGATCGGCCAGAACAACATCAGGACGCCGGTCCAGTTTGTGAGCCAGCCTGCCAATGCGCTGAAAATGGGAAAGGTAATCAGATCGACGGTGAACTTGGACTGCCCTGTGAGATTTTCCCAGTCGATGAATACACCGGAGGCGATCACTGACATCGCGGGGTCCCCCTAGCGCTGACCGGGTAGTGACATAGCAAGGCCCCAACATTCTCATTGGCTCCGCCGGGGTGTCAACGCGGGTCTGATCCCGGCGTCGACCGGTATCTGGATATGGCGCACCTGGTCGCCGATTCGGTAGATCCGTGGCACAGAGTCAGGGCGGCCCAGAGGTCCTCACGAACGGCGGTCCGCAGTGTCTTCGGATTTGGAGTACCTAGTAGTCGCGCCCAAGTAGCCGCCAGGTTGCAACTCGGCGGCCGCCCGGTGAGTCCGTCGAGTTCGGTTGATGCCGCGCGACTCTGCCCGGAGTCCTTCGACTGTTGGCTGAGGTACGGCCGTGTTTCGAGATCGACCTCGCCGCATTCGACACCGCGGAGGAGGCCGACCTCGTCGACGCCTACGCGCCGATCCGGCATGGATAGACCGCTTATTCATCTTTTGGAGCAGAATGCTCGAACAACTCGACCGCGAATATTCGAAACGCGCGTCGAATGGCCCGGAAAGTCGGGGCGATTCAGATAACTAGCTCAGAGTTTTAGATACGTTCTCGCCGCGATGCTATTTCGACATCGGTTGCTGAGAACCGCATTTGCTCCGCGCAACGGGACAGTGCTGCGCGCAATACCGACAGTGCCAGCTGGGCTTCCCTATTTCATGAGGAGCAACCTGGTCAGTACATACCTTTGGTGCTCCACGTCCCTTCGGAGCGCGTCCATCTTGTCGTCATCTGCAACGGTCTTCAAACCCGTCGCCTCAGCAGGCGGATGCCCCTCGTCGCCCACGGTATCGAGCAACCGATTCAGAAAATTGACAAGCATCCGAAGCCTCCATAGCCGTGTGCCGACAAATTGCCGATCAATAGGTAAATCGCCGAGCGCGATCGTTCCGTTAACACGCTGCCGGACGACGGATGACACCAGTTGTTTTCGCTGCTGTTGGCGTGCGGCCATTGTGGGGTATGTCACGCACAGAGGGTTTCGGTTGCGCACTTACCCGTATCGCTTCGCCCAGGTTCCCGTCTCGAACCTTGGTTATGAGACGCGTTGTGCACCAGCGGTTTCGGGACGAACGCAAAGTCGACGGCGGTGGGGCCGAGGCTCACGGCCTATATAGATGTCACCGGCTGGCAGGCTGGATGATCACCGGTCGCAGTCTGCCGGAGGTGTCCGGGCCCGGCTCGTGCGGTTCCTGCTGCCCGTTCGGGCCTCCGGTCCCGGCGATTTCGTCGGGGCGGGCGTATTCACCATCAGGTCGAACCGGGCCGGTCAGTGGTTGTGCATGAGAACCCGCAATTCGCCAGGAGCGAACGTCGGGGGCAGGCAGGAACAAACGTAGAACTGGCGGGGTTGACTGAGCATCGCTCAACTTTTGGAAGGGTCGAACACGTGACTACACCACAGAACCTGCCGGTCCTGTTCCTGACCGACCCGATCGTGCTGCCGGGCATGGTCGTGCCCATCGAACTGGACGAATCGGCACAGGCCGCCATCGACGCCGCGCGGGCGGCGAAGACCGAAGCGGTGCTGCTCGCGCCGCGACTGACCGAGGGCTATGCCTCCTACGGCGTCGTCGCCACCATCGAACAGGTGGGACGGATGCGCGGCGGTGCTCCGGCCGCGGTACTGAAGGCCGAACGGCGCGCGAAGATCGGCCACGGAGTGACCGGGCCCGGCGCGGCGCTGTGGGTCGAGGCGGAGCCGGTCGACACCCCTGCCGCCGATGGGCGCACCAAAGAGCTCGCCGCCGAATACAAGAAGCTGGTCGTCTCGGTACTACAGCGTCGCGAGGCGTGGCAGATCATCGACGCGGTCAATCAGCTCGCCGAGCCGTCGGCCATCGCCGACACCGCGGGCTACGCTCCGTACCTGAGCAACGACCAGAAGCGTGAACTGCTCGAAACCCCCGATGTCGCAGCGCGTCTTACCACGCTGATCGAGTGGACCAAGGACCACATCGCAGAGGCCGAGGTCACCGAGAAGATCAGTGACGACGTGCGCGAGGGTCTGGAGAAGAGTCAGCGCGAGTTCCTGCTGCGCCAGCAGCTCAACGCTATTCGCAAGGAACTCGGCGAGGACGAGCCCGATGGCGCGGACGACTACCGGACCAGGGTCGAGCAGGCCGATCTGCCCGACGACGTGCGCGCGGAGGCGCTGCGCGAGGTCGGCAGGCTGGAGCGGGCCAGCGATCAGAGCCCGGAAACCGGCTGGATCCGGACCTGGCTCGACACCGTGCTCGAGCTGCCATGGACGGTGAAAACCACCGACAGCACCGACGTTTCGGCCGCTCGCGCGGTGCTGGACGCCGATCACCACGGCCTGGACGAGGTGAAGGATCGCATGGTCGAGTACCTGGCCGTGCGTTCGCGGCGGGCCTCGCGTGGCCTGGAGGTCGTCGGTGGACGCGGCTCCGGTGCGGTCCTCGCACTGGTCGGCCCGCCCGGTGTCGGCAAGACCTCGCTCGGTGAGTCCGTGGCACGTGCCATGGGCCGCAAGTTCGTTCGCGTCGCCCTCGGCGGCGTGCGCGACGAGGCCGAGATCCGTGGCCACCGGCGCACCTACGTCGGCGCGCTGCCCGGCCGCATCGTCCGTGCGATGAAGGAGGCGGGATCGATGAATCCCGTCGTCCTGCTGGACGAGATCGACAAGGTCGGCTCCGACTTCCGTGGCGATCCGGCGGCCGCGCTGCTCGAGGTGCTCGATCCGGCGCAGAACCACACCTTCCGCGACCACTACCTCGATCTGGATCTCGACCTGTCCGACGTGCTGTTCATCGCGACGGCCAACGTCATGGAGACCATCCCCGGCCCGCTGCTGGACCGGATGGAGCTGATCACCGTCGACGGCTACACCGAGGACGACAAGGTCGGCATCGCCCGCGACTTCCTGGTGCCACGGCAGCTGGAACGCAACGCGCTGACCACCGACGAGGTGACCATCACCGATGCGGCACTGCGTGAGATCGCCGCGAACTACACCAGGGAAGCCGGTGTGCGGCAGATGGAACGGCTGGTCGCCAAGGCATTGCGCAAGGCGGCGACTCGACTTGCCGAGGTGGCAAAGGACTCGGATGCGGGCGAATCGGTGCCGACCGATCTGGGTTATGGCGCCGAACTCGGTTACGACGCACTGGTGCGGCCCGACGGCGCGGGGTCCGCTCAGGATGAACTGACGATCGACTTGGGTGATCTGAAGGAGTACCTCGGCCGCCCGCGCTTCACCCCCGACTCGGTGGAACGCACCGCGGTGCCCGGCGTCGCGACCGGCCTCGCGGTAACCGGTCTCGGCGGCGACGTCCTCTACATCGAGGCCAATGGCGCGGAGGGCGAGCGGTCACTCACCCTGACCGGTCAGCTCGGCGACGTCATGAAGGAGTCGGCGCAGATCGCCCTCACCTACGTGCGCTCGCACCTGGAAGAGATCGGCATCGAACCGTCGGTGCTCGATCGGAATATCCACGTGCACTTCCCCGCGGGCGCGGTGCCGAAGGACGGTCCTTCCGCGGGCGTCACGATGGTCACCGCATTGGTGTCGCTGGCGCTGGACCGGCAGGTCCGCGCGGATGTCGGCATGACCGGTGAGGTCACGCTGAACGGCCGGGTGCTGCCGATCGGCGGCGTGAAGCAGAAACTGCTCGCCGCGCAGCGCGCCGGATTGAAGACGGTGTTCATTCCGGCACGCAACGAGCCGGATCTGGACGACGTTCCGGCGGATGTGCTTGCCGCCCTGGATGTCCGCCCCGTCGCCGACGTGGCCGAGATCCTGGCCTACGCCATCGAACCGGTCGCCGAGCCAGCGCTGGGAGGCATGGCCTTCGCGGCTTCCGCCTGATAGATCGAAGGGGCCGTGCACGCTGAACGTGCACGGCCCTTGGCTTCGGGTTGGTCCGCCATCAGCGGGCCACATTCGCCATGAATTCGCGATTGCTGTCGCTCTCGCGCACCCAGGGTGGCCGGGCCGAATTCAGTTCTGTTTTCCGAGCCGCGCAATGGTCTGGGCGGAATACCGGCTGGTTGTCGGTGCGGTGCGGTATGACGGACATATGGCCAGATGGCTGTTGCACGTCGATCTCGATCAGTTCCAAGCGGCGGTGGAGTTCCGTCGCCGCCCGGAGCTGCGTGGTCTGCCGGTCATCGTCGGCGGCAACGGCGACCCGACCGAACCACGCAAGGTGGTGACCTGCGCGTCCTACCCGGCTCGCGCGTTCGGCATCCGTGCCGGGATGGCGCTGCGCAGCGCGCAACGGAAATGTCCGGAAGGGGTCTTCCTGCCGCTGGATATGGCCACCTATGAAGAGGCCTCCGACGAGGTGATGTCGCTGCTGCGGACATTTCCTGGGCGGGTCGAGGTGTGGGGCTGGGACGAGGCGTTTCTCGCCGCCGACACCGATGACCCCGAGCACCTCGCACGCGAGATCCGCAGTGCCATAGCCGAACTGGATCTCACCTGTTGCGTCGGAATCGGTGACAACAAGCTGACCGCCAAACTCGCCACCGGCTTCGCCAAATCCACCGGAAAATCGTCGGCGGAACCGGCCGAAGGCGAGGGCGCGGCGGGGGGCGTCTTCCGGCTCACCGCGGCGAACTGGACCGAGGTGATGGCGCATCGACCGACAAATGCCCTGTGGGGCATCGGAAGTCGGATCGCCGCCAGGATGGCCGAGCTCGGCATCGAGACGGTCGCCGACCTGATGGCGTCGGACCGTCATCGCCTTGCCGCCGAGTTCGGTCCCAACACCGGCCCGTACCTCTGGGTGCTCGGACACGGTAAAGGCGATGCCGATGTGACGACCGAGCCACGAGTGCCGGTGGGCCGCAGCAAGTCCGAGACATTCCCGCACGACCTCACCGATCCGGAAGAAATCCGCGCTCAGGTCGCGCGCTTGGCCACCGAGGTGGCCGAAGAGATGGCCGAGGCGGGACGAATCAGTGCCAGGGTCTCGGTCACTGTCCGCACCAAAACCTTCTACACGCGCAGCAAACAGGAGAAACTCCCTGAGCCGACCGCCGATATCGCCGGGATCGTGGCGACCGCGCTGCGCATCATCGATCGCTTCGATCTCGACCGCCCTATCCGTCTGCTCGGGGTCCGTCTCGAACTCGTCCCGGAATGAACGGCTGCCGCGACCCTCGGTTCGACCGCGAGTTCCGGCCCGCCGCGTGTGGACGCTCGTATGCTCGTCGGCATGGAGTTCTGGGCGATGGTTGCACAAGAATCGGACAGCGGGATCGCGCTGGAGCGCCGGCTGGTCAACGAGGATTTCCTCGGACCTGGCGATGTGACGATCAAGGTGCACTACTCGAGCGCCAACTTCAAGGACGGGCTCGCGATCACCCCGGGCGGTGGCGTGGTCCGGAAATACCCGATCATCCCCGGTATCGACCTCACCGGTGAGGTCGTCTCCTCCGAGGACGACAGCTTCGCGCCCGGCGATCTGGTGGTGGCGCACGGCTACGACATCGGCGTCTCACACCACGGTGGTTTCGCCGAGTACGCCAGGGTGCCCGCCGACTGGGTGGTCAGGCTCGACGGCCTGAGCCCACGCGACGCCGCCGCGCTCGGCACCGCCGGTTTCACCGCGGCATTGAGCGTGCAGGGCCTGCTCGATCGCGAGCTCACTCCGGAGACCGGCGCGGTGCTTGTCACCGGTGCCACCGGCGGTGTCGGCAGCGTTGCCATCGATATCCTGTCCGGTCTCGGTTTCGAGGTGATCGCCTCCACCGGCAAGACCGACGCCGCCGACCTATTGGCCGAACTGGGCGCCAACGAGGTGATCGGCAGGCTGCCGGAGGACCCGGACGCAAAACCGCGCCCGCTGGCCAAGGCCAGGTGGGCTGGTGCGGTCGACAGCGTCGGCGGTAAGTCCCTCGCCTACATTCTCAGTGCGACCGGCTACGGCGGTGCGGTAGCTGTCAGCGGCCTCACCGGCGGCGCCGGTCTCCCCACCACGGTCATGCCCTTCATCCTGCGCGGTGTCGACCTTCTCGGCATCGACTCCGCCTACGTCCCGATCGAAAAGCGCCGTGCCCTCTGGACGCGCCTCGGCAACGAACTTCGCCCCCGGCATCTTTCGACGATCGAGCACTTCGCCCCCATCATCGAAGCCGAAAGGGTGCTGCGCTCCATCCAGGGCGGCACCCACTCCGGCCGCACGGTCTTCGGGGTCGCGGGCGAATTCTGATCACTGGACTCGATCACCGAAGCCCGGCCCGATCGGGGATTCCGATCGAGCCGGGCCTCGGTGTATTCGGCTGGGCTACTTGGTGTTTGCCCGATCGACACAGAGGTTTTCCGCGACAGGGTCTGTTTCCTCGGTCTCGGGTTCCGGGGCGGATTTGCCGTTGCGCATGACGAACAGGGCCAGCACTGCTGCGGCGAGGACACCGGCGCCGCCGGCGATGAAGCTGGCCGACATGGCGGTGGCGAAGGCGTCGCGGGCCGTGGTGACCAGCGCGCTGTCGCCGGTGCCGGCGGCCACCGCGAGTGCGTCGCCGATGGATCGACGAGCGGTTTCCGGAGCGGACTCCGGCATGGCAGCGGTGAAGGTGCTGGACAGGACGCTGCCGAGGACGGCGATGCCGAGCGCGGCGCCCGCCTGCTGGATGGTGTCGTTCAGTGCGGAGCCGACGCCTGCCTGTTCGGCGGGCACCGCTCCCATCAGCGCGGAGATGGCGGCGGGCTGCGCGAGCCCGGCGCCTGCGCCGAGTACGACCAGCGCGGTGGCCAGTGTGCTGAAGTCGCTATCGGCCGACAGGTTGGCCAGCAGCCCGAGACCGACGGTGCTGGTCAGCATGCCGGTCACCGCGAGGGTGCGATTGCCGACCTTACCGCCGAGGCTCGCGCCGATGCCGTTGAACGTGATGGAGGCGAACAGCATCGGGATGAAGGCAAGTCCGGCCTTGGTCGGTGAGTAGCCGAGCACGAATTGCAGGTACTGGGTCAGCACAAGCAGCAGACCGCCATTGGCGACCTGAACAAGAGTCAGCGAGAGGCTGCCACCGGCGAAGTCGCGGTCGCGGAACAGTCGCAGCGGCACCATCGGATGCTCGACGCGCTTTTCCCAGACGACGAATGAGACCAGGCTGATGATGGCGATGGCCGAAGTTGCCAGCGTGCCGATGTGATCGAAACCGCCGGTGGGGAATTCGATGATGGTCCAGACAAGCGCGGTCATGCCGATCGCGGACAGCAGCGCGCCGGGTACATCGGGCTCGGTCCACGGTCCCTTTGATTCCGGCATCAGTACCAGCGCGGCGACGACGGCAATGGCGGCGACCGGGATGTTGATCAAAAACGCCGCGCCCCACCAGAAGTGCGCGATCAGCACGCCACCCAGGACGGGCCCGCCGACGAGTCCGAGCACCGAGGCGGCGCTCCATGCGCTCATGGCCTTGCGCCGCTCCGCGTCGTCGAACACGGTGATCAGGATCGACAGCGTGCTCGGCAACACCAATGCGCCGCCGATGCCCATTACGGCGCGCGCGGCAATCAGCTCGGCGGGGTTGGCGGCCAGCGTTGCCACCACGGAGGCAAGCCCGAAAAGGGCGAGTCCGATGACCATCACCCTGCGCCTGCCGAACCGGTCGGCCAGGCTGCCCGCAGTGAGCAGCGTGCCCGCGAAGACCAGGATGTAGGAGTCGAGGATCCATTGGATGTCCTGGGCGCTCGCGTTCAGATCCTCGGTCAGCGACGGCACCGCGACGGCGAGCACGAAGTTGTCGATGATCAGAACCAGCGTGCTCAGGCACAGCACGATCAGAATCCACCAGCGCCGCGGGTTGCGCGCTTCATTCGTGTCCATCGGAAACTCTCTCTCACCGGCGATGCGAACAATGTTCTCGAGTTGCGAACACTGTACGCATAGAACTTGAGCGTTCGCAATAGAGAACGTTGTGCGCTATGCTGACGGCGTCGAAAGGAGACGACGTGCCCGTCGAGAAGCAGCCGGTCGGATCGGTCTGGACAAGGCCGCGACGCGGCAGGGAACAGCCCGCGCTGACCAGAGAGCAGATCGTGGCGGAGGCTGTCGCGCTATTGGATGCCGAGGGGATGGAGGCACTGAGCATGCGGCAACTCGGTGCCCGCCTCAATGCGGGCGCCACCTCGCTATACCGGCATGTGGCCAACCGCGACGAACTCATCGAATTGGTCGTCGACGAGGTATACGGCGAGATCCGGGTGCCGGAGATCAATGACCCGGCGCAGTGGCGCGCGGCCGCCGAGCAGTGCGCGGCAAGCCACCGGGCCATGATCCTGCGGCACCCGTGGATGGCCTCGACTCTCGGTCAGGTCGGCCTGTCCTACCTCGGCCCGAATGTCATGCGGCTCAACGACCGCATGCTCGCGCTGTTCGAGGTCGGCGGCTTCGCCCCAGTTGAAAGCAGCGACGCGATCGGCGCTCTCATCAGCTACGTCATCGGCATCGGGATCAGCGAGGCCGCGTGGCTGACCTTGCTGGCCCGCAGCGGACAGACCGAATCGGAACTGATCGCCAACCTGCGGCCCGCCGCCGAACAGGCCGCCCATGACTACCCGAGATTGCGGCAGGCGGATGTGCGAGGCGTCTGGGATCAGGACCCGGCGATCGCGCGCGACCGCCAGTTCCGATACGGGCTCGATCGGATCATGGAGGGGCTGGAGTCGCGGCGCGAGCGCTGAGGGTCATGCGGCGGCGGTGACGGGATCTTCCGCGAACTGGGTGCGGTACAGCTCGGCGTAGCGCCCATCGGCGGCGAGCAGCTGAGTGTGCGTGCCGCGCTCCACGATTCGGCCGTCCTCCAGCACCAGGATCTGGTCGGCGGCGCGAATAGTGGATAGCCGGTGTGCGATCACCAGGGCGGTCCGCCCCTGGAGTGCTTCGGAAAGCGCCTCCTGGACAGCGGCTTCCGAGGTCGAGTCCAGCGAGGCGGTCGCCTCGTCGAGGATCACCACGCGCGGCTGCTTGAGCAGCAGTCGTGCGATGGTGAGCCGCTGGCGTTCGCCGCCGGAGAGGCGGTAGCCGCGTTCACCGACCACGGTGTCGAGTCCATCCTGTAGCGACTCGACCAGCATGCGTAACCTGGCCCGCTCCAGGGCGTCCCACAGCTCGGCCTCGGTGGCCGCCGGCCGCGCGAGCAGCAGGTTGGCGCGGACGGTGTCGTGGAACAGATGTCCATCCTGGGTGACGAGGCCGACCGTCTCGCGGATCGAGGTCGTGGTCAGATCCCGCACGTCGGTGCCGTTCAACCGCACCGCTCCGCCGTCCACGTCGTAGAGCCGGGAAACAAGCTGCGCGATAGTGGATTTACCCGCGCCCGAACTGCCGACCAGTGCGACGAGTTGACCGGGCTCGGCTCGCAGCGACACATTGTGCAGCACCTCGACACCGCCACGACTGTCCAGCGTCGCGACATCTTCCAGTGAGGCCAGCGACACCTTGTCAGCCGAGGGGTAGCCGAAGGTGACGTTGTCCAGCTCCACCGCGACCGGGCCATCGGGCACCGCGACCGCGTCGGGCGCGTCCTCGATCAGTGGCTTCAGATCGAGCACCTCGAAGACCCGCTCGAAACTCACCAGCGCCGCCATGATTTCCATCCGGGCGCTCGCCAGTGCGGTCAGTGGGCTGTAGAGCCTGGTCAGCAGCAGCGAGAGCGAGACAACCGCGCCCGCGTCCAGCTGCCCACGCAGCGCGTACCAGCCGCCGAGTCCGTAGACCAGCGCGAGCGCGAGCGCCGAAACCAGCGTCAGCGAGGTGACGAACACGGTTTGCAGCATCGCGGTGCGCACGCCGATATCGCGCACTCGGCGGGCCCGCAGCGCGAACTCGTCGGACTCCTGTTCCGGGCGGCCGAACAGCTTCACCAGGGTCGCGCCCGGCGCGGAGAACCGCTCGGTCATCTGCGTGCTCATGGCCGCGTTGTGACCCGCGGCCTCGCGTTGCAGCCCGGCGAGCCGATTGCCCATTCGACGTGCCGGAATCACGAACACCGGCAGTAGCACCAGCGCGAGCAAGGTGATCTGCCAGGAGATCCGCACCATGACCGCGAGAGTGAGCGCCAGCGTCACCAGATTGGTCACCACGCCCGACAGGGTGTCGCTGAACGCCCGCTGGGCCCCGATCACATCGCTATTGAGCCGACTGACCAGCGCGCCGGTCCGTGTCCTGGTGAAGAACGCCACCGGCATCTTCTGCACGTGATCGAACACCGTGGTGCGCAGATCGAGAATCAGACCCTCACCGATCCGTGAGGACAGCCACCGAACGACCACGCCGAGCGCGGCGTCGAACACGGCAATCGCGCCGATCGCCAGCGCGAGGGTGACCACGACGCGCGGTGCGGATCCGCCGACAATGTCATTCACCACCCGCCCCGCCAATACCGGCGTCGCCACGGCAAGCAGCGCGGAAACCACGCTGAACAGCAGGAACGCACTGATCCTTCGCCGATGTGGCGCGGCGAACCGCAGGATCCGCTTGGCAGTGGCCAGCCGAAACGGCCGCTCCTCCTGGGGCGCGTTCATTCGCCGATACATCTGGCTGTAGGCCACCGACTCGATACTCACGTCGTAACTTCCTCTCGCTCCCCACCCATCAAACCTCTGGCCACCGACACTAAGACCTCAACAAAGGTTCAGAGCAAGCCATTGCGCCGCATAGCCTCCTGTTCCGCGCTCAGCGAAACCGCTGTACCTGTGCTCATTCGCCGACCGACAAAGCCGACACCTGGTGCAGTTCCTGCTCGACGAGTGAGGTTTTCGCGCACCCGCCGCGCCATTCACGGCTAGCGCGGTAATTCGACACCGGCGAGGCGACGCGAGGTCACGCCGCGCACAATGAACGGGTGCGCAAACAGTTGGTCGAGCCGGGTGTGAGCCGAGACGGGTCGACTCGACTGGTTTCCGCCGGCCGGCCCATCGACCTCGCGCCCACCCTCGCTCCG
Organism: Nocardia arseniciresistens; assembly: GCF_046764875.1. NCBI lineage: Bacteria > Bacillati > Actinomycetota > Actinomycetes > Mycobacteriales > Nocardiaceae > Nocardia > Nocardia arseniciresistens. The sequence continues at coordinate 125,304 of NZ_JBKORD010000015.1, forward strand.
CTGTCGCGGGGGCGCGGCGACCCGTGTCATCAGGTGAGTATCGACGGCGCGCACTGGCACGCGTCGCGGATGCCGACCGGCCCGGTCACCTACCGACTCGTCCAGTCGGACGCTTGCTCGGTGCGGGCACACGCGTGGGGTGCGGGCGCCCAGGAGTTCCTCGATCGCCTCGACGGCATGCTGTGCCTGGACGAGGACCTGTCGGAATTCGTTCCCGAACATCCGAAGCTCGCCGAGGCGCACCGCCGATTTCCCGGTCTGCGCATGCTGCGCACCGGCCTTGTCTTCGAGGCGCTGGTCCCCGCGGTCCTGGAACAAAAGGTGCACACCGTCTCCGCGCGCGCCTCTTGGCGAAAGCTGGTGCGGCAGTTCGGTGATCCAGCGCCCGGCCCCGCGCCGGCCGACCTCCGGCTACCCCCGGATGCTGATACCTGGCGCCGCATACCGTCCTGGGCCTACCATCGCGCCAACGTCGGCCCGCAACGTTCGCAAACGATCGTCCGTGCGGCCCGGCTCGCGGACGCACTGGAACGGGTGGCCGCCCACGATCCGGCAGAGGCCGCCCGCCGCCTGCGGACGGTGCCGGGGATCGGTGTGTGGACCGCGGCCGAGATCGGCCAACGTGCCCTCGGCGACGCGGACGCGCTGTCGGTCGGCGACTTCCATCTTGCCGCGATCGTCGGCTGGACCCTGTTGGGCCACGCCATCGACGACGACGCCATGGTCGAATACCTGGAACCGCTTCGTCCGCACCGCTATCGGGCCATTCGCCTGCTGGAGATCAGCGGTCTCGCGCACAAACCGAAGTTCGGCCCGCGCACCCCACTCACCGATCACACCTGGCACTGACCCGCTACTACCCCGCATCGGCGGACGCGCCCCGCACGGCCCGCGATCGGTGTCGGGCACGAGCGAAGTGTGGCGTCATCGCTAACGGACGTTCGTGCCGGTCGGCGATCAATACGGCAGCGCCCGCTGATCCAGCACACACCTGCCCGCTTCGACGAGTGTGGTGCGGGCTCTGCGGCGGACTCGGCAGCGATCGACGGTGCAGTCGATGTGCAGTTGCATTGCGGCGTGGGCTTGTTCGTTGGTCATGATGCCGGGGTCGCGCCCGCAGATCAGCAGCCCGGCGACGTGCATGTTCAGGTTGGTCTGTTGCATTACGCGACCTCTGCCCGAAGCACGGCGGACCGGAGTCGGCGCTGATGTTGGGCGGGTGGCTCATCCCATGGCGATTGCCGAACGGCCATGCCGACGGCCTCCAGTGCGGTGAGGCCGACCTCGTCGGCGAGCGCACCGATCGTATCCAGAAGGGCTGGCACAACTTCAGCAACCTGCAGTGCTGCCACCGCCTGCGCGCAGGTCAGTGTGCGCCCGGGCAGATAGGACACCACCCAGTTCTCCTGACCTACGCTGCGGGCCTTATGCGAGGTCAAATCGCTGGTCATCAAGGACGACGCTATGACATGTACAGCCATGACTCCTCGTTCCTAAGTGCGATTCAGTTTGTGTGCCCGGAGCTTTCGCAGCTGGAGGGGACAGGGCCTGCTCGGCTCCGGGCACACTTCCAGCACACCATTGGGGCGGTGTCGGGGCGACGTCCTTGGTGGATATCCAAAGATTTGGGGCGAATTCCCAGCAAGAAATCCAGTCGGGAGGGGAGGATTCTCCATAGTGGACGAATGAGCCCTCTGCCCAAGCAAAGTCACGGGGAACCGAGCTTGTGGGTCGCCCTGGGTGTCCCTTGGGTGAGCATCCGAGCGCAGAACGGAGCGTGCTGTGTCAGCGAGTTCAGCAGAAGCGTCAGCGAGTTCGGCTAGAGCGTCATCGAGTTCGGCGGGAACATCGGAAAGGTCGGAAGCATCGTCGACCGGAGCCACGAGTTCCGTGAGAGCGTCAGCGGGATCGGACCGACTATCCGCCGACAGCGCCTCGTCTACCCTGCCGAGACGTCAGCTTGGCAGATATCTCCGTGACTGGCGCACCCAGGCGGGCCTCACCATCGCGGGGGCGTCCAAGCTCATGGAGTGGGGCGCAAGTACTTTGCAGCGCTTGGAAAAAGGCCAGGCCGACCGCATCCGCACTATAGATATCCAAGAGCTGTGCCGCATTTACGGCATACCGGACGAGCTCGCCGACGGTCTCAAGGGGCTCGCCCAGCAGGCGGCGGTCAAGAGCTGGTGGCATGCCTATGGCGACCTGATCCCCGAAAACTTCGATGTCTATGTCGGTTTGGAGGCCTCCGCCCAGCAGCTGAGCTCCTACCAATCCGAACTGGTCCTCGGCCTGCTACAGACCGCCGAATACGCCATGGCGCTTAATAGGCTCGGTTACCCCGGCGACTCCGAAGCGGAGCTGGATCGACGCGTCCAGCTGCGCCTGCAACGTCAGGCCTTGATCACCAGGAAGGTCTCCCCCGCGACCGTCGATGTGGTGCTCAACGAGTCGGTATTGCGCAGGGTGGTCGGTGGCGCCAAAGTGATGGCGGCGCAGCTACGTCATCTTGCCGATTTCAGTACCCGCGAAAACGTTTCACTGCGTATCCTGCCGTTCGCGGCCGGTGTTCCGCTCGGAGTTTCCACCGGACCGTTCACGGTTCTGGAGTTCGGAACCGATAGCAAGGGCCAGCCGATCGAGCCGCCGGTGGTTTACGCGGAGGGTTTCACAGGGGATCTCTACCTCGAAAGACGCACTGATGTACGGCGGTACGATCGGGCTCACGAGTGCCTCCGGCGCAGCGCGCTGGATATTCAACCCAGTAGGCACCTGTTGCGGCAGGTAGCGAAGGAGTATGTGGCATGAGTACGGATCTGGTTGGTGCTCGATGGTTCAAGAGCACGCGCAGCGGCGCGGGCAAGGATTGCGTGGAAGTGGCATTCCTCGACAGCGGCCGGGTCGGCGTCCGCGACAGCAAGAACCCCGGTGGACCCGCGCTATTGTTCGGCCCGGGAGACTGGGACAGTTTTACTGCACGCGTGGCGAGTGACCAATTCTGAAGGAGTCCGAATCGTGAGTATCAATCGTGGCGCGCAGGTTGATCTGGCAGGCGCGGTTTGGCGCAAGGCAGGCACCGGCGCGGGTAAGGACAGTGTCGAAGTCGCCCTGCTGGAGGATGGCCACGTCGCCCTGCGCGACGGCAAGAACCCCGACGGTGACGTACTGATCTTCACCCCCGGCGAATGGGCTGCGTTCACCGCGGGTGTGCACGACGGCGAGTTCGATCGCCCCTGAGAGATGAGGCCGGGCCCGGCGGCAACCCCGCCGGGCCGTGCTGAATTCGCCGTGCTGGAGTGACGAGCGTTGCGTTACCCGCCGTCCGTTGTTGATCACGAAACGGCAGAGATTCGGCAACGAAAGTGTGTTTGCCCCGGCGAAATACCGGGTAGACAACAATTTGTGGATCGTGGGCTGAAAATTACCCACCCCCGGTACAGGAAATTGCGGCCGGGGGATTGGGTGGAATGGCTGATCGTCGCGCTGCTTTTCGCAGTGTCGGCGGTGGGGGTGTTCGTCCTCACCGGCTCGTTCTTGTCGGCGTTGTTCGTCGGAGTGCTGGTGTGGGTCGTCGCTGTCGGAGTAGTAGCTATCTTGTAAGGGTGCGCCGACCGGCCGGGTGTCGACCCGGCCGGTTGTCCCGTCGCGATCAGCGTCGGAACAGCTTGTTGCCCAACCAGACCAGTGGGTCGTACTTCTGATCGGCGACTCGTTCTTTCATCGGGATCAGCGCATTGTCGGTGATCTTGATGTGCTCCGGGCACACCTCGGTGCAGCACTTGGTGATGTTGCAGAGTCCGAGGCCCTGCTCGTCCTGCGCGAGGTCACGGCGATCGGCGACGTCGAGCGGATGCATCTCCAGTTCGGCGATCCGCATGAGGAACCTCGGCCCGGCGAAGGCGGCCTTGTTCTCCTCGTGATCGCGAACCACGTGACAGGTGTCCTGGCACAGGAAGCACTCGATGCACTTGCGGAACTCCTGCGAGCGCTCCACATCGACCTGTTTCATCCGGTAGTCACCGGGTTTCAGATCGTCGGGCGGCGTGAACGACGGTATCTCCCTCGCCTTCTGGTAGTTGAACGACACGTCGGTCACCAGATCCCTTACTACCGGGAAGGCGCGCATCGGGGTGACGGTGATCAGTTCCTCGGGCTGGAAGGTCGACATCCGTGTCATGCACAGCAGCCGTGGTCGCCCGTTGACTTCGGCCGAACACGAACCGCATTTGCCCGCCTTGCAATTCCAGCGCACCGCGAGATCGGGGGCCTGGGTGGCCTGCAGCCGGTGGATGATGTCGAGCACCACCTCACCCTCGTTCACCTGTACGGTGAAATCCTGCAGCTCACCACCATCGTTGTCGCCGCGCCATACGCGGAAATCGGCGTCGTAACTCATTGCTACGCCTCACCTTTCGCGGCAGTAGTCGAACCGGCCGGATGAGCGGCGAGATCGTCAGAGTTGTAATACTTTTCGAGCTCGGTCAGCTCGAAGAGCGCGAGCAGGTCACCGCGCATCGGCAGCTGCTCTTCCGGCGTGACCCGTACCGCCGGCACCGTCTCGCTCGCATCGGCGGGGTCGATCGAGCACACCAGCAGCCTGTTGCGCCAGTCGGCGTCCATCCCCGGATGGTCGTCGCGGGTGTGCCCGCCCCTGCTCTCGGTGCGCAATAGCGCGGCTTGCGCGACACATTCGCTGACCAGCAGCATGTTTCGCAGATCGAGGGCGAGATGCCAGCCGGGATTGAACTGTCGATGGCCTTCGACAAGCACCCCGGCGAACCGGGTACGCAGTTCGGCGAGGCGTTCGATGGCCTGCTCGAGTTCGTGCTCTTTGCGGATGATGCCGACCAGGTCGTTCATTGCCTGCTGCAAATCGGTGTGCAGGGTGTAGGGGTTCTCCCCCGCGCCAGCTGCGGGCGGATCGAACGGTGCGACAGCGGCGTTCGCTGCCGTGGTCAGATCGGCGTCGGCCACGGCCGGTCGCTCGCTCAGTTGCTCGACATAGTTCGAAGCGCCCATGCCCGCCCGTCGGCCGAAGACGAGCAGGTCCGAAAGCGAGTTGCCGCCGAGCCGGTTCGAGCCGTGCATACCGCCCGAACACTCGCCCGCCGCGAACAACCCGGGTACGGTCGCCGCTCCGGTGTCCGGATCGACCTCGATACCGCCCATGACGTAGTGGCAGGTCGGACCGACTTCCATCGGCTCCTTCGTAATATCCACATCAGCGAGCTCTTTGAACTGATGGTGCATCGATGGCAGTCGTCGCCGGATCTCCTCGGCGGGCAGCCGCGAGGCGATATCCAGGTACACGCCTCCATGTTCGGTGCCGCGACCGGCCTTCACCTCCGAGTTGATCGCGCGGGCCACCTCGTCACGTGGCAGTAGGTCCGGGGTGCGGCGCGCGGAATCGTTGTCGCGCAACCACTGATCGGCCTCTTCCTCAGTCTCGGCGTACTGCCCCTTGAAGACCGGCGGAATGTAGTCGAACATGAACCGCTCGCCCTCGGAGTTCTTCAGCACTCCACCGTCGCCGCGCACACCCTCGGTGACGAGGATGCCCTTCACACTCGGCGGCCAGACCATACCGGTCGGATGGAACTGCAAGAACTCCATATTGATCAGCGTGGCCCCGGCCCGCAGTGCGAGCGCGTGCCCGTCCCCGGTGTACTCCCAGGAATTCGAGGTCACCTTGTAGGACTTGCCGATTCCACCGGTGGCGAGCACAACGGCGGGCGTTTCGAACAGCACGAATCTGCCGGATTCACGCCAGTAGCCGAACGCGCCCGCGATCCGATCGCCATCCTTGAGCAGCTCGGTGATGGTGAGTTCGTGAAAGACCTTGATGCGTGACTCGTAGTCGCCGCTTTCCGCGAAATCCTCTTGCTGCAGCGAGACGATCTTCTGCTGCATGGTGCGGATGATCTCGAGGCCGGTGCGGTCGCCGACGTGGGCGAGCCGCGGGTAGGTGTGGCCACCGAAGTTGCGCTGACTTATTCGGCCGTCCGGGGTCCTATCGAACAGCGCCCCATAGGTTTCCAGCTCCCATACCCGGTCGGGCGCCTCCTGGGCGTGCAGCTCGGCCATGCGCCAGTTGTTGAGGAATTTGCCACCGCGCATGGTGTCTTTGAAATGGGTTTGCCAGTTGTCTTTTTCGTTGGCATTGCCCATCGAGGCGGCGCATCCGCCCTCGGCCATCACGGTGTGTGCCTTGCCGAACAACGACTTGCACACCACCGCCACGGAAAGGCCGTGTTCCCTTGCTTCGATTACCGCGCGCAGTCCGGCGCCACCGGCACCGATAACGACGACGTCGTACTTGTGCCGTTCCACTTCTGGCATGGCCGCGAATACTCCTTCAGTTGATGAACCGCAGGTCCGAAATCGTCTCGCTGGCAACCAACATCACGTAGAAGTCGGTAAGCACCAGGGTGCCGAGAGTGGTCCAGGCCAGCGCCATATGGCGGGTGTTCAGCTTGGAGACCTGGGTCCAGAACCAGTACCGCACCGGATGTGCGGAGAAATGCTTGAGTCGCCCGCCCGCGATATGCCTGCACGAGTGGCACGACAGGGTGTAAGCCCACAGCAGGATCACGTTGGCGAGCAGCACGATATTGCCGAGACCGAAACCGAAACCGCCGGTCTTGCCGTGGAACGCGGTGATCGCGTCGTAGGTGTTGATCAGCGAAACCACAATCGCCACATAGAAGAAGTAGCGGTGCGCGTTCTGGATGATCAGCGGCAGCCGGGTCTCGCCGGTGTACTTGGCGTGTGGCTCGGCAACGGCGCAGGCAGGCGGGGAGAACCACACCGCGCGGTAGTAGGCCTTGCGGTAGTAGTAGCAGGTGAGCCGGAAGCCGAGCAAGAACGGCAGCACCACGAAGCCGAGCGGCACGATTGCGGGTAGGTCGCCGAACGGCGTGCCGAAATGTGTCGATCCCTCCACGCACGAGGTGCTCAGGCACGGCGAGTAGAACGGCGTCAGGTAGTGGTAGTCCGCGACCCAATATGCCGTTCGCACAAACGATCTGATCGTCGCATAGATGAGGAAGGCGCCGAGGCCGAGCACGGTGACGAGCGGCGGCACCCACCATCGATCGGTGCGTAGCGTGCGCTCGGAGATTCGAGCCCTTGCCTTACTGAAGACGCCCGTCCCCGTTTCCGGGGTGGCGGTCGGTGCGGCACTCACTGGTGGATGCCTCGCTGATCTGCTGTGCGGATGGTCATCTTTACCCTCCGCAATTGAATGTGATGCTGAGCACCATACGACACCTTCCGCATGACTCGAGCGCGGTCCCGGCAATACCGACCCGCCGTAATGGCCGTGATTTGCGCCACATCGACTAGCTCGCGAGTGAGCTGCCCGCGGCGACGAACCGACCGCAATGCATCGAACTCGGCTTGAACAGAACGTGATTCGAGTGGGTTTCTGACAAAGGAGACTCCGGGTCGAATAATCGGCCGTTCGATGGTCACACGGCGGCAATAAATCTGTGGTGACCTGTCCCAGAGATCTACCCGCTGACGTGGCCTGATGCGTGTGTCGCACCGGCCCGGCGGGCCGGGGAAGGAGTCACCACCATGAGACGAGCCGCGATCGTGGCGCCGGCCCGAACTCCGAGCGGAGTCGAGGGTGGAGCGTTATCCGGAATGCCACCGGAATGGCTTGCCTCGGCCGTCCTTTCCGCGGTCATCGCTCGGTCCGGAATCGACCCGATGCGCATCGAGGATGTCGCGATGGCCTGCATTGATAGCGGCGCGACCAGCACGCCCGAGCTGAGCAGGCTCGCGGCCCGCGGCGCCGGGTTGCCCTTCGCCGTTCCGGGTTTTCTCACCGATCGCCGCTGCGGCAGCGGCCTACAGGCGGTGATCACCGCGGCGATGATGGTGCAGACCGGTGCCGCCGATGTGGTGGTCGCGGGCGGGGTGGAATCCGCCGCCGGCAATGGTGACCTGATCCGGGGCGATCTTGCCAATGCCGAAGACCTGGCCCGCTATTACGGGATCGGTAGGGTCGAAGCCGATGATTTCGCGGTGGCCAGCCATCACAAGGCCGCCCGCGCGTGGCGGCAAGGCCACTTCAGCGCCGAGGTGATTCCGGTCGGCGTGGTGCAGGAGGGCCACGACTGGTCCGATTCCGTCACCGACACCGCGGCACGGCATCAGATTTTGCGTGACGAAGGTGTGCGAGCGGATGTCTCGACGCGCACCCTGGCCGAGCTGCGCCCGCTGATCTCCGATGGCGTCGTCACCACCGGGAACATGAGCGCTCATCGGCACGGTGCCGCGGCCTGCCTGGTCGTTGCCGAAGATCGGCTCGAGGACCTCGGCCTGTCCCCGATCGCCTATCTCGTCGGCTGGGCAGCCGCCGGATGTGATTCCGGCGCAGCGACTCTGGGTGCGGCGCCCGCCGTCGCCAAGTTGCTCGGCCGGACCGGCCGCACCCTCGACGATATCGATCTGGTCGAGGTCAACGAGGGGTTCGCCGTCGAGGTGCTCGCGCTGGCAAGGGAATGGGATCTCGATACCAGCGACCGGCTCAACGTCAACGGCTCGGCGATAGCTCTCGGCCACCCGGTCGGTGCCACCGGCCTGCGCATCATGACCACGATGCTGCACGAATTGGCGCGCACCGAGGGGCGCTACGGGCTGGAAGCGATCGCGCTCGGCCACGATCACGGCATCGCGGCCCTCTTCGAATCGGCGGGCACGACTCCGGTCGCGACCGCGCCGCTCGGCGCCCGCTTTCACGGCTCTCGTCCCCGTCGATTCGGCAGACACCGAGCCTGAGACGCACGGTAATGCCGCCCGATGCTGCTCCGGGCGGCGACCAGCAAGTACTGCTTGTGGGTGCGCGGTCTACTTCGTGCGCGGGCGGGAGTGGAAGCCGAGGCCCTCGTCCTGCGCGCCCATCCAGGCCGCCTCGTCCGACTTGCTGTCCGGGACATAGATGGTGTCCTCGGGTCGGCGGGTGACCTCCGGCGGCGGCGACTGCTCGAGCTCATCGGCGTCGATGACGAGCCGCTCGAGGTCGTTCTCCAATCGTCGAACGGTGTTTGCGTCGCCATAGTTGGAGCGCAGTGCGCCGATGGATTGCCGGAGCTGGCCGACGGCGTAGCGGAGTTCCGCGATATCGCTGCGGGGCATCGTTACCTCCTGTGTTCCTTGGCGGACATACGAACTCGGTGCACAGCGGTCTTTCCAGAATCTGCCTCGGAACGTGCCGCACCAAGCTGTGTGACTCACCACACAACGTGATCTCCAACACAGTACGTGAGTAATCGTGATTTGGCTCGTCGGGATGTGATTCGGCGGTTCGCTCAAATGTTGCCAGGGCGCGGATCGGCGCCGGCTCAGCTGACCGCGGCGTACTCCGGCCCCTGTCCGCGCATACCGGCGAAGACTCGCTCGACGAGTCCGACGATGGACTGCGCCACTTCCTCCGCGCGTTCCATCATCACGTTGTGGCCCGCGCCCTCGAGTCGGACGAGCTCGGATCCGGCCAGTTGTGAGGCGAGCACCACCGAATGCGCGAACGGCACCACGATGTCCGCGGAACCGGCGAGCACCAGTGCCGGGATGGTGCCGAGCCGGTGCAGCGTCGCGGTCTCGTCGAAGTTGATCAGCGAGACGAGGAAGCTCGACATAGTCAGCAGCGGGGTGTCGTTCAGCATCGCCGTCGCGACCGCGATCATTCTCGGGTTGACCTTCCTTGTTCCGAAATTCGCCTCGCGAATGATCGGCTCGCAGATCCGGCGGGACAGCCGCTTGGATGCCTGCATGACCCGCGGTGCCCGCAGCACGGCTACCTGTAGCGAGCTCACCGCGCGACGGTGCAGGAAGCGGCCGAGGCCGACCTCGGTGATGCCGTTGGCGGCGCCCGCGATCAGGCCGACGCCGACCACGCGAGTGCCGATCGCCTCGGGGAACAGGCGGGCGTAGGCGAGGGTGACCATGGCGCCCATGGAATGGCCGACCAGGATGATCGGGCCGGTCGGAACCACCGCGCGCAGCACGGCGTCGAGGTCGTGCCCGAGTTGGTCGATGGTGTAGCTCGCGGGATCGGCGACGCCCGATTCCCCGTGGCCGCGATGGTCGTAGAAGACCATCCGGGTATCGGATCCCCACTGGCGCAACAGTTCGTCGCGCAGGAAAAACCAGGATTCGGTGCGCAGGCAATGTCCGTGCACGAAGATCACGGTCAGCGGCGCGGTGTCGGTTCCGAAGGTGCGGACCGAAATCGGGATGCCGTCGTCGGCCGAGACCGTTATGCGGTGGCCGTCATGGTCGGCGGCGAAGCGGGCGATGATCGTGGACATAAGGTTCTCCTGGACTATCGGGTCACCTTGGGACCTAAGTGCTCTTGCCCGGTTGTCGATAGTTGTTTCCTTCGCGTTAGCGCCTCATACCTGCCGTTATGCACACGATGCGCAACTGACGCCGGTGATCGACATCGCCCTGGGCCTGCTCGGACCTCGATCGGCGAATCTACGAAAAGATAGGTCAAACGCTAGATCCGCGTAGACGCGCATGATCGCCTGCTCGGCTCGCCGAGTATCGGTGGGTCGGCCGGTTCCCTAGAGCCCCCTAGATTTTGTTATCGAACGGTCATCCCCGCCATATCGACCTTCTTCGTATATCTAGTTATTTTCCAAGACTCAGGCAGAAAGTGCGATCGACCGCACCCGAGGTCGCGCTGGTGGTTCGGGCTTACCGGCGCGACGTCGATGTGCGGCCGATCGAGGCCGCGACTACCCGTGCGTGATTACGCGTGGGTTCTGGTGGAGGGCAAGAACGGGCGTATCAGGTTCGCCTCGGTCGACGGACCCACCTGCCATTCGGAGATCCACGGCCCGGTGCCCTCGCTGGGATCGAGCACGCCGTCTTCCAGCCAGCGGTAGCGACCATCGAGCACGCCGCGGGTGCGAGCGCTGTCCTCGTCGTCGGTGTTGTCCCACAGTGCGTCGAACAGTTCGCGCACCCGCACTCGTGACTGTCTGCTGAACGTATCGGCGAGTTCCTCCGCGGCCGTGGCTTCTTCGGCGCCCGCGGCGCGCAGTGCCTTGGCTCGTACGCACGCCGCCGAGATCGCGAACAGCTCCGCGCCGATATCGACGATCCTGCCGAGGAAGTTCTGCCGGTACTCCAGACCTGCCTGCCAGCGGCCCATCGCGTACATCAGCGATCTGGCCTGCTTGCGTGAACTGCGCTCGACGAAACGCAGATGCCGTGCCAGCGGTCCGAATTCGGCATAGGTCGCGGGCACGGTGCCCGCGCCGACGGCGAGCTGCGGGAACCACTTGGCATAGAACCCGGTCGCACCGACCGCGGCCTTGGCCTTGGCCTTGAACTCCGCGTTGCGATCGACGAGCGCACCAGCGGCCGACATGTGCGCGTCGGCCATTTCCCTGGCGATCAGCAGTCGCATGATTTCGCTCGAGCCCTCGAAGATGCGGTTGATCCGCAGATCGCGGACCAACTGCTCTGCGCCGACCGCACGTTCGCCGCGCGCCTTGAGCGAAGCGGCCGTCTCGTAGCCGCGCCCACCTCGGATCTGCACGAGTTCATCGGCGATCCGGCAGCTCATTTCGCTGGCCCAGAGTTTCGCGAGCGCCGCCTCGATCCGGATGTCGTTGCGGCCCTCATCGCACATCGTCGCGGACAAATCCAGCGACGCTTCCAGCGCGTAGGTGGTGGCCGCGATGAACGAGAGCTTCGCGCCGACGGCGGCGTGCTCGCCGACCGGCCTACCCCACTGCACCCGCTGGGTGCTCCATTCCCGCGCGATCTTCAGCGACCACTTCGACGCTGCCGTGCACAGCGCGGGGATGGCGAGGCGGCCGGCGTTGAGCGTGGTGAGCGCGATCTTCAGGCCGTCACCCTCGCGGCCGACCAGGTTGCGCTTGGGGACGCGGACGTTGTGCATCCTTGTCACGCCGTTCTCGATGCCGTGCAGGCCCATGAACGAATTACGCCGTTCCACCGTGATCCCCGGCGAATCGGCCTCGACGATGAACGCCGAAATGCCGCCGCGATGCCCCTCGCTCTTCGGCACCCGTGCCATCACCACCAGTAGTTCGGCGACGACGCCATTGGTGGTCCACAGCTTGACGCCATTGAGCTCGTAGGCCTCGCCGTCCTCGGTCGGGGTCGCGGTGCTCGCCATCCTGGCCGGGTCGGAGCCGACGTCGGGTTCGGTGAGCAGGAAGGCGCTGACCGCGCCGGCCGCGCAGCGTGGCAAGAACTCGGCCTTCTGCTCGGCGGTGCCCGCCAGCTTCAGCGGCTCGGGGACACCGATGGATTGGTGCGCCGAAAGCAGCACCCCGAGGGCGGGGTGCGCCGAGCCGATCAGCATCAACGCCCGGTTGTAGCCGACCTGGGAAAGTCCCTGGCCACCATGCTCTTCCGAGATCTTCAGGCCGAAGCAGCCGAGTTCGGCGAGGCCCTTCACGTACTCGTCCGGGATTCGGGACTCCGCTTCGATCACGGCGCCGTCGATCTTCTCGCAGAACGGCCGGAGCCGGGCCAGGTAGGCCTCGGTGCGCGCGGCGTCCTCGTCGCTGGGTTGTGGGTAGGGGTGAATCAGGTCGAGCCGGAAGCGCCCGAGGAACATCTCCTTGGCGAACGATGGTTTGACCCAACTGGTTTCGCGAGATTCCTCGACCAGTGTCCGGGCCTGTTCTTCGGTCGCGTCGACTTTCGTGGTGGTCGCCATGGAGTTCCTCCTCGGAGGTGATCAGGGTCACATTCGAGTGTAGAAACTTTAGTTACCCGCCGGTAGGTCTATCGGCCCATGGATTTCTGATCGACGCAGCCGCACGAAGTCCGTCCTTGGACCGCCCATTGCCGTAGCGAAGGCCAAAGGTACGCCGCGCACGGTCGGAGCGGAGGCGGAGGTACGTCGCGCATGGCCGGAGCGAAGGCGGAGGTACGCCTATTGATCAGACGCTGCGCAGATAGCGACCGAAGTGCGGCACCGTGAAACCGATGGTGCCGCGCTCGGCCGAATAGATCAGCCCCTTCTTGATCAGTCCGTCGCGGGCAGGCGAAAGCGAGGCCGGTTTGCGGCCGAGTTCGGTGGCGACCGCGGCGGTCGCCACCGGACCGTCGTCTCCTGCCAGATCCGCCATCGCGCGCATGTATTCGCGCTCGGCAGGTGTTGCGCGTTCATAGCGAGAGCCGAAGAAGCCGACGGCCAGTTCCTCCTCGGCGGTCGGCGCGGCCACCTCGACATCCTGGATGCCGATCGGGCTCTCCGGCGCCTGATCCCAGGCCGCCTTGCCGTAAGCCTGCACGAAATAGGGGTAGCCGTCGGCCTTTTGGTACAGCGAATCCAGTGCCTCGTCGGTGAATTTCACTTCTTCACGCTCGGCGGGCGCAATCAGCGCCTGGTCCGCCGATTCGCGGTCCAACCTGTCGATGCGGTGATAGCTGAACAGTCGCTCCGAGTAGCTCTTCGACGCGGAAAGCACCGCGGGCAGATGCGGAAGGCCCGCCCCGACAACTATGAGTGGCGCTGCGTCCTGGCTCAATTCGTGGCAGGCGCCGCAGATGGCGGAGATGTCCTCGGGGCCGAGGTCCTGCATCTCGTCGATGAAGATCGCGATGCCGACGCCGATGTCGCTGGCGAGCGCGGCCGCCTCCTTGAATAGTTCGATGAGATCGATTTCGATATCGCCGGAATCGGCCCGACCGATTACCGCGGGCACGTCGATGCCCGGCTGCCAGCGCTCCCGCATGCCCTTGTCGGCGGTGGAGCGCAGCGCGAAAGCCTTGAGGATGCCGAGGAAGTCGTCGACCCGCTCCGGATTGCGGTGCGCCATGGCGATCGCGCGGACCGCCATGTGCAGTGCCGAGGACAGTGGACGGCGCAGTTCTTGATCCGGGCGCGCCTCGATTTTCCCGGTGCCCCAACCGTGGGAGACCGCGGCGGAGCGAAGTTGGTTGAGCAGCACCGTTTTTCCGACCCCACGCAACCCGGTGAGCATGACGCTGCGCTCCGGCCTGCCGCGCGCGACGCGTTCCAGCACAATGTCGAAAGCAGTGAGTTGCTTATCGCGCCCGGCCAGTTCGGGTGGGCGCTGTCCGGCTCCTGGGGCATACGGATTCCGCACGGGGTCCATGCCCACACACCGTAGCGTGTCATCTCCTATAAATCTGCGGATGTCTACCACGCGTCCTAGATATTGCTAGCGTCGCTAATCGAGGGCTTGGTTTATTGCACTGTTGCTATCACCGCGAAAATCTCTACGCTGGTGGCCGTTCGGTCTACGATCCAGCGCGGGACGGAGGGGCATGTCCGAGGAATCCGCTCCAGACAACTCCGCTGAGGTGGTCGCATCCTGGAACGTGCCTGCCGGAGCGACGGTGGCCGAACGCATCCGCTCCAACATCCTGGAGGCGATCGAGAGTGGTCTCGACGATCCGCAGCTTGTCGCCGATCTGGCGGTCGGGCCGCTGGTCATAGCGCTCGGTCGGCTCGAGCTCGAACTTGCCGAGGCGCGCCGCCGTATCGACAGACTGGAGCGGTCGTCGGCCGAGCGGCCCGGCGATGATCTTGGGCGAGCGTCCGAATTCTGATCGCGCACTACCGGATCCGCCCGCGACTTTCGATTGGATAACGGGTTCGCAATCGCCGATATCGTGTCGTGATCAGTCGGGCGTGTCGCCTTTTCGGCCGCTCGTACAGGCAATTTGCCGAGACCACAAAACGCACTGGCCTGTGCGCTGGACAACACCGCGCCCGCATCGTAATCTCTTCGTGACTTCATGGAGTCTGTCGCTTCGTAAGAGAAACGGCGCCAGGGAGTCACCGCCTAATCGGCTGTCGGGGCCAACATGTCTCGGTCGTCGTGCCGGGGACCTACAGGTTTCGTCTGAGGTAGGGCCGATCTTGGCCCGTCAGCTGATCCGGTCGGCGGGTGAGTAGGAAGATCGGAGACTCAGCTCGGTGGGTAAACACAGCTTGCAGCGGGATTCTCGGCTACCGAATTCCGTCAAGGGTGCCCTCGTCATGGGCGCAGTGGCCGCATCGACTGGTGCGATGCCCGCGATCCCGGCGATGGCCGCAACCATCAATATCCCCGGTATCGGAGACTTCGACGTCCCGGTCCCGCAGGGGTTCGAGCAGCCGGTTCAGCAGCTCAACCAGCAGATTCAGCAGGCGATGACCGCGATGCCCGCGCCACAGCAGGGCATGTCCGCACCGCAGATGCAGTTGCCCAGCTTCGGTGCGCCCAATCTTCAGGGGATGTTCCAGGCAGCCCCGGCGACTCCTGCGAACATCGCATTCGACGCCGCCAAGACCAAGGTCGGCGCCCAGTACTCCTGGGGTGCCGCAGGACCCTACAGCTTCGACTGCTCGGGACTGGTCCAGTGGGCCTACCGTCAGGCCGGAGTCGATCTGCCGCGCACCAGCTTCGAGCAGTCGCACGTCGGCGCGCCGGTGGCGTTCCAGGACCTGCAGCCGGGTGACATCGTCGTGACCAACGGCGGCGGCCACGTCGGGATGTACGCGGGCGACGGCAAGCTGCTCAACGCGGTCCAGTCGGGTGACCCTGTTACCTACACCACCCTGCGTCCCGACATGGTCGTTACGGCGCGCCGTATCGTCTAACGGGTGGCCCAAGCCGTACCCGGCACCAAAACCGCCGCGACACAGGCGCGAGTCGACTCGTGGACGTGGGCGGTGCGTCTGTTCAAAACGAGGTCCGCGGCCGCTGAGGCGTGTCGTGGAGGGCACGTCCGCGTCAATGGCGCCGCGGCCAAGCCTGCCCAGCCCGTACGCCCCGGCGATGAGGTTCGCATCCGCGCCGGTGGTATCGAGCGCATTGTGATCGTGGAGCGAATCGTCACCAAACGTGTCGGTCCCCCGATTGCCGCGCAATGCTTCATCGACCACAGCCCGCCGCCGCCGTCCCGCGAGATCCTCGCGACGATGCCGCGCCGCGACCGTGGTTCCGGTCGGCCGACCAAACGTGAACGCCGGGAGACCGATCGGCTACTCGGCCGTGAAGACGACTGAACCCCGGCCGCTACTTATCGGCCCTCGTGGTGCCCGCGATCCGGCTCGCCGCTAGCGCGGCCGCGGCGATCGTGCACAGCGCACCGAGCATCAGAGCCGATGATTCTCCAGGTACCAGGACGTGCAGCTGCGTGCCGACGGTTACCGCCGCGACCGGCACACCGATCTGTGCCGCAGCGAGCGCGCCGAGGGGGAGTGGCTGCCCGATGGCTCTGGTCGCCAGGTGCACGAGGACGGCTCCCGCGCCGAGGAGTAGTCCGAGCCCGATGAGTCGGGGGTGCTCGCCCAACTCGCGCAGATTGAGCCGAGCGCCGAGCCAGACGAAGAACAATGGACCGAGAAAGCCGTCGTTGATGGCGAAGAGCTGCCTGGCGACCCGGCGAGGTTCCCCGATTCCGGCAACCGCGAGCCCGGCGGCGAAGCCTGCCAACATGATCGACACATGAGTCTGGGTGGCCAGCGCGCACAGCGCGAAGAGTGCCGCGAGACTCACCCGCAGCTCCAGTGCGAAGGAGCGGTCCTCCGATAGTCGATGCACGCGGCGTCGGGTGCCTGAGAGCTCCAGCTGCCGCAAAACCAGGAACAGGGCGGCGGCCGCCGCGGCGACCGCGATGGCGCCGATTGCCGCGCGGCCCGCGTTGGCGGGATCGATGACGAGCGGCAACGCGACCACACACGCGGTATCGGCGATGGCGACCTGGGCCGTCAGCGCGAGGACCGGCCTACCATGCATGCCGAGTGAGTCGATGATCGGTAGCGCCAGCGCTGCCGACGAGGACGCCATGAGCACCGCGTAGATGGCGCCGTGCCCGGTGCCGAACCAGTGGGCTATACCGAAACCCGCTGCCACGGCGCGTAATCCGACAATCACGGCACGCAGGCCACCGATCCCGAGTGCCGTTCGCACGACAGGATCCCGCACCGGGACGTGGGCCCCCGCCACGAACATGACCACCGCGAAACCCATGTCCGCCAGGAAGGTGAACATCGGATCAGAGGTGTGCAGTACACCGAAACCGGTACTGCCGAAAATGATTCCGGCGACCAACTCACCCAGAATTACCGGTAGGTGCCAGGACCGGCGCAAGGCGAATATCGGTCCGCACAAACCGAGCGCGATGACAAGGGCCAGGGTCGAGAACGTCACCGCAGGGCGGCGATTTTCGCGGGAATCTCGATGTTCTCGTCGGCCCAGTGGATGGCGCACACCCGGTGGTAGCCGTCGGCGATCACCATCGGTACACCGGTGCGGAAGTCGCCGCGCACCAGCAGGATCGGCGAAAGTGCAGTGCCGTTATTGATCTTGATGAGATCCCGTCGAACGTGCGGATTCTCGGCACCGAGCAGTTCCAGTCCGGCGGCACGCAGGAGGTCCTTGGCCTTCTTGTGCACGATCGGCGCGTCGCGCAGTTCCGCGACGACGGCGTCGACGACTTCCGGTTCGGCCAGCAGCTCCAGGTAGTCCGCCGCCGCGGGATAATCATGTTCCTCGGGATGGTCTTTCCAGGTCACGGAGATGATTTCGGTCGCCATAGGCCTCATCATCGCGGCCGTGGCATCCGATAATGGGGATTCGCGCGCATCCGTGTCGCCGTCTCGTGCTATTCGAAGCGCTACGTCCGGCCCGGTGGTGGGCGGGTGCCGACGACGGCCAGATGTGGCAGTCGTCCCGCGCCGTACAGTGCCCGGCATTCGCCGCGCCGCAGTTTGCCGCTGGAGGTCTTCGGGATCCGCCCTGGCTCGACCAGGACCACCGCATCCGCGCTCACCTGGTGGGCGGCGGCGATGGCGACTCGGATCCGCTGTGCGAGCGCGGTTAGTTCGTCGGCTTCGGTGGGGTCGGCTTTCGCTAGTTCGGCGACCACGACCAGGTTTTCGCGGTGGTCGTCGTCGTGTCCGAATACCGTCACGTGACCGGGACGGACCTCGGGCGCGCACGCGGTCACCGTCGTCTCGATATCGGACGGGTAGTGGTTGCGCCCATCGATGACGATGAGATCTTTGAGCCGCCCCGCGATATAGAGTTGCCCGTCGTACCAGAAGCCGAGGTCGCCGGTGCGCAACCAGGATGCGGTGCTGCCGGGCAGGCGGAGGCCGAAGCTCTCCGAGGTCGTATCGGGGTTGTTGTAGTAGCCCGCACAAACATTCGGGCCCGCGACCCAGATTTCACCGACGGTCGCCTCGGCGACCTCGATCCGCTCGACCGGATGCACCACCGCGACACGTTGGCGCGCCGCGGTCCCGCAGCCGACGAGTGGGACGCCATCGGGTGACGTGGCCGCATGGCCGTGTGCCAAGGCCGCACGATCGAATCGGAGTGCGACGGGCTCGTCCTCGGGTGCGCACACCGTCACTGAAAGTGTCGCCTCGGCCAGTCCGTACCCGGGGGTATGCGCCCGGTTGCGGAAGCCTTGGGCGGCATACGTTTCGGTGAAGTCTGCCAGCACATCGGCGCGGATCGGTTCGGCGCCGTTGAGCAGCGTCTCCAGTCCGGATAGGTCCAATCCGTCCCGCTCCTCGGGTGTGGTCGCCGAGACAGCGAGGGCAAGACCGAAGTTGGGCCCGCCCGTGGCGCCTGCCCGGTAGTCGCTACAGGCACGCAGCCAGCGGATGGGCCTTTTCACGAATTCCGCGGGCGCCACGGTCACCCCGTGCACCCCTGAGTACAACGGTAGGGACAGGGCGAAGACGAGGCCCATATCGTGGAAGAACGGCAGCCAGGTCACGATGGGGCTGTTTCGCGTCGCGGGCACCGAAGACCACAGCTGTCCCAGTGCCGCAGCCAAATTCGCATGGGTGACCGCGACTCCGGCAGGTGTCCTGGTGGAGCCGGAGGTGTATTGCAGGTAGGCGAGATCAGCGCGGAGTGTATCGATGACCGGATTCGGCACCGCCGCCGCGACGGTGACATCCGCCGGTAGTGCGAATACGCGGCCGAGTGCCGGGCCGAAGAGCTCTGAAGTCGTCCGGTCCGTTGCCGAGATCAGACTGAGCGATGGCCGGGCGTCGGCGAGCACGCCGTCTACGCGGTCGCGGTTGCGGATGCCCGTTGCTGGAAAGAGTGGGACGGCGACACGGTTGCTGTAGAGGCAACCCAGGAAAGCGATGACATAGTCGAGGCCGTGTGCGCACATGATCGCCACCCGGTCGCCCGTATCGGTCGAGATCCTCAGCTGCTGTGCGAGTGTTCCCGCGACCGAATGTAATCGGGCGTAGCTCAATGTGACCGGCACGCATTCGGCACCGCGATAACGCAATTCGGTATAGGCGTCGGCGTCGGGTTTGATGCGAGCCCACTCGGCGACCCGGACGGCCAGCTCGTTATGTGGCGGTCCGGTAGCCGGTGTCACGTGACCCCAGGAGGATTCGTCCCGGCGACCCGGTCCGCCAAGGCGGCGCCGAGTGCGGTGATGGTCGGGTGCTCGAAGAGTTCGGCAGTCGAGATTCGGATGCCGAGCCGGGTTTCCAGCCTGCGGCGCATTTCGATGCCGAGCAACGAGCTGAGGCCGAGTTCATTGAAATCGGCTGTGGGATGCATGTTTTCGGCAGGAAGATCGAGGGTGGCACCGAGCACCATACGGATGGCCGCGTTCAGCGACTCGGCCGGATTCTCTTCGACTCGAAGCGGATTCGAGCCAGCCGCGTCGATCGGCGTCGATTCGGCACTCGCTGCGGACTTTCCGGCGGCGGCGAGCAAATCTCTGAGCCGCACCGCGATCGGAGACGAATCGGAAGTCGGCGCGTAGTCGAGCGCGAGAAGGTAGTCGCCGTCGTAGTGCAGCACTTGCGCCAGCAGCTCGGTCCCCCGAGCTGCGGTGAACGCGGAGATTCCCGCGCGGCGCATGTGTGCGGCCCCACCGGCGGCTCGAGCGAGCCCGGATTCCCATACGCCCCAGCCGATACTCGACACCCGACGGCCCGGATGGGCGAGAGCGAGCGCGTCCATCGCGGCATTGGCACCGGCATAGGCGGCCTGCCCGGGTGCGCCGAGTGCGCCGGTGGCCGAGGAGAACAGCAGCACGAAATCGGTGGGATCCGCCGCGGTGAGTTCGATCAGATTGTTCGCGCCGCGATGCTTCGGCGCGAACATCCTGGCGAGCTGCCGACTGCTGACGGCGTCGAATGCCGCGTCCTCCAGGCTTCCCGCAGCGTGCACGATGCCGCGGATCGTCGAGCCGCATTCTCGAATATCGTTGAGCGCGTTGCCGAGATCGTTTCGATCGGCAACGTCGCACCGAACAACGACGATCCGGTCCTCCATACCCTCAAGCAGTGCGGGCACCGGTCGGGGAGCGCGGGTCAGCACCACCACATCGTGCGCCCCCGCGTCGAGCAGCCAGCGCACCGCGACGGCACCGAGCGCACCGAGTCCACCGGTGACAACGTAGGTGCCGTTGGTATCGATGGGCGCCGGAGACGTGGAACGCAGGCGCGCGGGGATGAACCGGCGAGTGGCCGTGCGGCCGAGTGAAATTCGCAGCTCAGAGGGCACAAGGGCGGCTTGTTCGGCGGATATGTCGACGATGATGCCGCGCAGTAGCGCGGTGCTCTCGGCGGAACCATCGCTCCACACCAGCCGTACGTCTCGTCCCGATTCGAGCTGAAGGGAGCGCACCAACCCGGCGATCGCCATCGGCACCGAGCTGTCGCCGCCGCCGGTCTCGGCCGATGCCGGGTTGAAAGCGGGCATGCTGTGGTCGGGGAGCACGACCGTCAATGAACCTGTGGCATCGACGGCTTGGACGCGCTGGATCACATCGAGGATGCGCCCGACGGTCGAGACGGTGCCGGTGCCGGTGAATCTCTTCAGCTGTTCGGCATCGGGCTCGGACGGCCAGACCAGCACTACCGCGGTGCGGGCCGCCATTGTCCGGCCCGCGAGCACCGCGGAGACGATCGGCCCCGCCGCGTCGGGCTCGCGCGCGACCCGCTCGGTGGGCAGCGTGCGGTCGAGTTCCCTGGTCAGCCGAACGGCCGACATTGATTCCCCGATCACGAGCGCCCGTTGCGCACGGCTGGATCCCGATGCCGTGCGGCCTGCCGACGTGTCGGTCGCCCATCCGAGTTGCACCGGATCCCAAGTCTCTCGACGGAAAGGGCCGGTGGCCGAATTGAATTCGATCCGCGACCGGTTTCCGTTCAGCGTCGCGAAGTGCACCGCGACACCAGAAAGGGCCAGTACGGGCACACCGTATTGGTCGGTGCCGACGATGTCACCGGTCAGGCCGGTATCCGTGCGTTCACGCACAATCGCGTGCGCCTCGAGCACCATCCGATCCGATTCCGTGGACAGCCACGCGGATTCGAGGCCGATCGGCAGGGGGACCGCATCGGAGGGAAGACCGTCGAAGCCGGCCGCGGCGAGCAGGTGCAGGCAGCCGTCGAGTGTCGCCGCGCGGTGCAGCGGCGCGGCATCGAAAGTGCCCAGTGCGCAACCATATCCGGCCTCGATGACACGCAGTGCGCGGAAGGCCGGTCCGTATTCGAGCTGTCGGCGGCGCAGGGCGTCGTAGAACACCTCAGGATCAATCGCGGACATACGATGGCGCGCAGCACGATTCGCGTCGACCACGCGCATCCACGCGACAATGTGCGCAGGCGTCGGGCTACCGGTGGGCCGAGCCGAAGCGAGTGTCCCAGCCCCTGTGGTCTCCGCTCGTACAGTTCCTGTTTCGGCGTCCTGCCGGTAGGTAACCGTTGGCAGCGCGGTCAGGTCGGTTTGTTCGTGCACCACGAAGTCGCCGAGCATCGTGGCCGTCGTTCCCCGCGCCGACGAGTGCGCCACCTTCAGCAATCGGCGCAGCCAGAACACCGCTGGCACTGTCGGCACGCCATGCACTACGTGGTCTTTGAGATCGTCGGCGGGGAAAACGGATTCGCCGATGCGAGCGTCCTCGTCGTTTCCGGTGTGCCGCGCGAGGGTGCTGGAATCGACGGGTGTGGCGACGGCGCCATCGGCCACGACCGGCGGGTGGCTATCGGGCGCGACGGGAATGCGGCGGTCGGGCGCGCTGATCAGCGGGAATCGCTGCTTGATCCAACGCCGAGGCGGCGGTGTCGAGGTGAATGGCCCGTGCGCGGACCAGTCGACTGATCGGCCCTCGATGTAGAGATGCCCGAGGCCGGCGATAAAGGTCGCTGCCTCGTCGTCGCGGCTTGCGACCGGGTAGGCCGAATCGCGGAAGTCGTCATACTCACGGACTGCGGGTATGAGCACGGAATGAGGTGCGATCTCCAGCACGGTGGAAAGTCCGTCGGTGGCGGCCCGCTCGAGAGCGGCGGCCAGTTCGACTGTCTTGGAAGCATTGTCGGCCCAGTAGTCGGCGTCCATCTCCGCCGCGGCAATCCTTTTGCCTCGGTGCGCGGTGGAATAGACGGGCGTGTGCGGCGCCAGGGGGTCGAGGTCGTGGAGCGCGTCGGTGAATTCCGGCAGCACCGCGGCAACCTGTGGGCTGTGCGCGGCGAAATCCACGGCGATCCGCTGCGCGAACAGTCCACGGCGCTTCGCCCTGCGCACAACGGTGTCCACGTACTTCGGTGCGCCGGAGACGACAACCGAACGCGGCCCGTTGATCGCCGCGATGCCCACCATCGCGCGCAGCGGTTCAACCAGACTCGCCGCTTCCTCCGGCGCCGCCTCCACCACCGCCATCGCCCCGTGGCCGTCGAGTTGCGCCAATATTCCGCTGCGTCGCACGATGACTCGCGCCGCATCCGACAACGACAACGCGCCGCTGACGGCCGCTGCGGCTACTTCGCCGAGGCTGTGGCCGAGGACCGCGTCCGGCGTGACACCCCACGATGCCAATAGTTTCGCCATCCCCACCTGGAAGGCGAACATCGCGGGCTGCACGAGTTCGGTGGCGGCACTGCCGTTGCTCGCGGTGGGG
This sequence comes from Nocardia arseniciresistens, assembly GCF_046764875.1. NCBI lineage: Bacteria > Bacillati > Actinomycetota > Actinomycetes > Mycobacteriales > Nocardiaceae > Nocardia > Nocardia arseniciresistens. The sequence continues at coordinate 148,212 of NZ_JBKORD010000015.1, forward strand.
GAGCCGAGCGCGAACCCCTTGCGGGGAGTCCAGATCCGCGGCCCGCCCGCATCGGCAATCGCATCGGCCGCCGCCGTGACGGACGAGGCGAATACCGGATAGCGTGCCGCGAGCGCCCGCCCCATTTTCGTATGCTGGCCACCCTGTCCGGAGAACAGGAACAAGACACCACCCCGCCGCCGTACCGAACCGGGGCCGAGCACACCGGTGCCGTAGTCGCCGCGGGCCAGCGCCCGCAGGCGACGGACCGCCTCGCCGGTATCCGAGGCGACGACTGTGGCCCGAGTATTCTCCGGAATCAATCGCGCGGTGGCCGAACCGAATTGCCGCAATGAGCCGGAATTGTCACATGCCGCGTCAGCAGTGCGATGTGCTGCGTCAACAGTGCCATGTGCCGCGTCAGAGGTGCCATGTGCTGTGTCAGCAGTGTCGGGCTCAGCAGTGTCGGGATCGGGATCGAGCAGATCAGCCCAACGCTGCGCACGTGCGCGCAGGTCCGCGATATCGCGTCCGCTCACCGCTATCAGCACGGGTGGTTCGCCGCCGCGTCGCGAGTGCGCATCGGCAAGGCCGCGCAGTACTACGTGGGCATTGGTGCCGCCGAAACCGAACGAGCTCACCCCGGCACGGCGTTGCGCCACCGGGGTATCGCCCCACTCGATGGGTTCCGTCGCGACGCGCATTCCGCGCTCGGCGAGTTCGAGCAGCGGGTTTTCGGTGTGGAAGTTGATGGTCGGTGCGATCACGCCGTTGCGGATGGACAGTGCCGTTTTGATCAGGCCGGTCACGCCCGCGGCCGCCTCCAGATGGCCGATATTGGATTTGACCGATCCGATCCAGGTCGGTTCGCCGCGACCGCCGTGCAGTACCGCCGCGAGCGCACCGATCTCCACCGCATCACCCAATGGTGTACCGGTGCCGTGGCATTCGAGGTATCCGGCGGTACAGGGGTCGAGCCCGGCACCGGCCCACGCGGCGCGCACGGTGTCCTGCTGGGCGCGGCCGTTCGGCGCGTAGAGACCGTTGGCGCGTCCGCCCGAGCCGACCGCGGATCCGACGATCTCCGCGTACACCCGGTTGCCTTCGCGCAGCGCGTCGGCGGTGCGCTGCAAGATGATCACACCGCAGCCATCGCTGCGGGTGTAGCCGTCGGCCGCGGCGTCGAATGGTTTGCAGCGACCGTCGCGCGCGAGGAACCCGCCCTCGGCCAGGTAATCCGAGGTATGCGGTAGCAGCGTGAGGTTGACACCGCCCACGATGGCGAAGGGCACCGCTTCGTCGGCGAGCAAGCGCAGCGCGAGATCGACCGCGGCCAGCGAGGACGAGCAGGCGCTGTCCACCACCAGGCTCGGTCCGTGCAGGTCGAGCACGTAGGACAGCCGATTGGCGATAATGCTCAGCGCGGATCCGGTCACCGCGTAGGGCGCATCGTTCCCGCCGTGTCCGAGCACCGAGATGCCGTGGTCGTAGGCGCAGGCACCGAAGATCACCGCGGCCGCGGAACCCTTTGTGCGATAGCCGATTCCCGCGTCATCGATGGCCTCGACCGCGACTTCGATCGCAAGCCGCTGCTGTGGATCCATCAGCGCGGCCTCCCGGCCGGAGATGGCGAACCAATCGTTGTCGAAGGATTCGACATCGTCGAGATACCCGCCACGGCGCGCACCGAGCCGTCCGGCCGGTGGCTCGCCGGTGGCGTCGGTGCCATCGAGCAGCATTCGCCAGAAGTCGGCAACGCCCGCGGCACCGGGAACCCGGCAGCCGATCCCGACGATGGATACCGGCGCATGCGGCCGGTTCGGTGTGGTGGTTGTCATGGCACCGCGAGGTACTCGACCAGTTGCTCGATATCCGGGTGGTCGAACAGCGCGGTGAGTGAAACCTCCACGCCCATGGCATCTTCCAGGTGTGCCGTGAGCCTGGCGAGCTGAAGTGAGCTCAGTCCCATGTCGCTGAACGGGGTGCTGGTCGATACGGCCGCCGCATCGATTCCGAGCAGACTGGCGATCGCGGCGATGGCGGCGATGGTGAGCGCGGTCCGCGGACTGGACACCATACGTCTCGCCCCCCTTCGACCGGAAGTTGCCGCCCCAGAAATTATGCCGCAGAAATCTCCATGGGCAAGGTCGGGAATTGTCTGGCCTCCCGGTTCGTCCATCTTCCGGTGCTATCGCATACGGTGGCACGATGCCCGACAGCAGCGAGCGGACGCCGACCCTGCCCACTCTCCTGCGGTGTTGCGCCGCGGTCGCGGCCACGCCGGGCCGGTTGTTGCGGCCGCGTCGCCCCGATGCCGCATTGCTCGCGAGCCTGAACCCACAGCCTCTGCCGCCCGCGACGGCCACCGTTGGTCTCACGGTGCTGATGCAGGCCAGGATGTCGGTGCCGACGACCATCGTCGCCGAGGGGGTGCGCAGCTTGGGCGAGCTGCCGATGACGATGTCGGCCTACCTGATCGAGCATTCGAGCGCGCGGTTCCTTGTCGACCCTGCGCTGTGCTCCGGTGTGCACGATCGGGTGCTTCCCGAGCTGCCGTTCCCGATCCCGTTGCTGGTCGCGCCGGATAAACCTGTGCTCGGACTTTCCGATGCGCTTGCCGCGCGCGATATCGCCGTCTCCGCGATCGACTTCGTGATTCCGACCCACCTGCACTGGGACCATGTGTCGGGTCTGCTCGAGCTGCCCGACTCGGTCGTGGTCCGTCTCCCATCCGCCGAGCACGCCTGGGCCATGGGTGGTGAGCATGCCCCGATGGGCGTCGCTCGCGGCCCGCTGCGTGCTCGCACCTTCGATACCTTCGAGCTCGACGGGCCACCGGTCTTGACCTTCCCGCGCAGCAAAGACCTGTTCGGTGACGGCTCGGTGCTGCTGGTCGATCTGGCAGGGCACACGCCGGGCAGTATCGGCGTATTGCTCGCGGTCGACGATGGCAGTCGAGTGCTGCTGGCCGGTGACGCGGTGTGGAACAAGCTCCAGGTCGAGCTCATCAGGGAAAAAGCGCCGATGCCCGGTCAGCTGTTCGACGCCGACCGGGACGCGGCATTCGCGACCATCCACCGGTTGCACGCGGTGCCCGACGGAATCGACATCATCGCGGCCCACGACTACACCGCCGTCGCGGCGTTAGCTGCCCGATAACCGCGTTTGCTGATTCCGCGCCGGCCGCTTAGGTTGTCGTACATGCTCTACGGTCGCGCTGCGGAAATACAGCAGATCGGGAGCTTGCTGGAGCGGGCACGCCGTTCCCGAAGTGGTGCGCTTGCCGTTATTGCCGAGGCGGGCGAGGGCAAGTCCGCGTTGCTGCGCCATGCCGAGGAACTGGTTGGGGACCGCTGGCGGGTGTTGCGCTGCACCGGTATCGAAAGCGAATCCGAGCTTCCCTTCGCGGGTCTGCACCTGTTGCTCAACCCGACTTTGGATCGACTCGACGCCGTGCCTGCCCCACAACGCGACGCCCTACGGGGTGCGCTCGGATTGTGCCCGGCCGAGCAGGCCGACCGGTTCCTCGTCGGGGTCGCCACGCTGTCGCTGCTGGCCGAATTGTCCGCCGAGGGTCCGGTGCTGTGCCTGATCGACGATGCGCAGTGGCTTGATCGACCGTCCGCCGACGCACTGCTGTTCGCGGCCCGCCGGCTCGGTGCCGAAGGCATCGTGATGTTGTTCGCCGGTCGCAGCGAATTCACCGCACCCGGTCTGCCGGAACTGCGCCTCGCGTCGTTGGACGGAACCGATGCCGAAGCCATGCTCGCGGATTTCTGGCCGAACCTGAAGCTGGCCGTGCGTCGCCGGATACTCGCCGAAGCGTCGGGAAATCCATTGGCGCTGCTCGAATTGCCGCACATGGATCTCGATTCGCCGCAGCTGGGACCGCTGCCGCTGCCATCCCGCCTGGAGACCGGCTACGCGCGCTACATCGCGGACCAGTCCGAATCTGCCCGCGCCGCGATGTTGGTCGTCGCCGCCGAGGAGACCGGTGACCTCGGACTTGTGCTGCGGGTGCTGACCGAAATGGGGCTCACCGCCGACGCGCTCGCCGAGGCGGAGCGCTCCGGGATGGTGAACATCACCGGACCGTCAGTGACGTTTCGGCACCCGTTGAAGCGTGCCGCGTCCTATCACAGTGCACCTTTCACCCAGCGGATCGCGGTGCACGCCGCCATCGCCTCGGCACTGGCCGATGATCCGGACCGTAGCGCCTGGCACCGAGCCGCGGCTGCGACGGGGCCGGATGAAATCGTCGCTGCGGCTTTGGAAGTCGCGGCGGATCGGGCCCGCGACCGAACCGGTCATGCCTCCGCGGCCGCGGCGCTCGAGCGTGCGGCGGCGCTCACTCCCGACCCCGCGATGCGCGCTCGGCGGCTGCTCTCGGCGGTCGAAACCGCCATGGAAGCAGGCAGGACCGATCGCGCCCTTCGTCTTGCGGAGCAGGCCGAGCTATTGCACCTCGAGCCGAGCCAGCGTGGCCGGATCGGTGGGGTGCGTGGGCTGATCGAGTTCGAGCACGGCTCATTGCGCAGGTCACACAAGCTGTTCATGGAGGCCGCCGAGCACCTCGCGCAGGTCGAACCCGAGCGTGCCGCTTGGACATTGATCGAAGCGGGGCGCGCCGCGTGGACCGCGGGTGACCTCGACGGGGTCTATCGGGCGCGTAACCGGATGGCAGAGCTGCCACTCGGCGAGCAGGGCGCGCTACTGGTCTCCTCGGTGGACGGTCCGCTCTCGCTGCATTCCGGGAGCCGGGCGAGCGGGATAGCTCAGATCCGCCAGAGTGTGGCCTTCAGCCGCATGATCCCGCTCGAAATGATCTCGATCCGGCTGGCTTACGCGTTGCAGGCCGCGCTGATCGGCGATATGCAGGACGCGCGAGAGTTGTTGTCGGAGCTGGCCGCATTGCTGCGTGAGCGGGGCATGGTCGGCTGGCTGCCTGCCGTCGGCTGCACGCTCGCGACCACGGAAATGATCCTCGGCCATTTCCGAGAGGCCGAGTTGAATTCGACGCAGTACGGGCGGATCGCCGCCGATATCGGCCAGCCGAACCGGGTGGTCCACGCCGAAGGAAATCTGGCGATCATCGCGGCCGTCCGCGGCGACGAGCGGCGCTGCCGCGAGCTGGTCGAACGCAATTTGCGTGACGCGTCCGGCGACTACAGCGCCATCGACGCCACGCACTTCGAATGGGCGCTCGCATTGCTCGACCTGGGTTCCGGTCGCTACGAGCTCGCGTTCGATCGGTTGCAGGCGCAGCACAACTCGCCGAAGCGGGCCCGCGGCCAATGGATCGAACTGCTGTCGGACCTGGTGGAAGCCGCGGTGCGGATGCGAAGCCCGGAGCGGGCGATCGAGGCGTTGGCCGATATCGAGGATTGGTCGAGCGCCATCGACTCGCCGTGGGCGCAAGCGTTGACGCTGCGCTGCCAGGGGTTGCTGAGCGGGGAGGGAGAGCTGTTCGCCAGTGCGATGAAATTGCATGCCGACGTGGAGCGTTGGTACGACTACGCACGCACGGCGCTGCACTACGGCGAGTGGTTGCGCCGCGAGCGTCGCGCCAATGAGGCCCGTACTCACCTGCGTAAAGCGTTGGAGATCTTCGATCGCCTCGGCGCGGCGCCATGGGCCGACCGTGCACGCACCGAACTGCGCGCGGCGGGGGAGGGGGCGGTACCGGAGCCGGAAACCGATTTGGCCGCGGTGCTCACGCCGCAGGAATTCCAGGTGGTCCGACTGGCTTCCGGCGGAGCGACGAACAAAGAGATCGCCGCCCAGCTGTTCCTGAGCCCGAAAACCGTTGGCCACCATCTGTATCGAGCGTTTCCCAAGCTGGGCGTTGCCAGTCGCGTCGAACTGGCACGCCTCAACCTGCACTGATCTCCCACCGCGGTACAGCTGCCGGTGCGGCCCGCGTTTCTCCGAAAGCGGACGAGGCGAAGGGTTTCGCGTCCGGTCAGCCGACGACGACCGCTCCGGCCAGCCGGGCGGTGATGAGTTCTTCGGCCTCGGCGACCATGCGGGAGATGAGTTCCGCGCAGGTGGGGATGTCGTGGATCAGGCCCTGGCACAGTCCCGCGGACCAGATTCCCGCGTCGAGGTCGCCCTCTTCGAAGACGCGGCGGCCCCTGGCACCGGAGACGAGATCGCGGACATCATCGAAAGTGCCGCCGGACTTTTCGATTTCGACCACCTTGCGGCTGATCTCGTTGTCGGCGACTCTCGCGGTGTTGTGCATGGTGCGGAAGATGAGCTGGGTATCGCGCTCGGAGTTGGCGACGATCTGCTCCTTGACCTGCTGCGCGATCGAGGATTCCTGAGTGCACAGGAAACGGGTGCCCATGTTGACGCCGTCCGCGCCGAGCGCGAGGGCGGCGACCAGGCCACGCGCGTCGGCGATGCCGCCGGAGGCGACCATCGGAATGCGCAGTTCGCGGGCGGCGGCGGGGATCAATACCAGGCCGGGGATGTCGTCCTCACCGGGATGGCCCGCGCACTCGAAGCCGTCGATACTGACGCCGTCGACACCGATGCGCTCGGCCTTGAGCGCGTGCCGCACGCTGGTGCACTTGTGCAGCACCTTGATGCCCGCGTCCTTGTAGTACGGCAGGAACGGCTCCGGGTTGCTTCCCGCGGTCTCGACGATCTTGACGCCGCTGTCGATGATGGCCTGCACGTATTCGGCGTACGGCGGCGGGTTGATCGAAGGCAGGATCGTGACGTTCACACCGAACGGCTTGTCGGTGAGTTCCCTGGTGCGCGCGATCTCGCGGCGCAGGTCCTCGGGCGTCGGCTGGGTCAGCGCGGTGATGAAGCCGAGTCCGCCCGCGTCGGCGACGGCCGCGACGAGCTCGGCCCTGCCGACCCACATCATGCCGCCCTGCACGATCGGGTGCTCGACGCCGAAGGTCTCGGTGAACCTGGTACGCAGCATTTGCGTTTCTCCTATGCCTCGCGCGGGCAGCCGGACACCATCCGCCCTTCGGCAATGATGGTGACACGGGAATCGCCTCGCCTTCAACTCCTAAGTGAGCCGAGATTCGCACTCGAACTTCCGGTTCATGCAAGCGATACCCGAGCTTATAGCGGGCTTCATTCGGTAAAAGTGCACTTAGAGGGCGTCTCGACGGATCGAGGACCATATCCGGATCATTAACGATGATTCATATCTTGATCTCTTGATCAGCAAGTAAGTTAGTTGTTATTCTGGTCTCAGTTCAGCCCGTCAGCGCTGCCGGATATCCCGGTGGACACCTGACGGTCCGAGAGGAGTTCGTGGCATGACCACCGGTGTACAGCCGCTCGACGAGCCGACCAGGTCCCGGCGTAACCACTGGAACAACCAGATCGCATCGCACGCGCAGATGCGCCCCGACGCGGTCGCGATTCGGTTCTGTGGGGTGGACACCACGTGGCAACAGCTCAACGAGCGTTCGCTGAAGTTCGCCGACGCGCTCGCCCGCCGCGGCGTCGGCCTCGGTGATCGGGTGCTCATCCTCGCGCTGAACTATCCCGAATACCTCGAGGCGGTCTTCGGAATCACCGCCGTCGGCGCGATCGCGGTGCCGGTGAACTTCCGTCTCACTCCGCCCGAGGTCGCCTACATCGTCTCCGACAGCGGCGCGAAGGCCATCGTCACCGACGCCATGCTGCAACCGCTCGCCACCGCCGTGCAGAGCCGGACGCCCGCACTGGAGACCTGCGTCGTGATCGGCGGCAAGACCGCCGACGGCGTGTTCGGCTACGACGATGTGCTTGCCGAGGGCGGCCAGGCGCACACGCCGCTCGACATCCCCGAGGACACTCCGGCGCTGATCATGTACACCTCGGGCACCACCGGCAGCCCCAAGGGCGCGGTGCTCTCGCACTCGAACATGAATGCCCAGTCGCTGACCTGTATCCGAGCCTTGAACCTCGGTCCCGATTCCATCAGTTTCTGTACCTCGCCGCTGTTCCACATCGCCGGAATCGGCAGTCTCGCACCGGCTTTCCAGCTCGGTAGCAAGACCGTCCTGCACCCGCTGGGCGCGTTCGACGCGACCGACTTCCTCGACGCGGTAGAGCGCGAGCAGGCCACCTCGGCCTTCTGTGTCCCCGCGCAATGGCAGATGATCTGCGACGAACCGACGGTCAAGGACCGTAAGCTGGCGCTGAAGATGCTCAGTTGGGGTGCCGCTCCCGCCTCCGACACCGTGCTGCGGGCAATGGCCGATTGTTTCCCGAACGCCGCCAATGTCGCGGTGTTCGGCCAGACCGAAATGTCGCCCATCACTTGTGTTCTCGATGGCGAGGACGCGATTCGCAAACTCGGTTCGGTCGGTAAGCCCATCCCGACCATCCAGGCCCGCATCGTCGACGACGAGATGAACGATGTCGTCCCCGGCGAGATCGGCGAAATCGTCTATCGCGGGCCGACTCTCATGGCGGGCTACTGGAACAAGCCGGAGGCGACCGCGGACGCGTTCGCCGGCGGTTGGTTCCACTCCGGTGACCTGGTCCGCGCCGACGAGGAGGGTTTCCTCTACGTGGTCGACCGCAAGAAGGACATGATCATCTCCGGCGGCGAGAATATCTACTGCGCCGAGGTGGAGAACGTGCTCTTCGCGCACCCGAAGATTCGTGAGGCCGCCGTGGTCGGGCGGGCGCACGAGAAGTGGGGCGAGGTCCCGGTCGCCGTCGTCGCACTCGTCGATGCGGACGCGGAGCTCACACTCGCCGATTTGGCGCCCTTCCTGAACGAGAACCTGGCGCGCTACAAGCATCCGAAAGACCTGGTCGTGGTCGCCGAATTGCCGCGCAACGCCAGCGGAAAGGTCGTGAAAGTGCAACTGCGCAAGGACTATTCGTCCTGACTCGGCGAGATGTTTCACGTGGATCGTAGACATATGCCGCACGGATGCGTAAGGATCGGCCATGGCTATTCCCCGCATCCGCGCGGCTGTTCTCGCACTGCACTGGCAAGTGAATGTGATTCGGCCCGAAGGATTTTTCGGACCGATGCTGGCCGGTCCTGTCGCCGCCAGCGGCGTCGTACCGCGTGCCGCGACCTTCCATGATGCTGCCGCCGCGCGCGGCGTGCCGGTGATCTTCACCCGGTTCACGATTCCGGTAGGGGAGGGTGAGTTGGTTCGCAATACCGGTTTCATGCGCTCGGTCGGCGCGGCCCAGACCGATTTCCGCCCGGATTCCCCTGCCAACCAGCTTATTCCGGAAATGATCGACCAGCCGACCATGGTCTTCGACAACCAGAAACTCTCCGGCCTCGCGGGCAGCAAGCTCGCCGACTGGCTGTCCGACCGAGGCATCGACACTCTGTTCCTCACCGGTGTCGCCACCAACCTGACGGTCGAGCAAACCGCTCGCCACGGTACCGATCTCGGCTTCGTGGTCCATCCGATCACCGACTGCGTCGCCGCTGCGACTGCCGAGGCCGCCGCCTCTTCACTGGCCGACCTCGAATTGACCACGGCTGGTTGCCTCGCGGCCGATCAGGCGCTGGCGATGATCGATCGTCGCTGACCGTTGCGCGCGAACTGACGTCGATCGGGCCGCCGAGGGCGCTATATCGCGAGAGCAGGTGGTGCGGTGGTCGGCCGCGCGGGCGGCCGGTAGGTGCGCCATGCCTCGGCAAGGCGCTCGACCGCCACGCTGAGCGTCTCCAGTGGATGCAGGAAGTGGATACGCAGGTAGCTCTCGGAGCCACCCGTCGGATCCAAGCCGCTTCCGGCGAGAATCGAAACACGGTGGCGCAGCGCGGCTTGCGCGAACGATGCGCCGTCTCCGTGTGGCAGGCGAACCCAGAGGGTCTGGCCGCCCTCGACCGCGGGCGTCTCCCAATCGGGCAGGCGGCGAGCCAGTTCCGCGCGCAGATGATCGTGGCGCCTCGCGCGCTCGGGTGCCTGCCCGCGCAGCAGGCCGTCGAGACGGGAAAGCAGCTCGGCGGCCGCGAGCTGGGCGGGCAGGTTGCCGCCGAGGTCGTGCACCGCCCGGAGCCTGGCCAGCTTGGTGACGACGGGCGCGGGCGCGCGTATCCAACCCACCCGCAGTCCGCCCCAGACACTCTTGCTCAATGAACCGATCGTGATCACGGTGTCCGCGAAAGTGGCCAGCGGCGGCGGTGTCTCGTGACCAGGAAAACCCAGTTCCGCGAGAACCTCGTCATCGATCAACGGAACCCCTTCGATGGCCGCGGTTTCCGCCAGTCGCCGCCGGGCGAGCGTGGACAGTACCGAACCCGTCGGGTTCTGGAAGGTGGGGATCACATACGCGAGGGCGGGACGTTGGTCGCGTACTGCCGCCGCGAAACCCTCCAGTCCGGGCGGCAGTCCGGCAAGGACCGCCGCTTCCTCCCGGAAGGCCTCCAACGCGCCCGGGTAGGTCGGCGCCTCCACAAGTACTCGGTCGCCCGCACGGAGATAGGCCCTGGCGAGCAGCGAAAGCGCCTGTTGGCCACCGGTGGTAACCAGGATTTGCGCGGGGTCTGTCGGCACTGCGCGACCCCGGTAGTACTCGGCGACAGCGCTACGCAGGACGGGATGACCGGAGGGGTAGTAGCCGATGTCGTCGGTGGTCGCGGCCAGTGCGGGCAGTATCGCCGCATAGGACTCGGTCAGTTCCGACGGCGGCCGGTCCGGTGCGGCACAGGCAAGTGAGATCACGTCGGATCGCGGTTCGAGCAGGTCGAGAAACATCGGCTCGCTGGTAGTTCCCGGCCGGTCGGCGCGCGGGGTTCCCGCGACCCGGGTTCCGCTACCCTGTCGCCGCACGATTCGACCTTCGTCGTGCAGCAGATCGTAGGCCGAGACCACGGTGCTACGCCCGACCGCCAAGGCGGTGGCGAGGGCGCGATCCGGCGGCAGCGTTGCCCCGGGGGATAGGTCGCCGTCGTCGATCAGCCGCCGCAGCCCGGCGGCGAGCAGGGCATACAACGGCCCGCGGCCAGCCGACCAGCGGCCGAGCCGCTCCGTCACATTGATTGGATCCATAAGCAAACCAATTATGCCCGATTGGCGCTGGATCGCCGGTGCGCGCGGCCCGACGATGGTTCCCATGACAGCAGCAAGCACCACCGGACCCGTTTCGATCGCAGCGGCCATCGCGGGCCTGCCGGGTCCGTTCCAACAGCGTGAGTTGGCCCTCGTCAACGACACCGTTGTCCGCGTCGCTCAGTTGGCGGGGGAGTTTCCCTGGCACCACCACGACGAGGACGAACTCTTCCTGTGCTGGGACGGGTCCTTCCGTATCGAGTTGGCGGACCGGAATGCCGTCACGCTGCACGCCGGGGAGATGTTCGTGGTGCCGAAGGGTATTCGGCATCGCCCGGTCGCCGAGGGGATCGCGCACACACTATTGATCGAGCGACCCGAGACTGCGCAGTACGGGAACTGAGGCCAACGCGGTGACCTTCGAGTCGTCCGCGGGTGCAACCACACGCACTCGTCCGACGAGGCCGGGACCGATCAGTTGCTCGAAACGTTGGTAGGCCTCGGTCGCCGAGAGCGGTGTCTCGGTATCGGCGATCGCACCGAGCAGGCCGGTCACGCCCCATGACATGAATGTCACGGTGGTGGTGAGTTCTTTCTCGTCCATGTCGAGTCGTTTGGACAGTTGCTCGGTGAGAATCGCCGCGACCATGCGCCTGGTCGCGTGCAGCAGCACCGCGCTGCTGTTTCGTCCGAGCATCGCCTCGTACACCTCGGGATTCTCGGCGGCGAGACGGAAGAGCGTGAAGACCGGCGCCAGTGGTGCGGTATCGCGTCCGGTGCGGCACGCGGCCACCGCGGCACGCAAGTATTCGGTGCTGCTCACCAGCAGCAGGTCATCCTTGTCGCGGAAGTGCGCGTAGAAGGTCGATCGCCCTACGTCGGCGCGCTGCAAGATATCCCGCACGGTGATCCGGTCGTAGCCGTGTTCCAGCATCAGCTCGATCAGTGCGCGATGTAGCTGGCTCTTGGTACGCCTGACCCGCCGGTCGGTGCTGTCGTTCATAGCTTCGTTCCGTGCATAGGGCCTCCTGAACGCCTTGGCCTTCCGAACAGAAGGCTGGAATCCGTCCCGAACGGAACCGATTCCGCCATATTGCCTCTGGTCGATCCGGCTGTTCCTTCAGATCATGAACACATGACCCGAAACGAACAACAGTCTGCCATTACCCATTCTGACGATGCCAACGAAGTCGGCGTCCTGCTGACCAGGCCGCGCGGCTACCGCGCCTTCAAGACCGTCTTCATGCTCGGAAGAACTCGGACGCTCAACGCCGGGCTCGTCGCGTTGAGTGGTGCTTTTCCCGGTGCGTACGCGATCGATATCGGAAGCGGGCCAGGCGATCTCGCTCGCGCGCTGGTGGCGCGGGTCGGTGCGAGCGGACGCGTGATCGGCGTCGACCCGTCGCCGAAGATGGTCGCCTACGCGGCCGACCGCGCCCGCGGACTGCCGAACTGCCGGTTCGAACTCGGTCCCGCCCAGTCGCTGACACTGGCCGATGCCTCGGTCGACATAGTGACTTGCACCTTCGTCATGCACCACATCCCGGAGGCGCAACGTGGCACAGCGCTCGCGCACATGTTCCGCGTGCTGCGGCCGGGCGGCAGGCTGCTGCTCGCCGATACCCACCCGACCGGCCGCGTGCTGCCCGCCGTGATCAAGGGCATGTCTCGGTTTGCCGGGCACCGCACCCACGATGTCGCCGCGGTCGGTCGGCACGCGGATCCGCTGGCGGCCATCGATATTCGGCGCTATCGAGAAGCCCTGTTGGAGGCAGGCTTCCGGACTGTGGACTTCGCCGAGGTCAAGCCGTCGACCGGTGCACTGCTCGCTGTCAAAGAAGGGTGAACGCGGGCGCTAGATCATGTTCTTCTTGGCCAGCCAGCGCATGGTCGGCCAGCCGCAGAACACCGGCAGCCAGCAGGTGAGCACGCGGTAGAGCAGCACGGAGGGGACGGCGATGCTCGCGGGCAGGCCGAACGCGCCGAGTCCACCGATCAGCGCGGCCTCGACGGCGCCGACGCCGCCGGGTGTCGGCGCCGCCGAGGCCAGCGTGCCGCCGATCATCGTGACGATGGTGACGGTGATGAAGGTGGTGCCGGAGCCGAAGGCTTCGACGCTGGCCCACAGCGCTCCGGCCTGGCCCAACGTGATCGCGGCGCAGCCGAGGATGATGATCAGGAACCGCTTCGGATCGCGGGCCAGTTGCGCGAGTTCACCGAGCACCTCCTGCAATTGCGGTCGGACCGAATTGTTCAGCCAATGCCGCAGTTTCGGTACGAACATGAAGGTTCCGATGATGCCGACGCCGACACCGGCGGCCAGATAGAGCACGGTGGCGTCGGGCACGAAATGCGATAGATCCGCCGAGGTGCCCGCCGCGATACTGAATACGACCAGCAGGCTCAGGTGCGTGATGATCTGTACGGCCTGCTGCAATGCCACCGCCGCGGTGGCACGCACAGCGCCGAGCCCGCCCTTCTGCAGGAATCGCACGCTGAGCGCAAGGCCGCCGACCCTGGCGGGCGTTGTTGTCGCCGCGAAGGTGTTCGCCACCTGCATGATGACCAAATTGCGGTAGCTGACCAGCCCCGAGGCGCAGGCCCACAGTGCCGCCGCCGCACCGAGGTACGTCAGCCCCGACACCGCGAGTCCGAGCAGCGCCCACCACCAGTTGGCCGTCTTCAGCTGAGTGAAGAAGGTCGGCACGGCGCTGATGAAGGGGTAAGCGACGTAGACGAGTGCGAGCAGCAGCACCAACTGGATGATCTGGTTGCGGGAGAACCGGGTAATCTGCTCGGCCTGAATCTTCTCGTGGCCGGTCTGTGCGCGTACCTCGTCGCGCGCCGAGGACAGCACATCGCTCCAGTCCGGGATGGCCTTGCGTATCCCGGAAGGCATGGCGGACTTGGTCAATCGGCTTGCCGCGGTCAGCACCGTTTGCTCGCCGAGGGTGTTGATGGCGGCACGTACCGCGGGTTCCTTGCCGAAGATCGCGGTCGTCGACACCAGCAGCTGTGCGACATCCGACTGTAGCTGCGCCGGGGAAGCCCCGTATTCGGCGACGGCGAAACCGCTGAACAGTGTGGTGCCGTCGTTGATTCGGATCTCGCTCGGCCGGAGATCGCCATGCGAGACCTGGGCGCGATGCAGCGTGTCGAGCGACTTCCACACCCCGGTCAGCACATCGCCCGGCAATTCGGCGATCGGTGTTCCGCGCGGGACCGTGTGCGCGTACAGCGTCCAGCCACGGTCGAGCGCCGTGACGGCGACCGTGGTTTGCGCGGCAAGTCCCAGCTCACCGACGGCGATCGCCATCAGCGCGCGATGCTCGACCGCGCGGTGCATGGATCCGTGCAGCGCCGCGGTTTCGCTGGCGCGGAAGGTGATCCAGCGCCACAACTGGCGTAGCGCACCGAAGCTGCGCTGATTCTTGCCGAACATCTCGACCATCAACTCGCGCTCGGGACCGTCGACGGCGGCGGCGAGCACCAGCGGACCACGGCCCGCCGGATGCACAACGGTGAACGCGGTGACCGTATGCCCGCGCTTGGCGAGCAGCCGGACCGCGGCGTCGAGCGGAACTTCCAGCGCGGGCGTGCCGACCACGAGCACGATCACGGCGCCGACCAGCCAGCCGACCGCGAGACCGAACATCGCCCTTGCGGGAACCACCGCGCTGACGACCAGATGGATCGGCGCGAATGCCAGCAGCAGGAACCACAACCAGCGCCGCGGCCGGGTCGGCAGCCACGGGCTCGACACGGTCAGTACCGCGGCAAGCATCGCGATCCAGCGTGGATCGTCGAGGAACTGGGATAGGAAGGTATCGAGTCGGTCCGGCACCTGTAGATGCCATTGCGGCGTGGACAGGCCGGTACCGGTGATCGAGAGCAGCAGTCCGGCTACCAGGCCCGAGACGGCATAGCCCGCGAGCAGCTTCCACTGTCTGCCGATGATCAATTCGATGAGGATCGCGAACGGCAGCGCGAGAATCGCCATGCCGTAGACCAGGTACACCAGATTCGACTGGTCGGGGTTGAGGAACCCGACGATGTTCGACACCGACCGTTCCAACGCCAGCCATTCCGGCCGGGTGATCACCGAAGCCGCGACGACGACACCGACCCACAGCGCGGCGAGAACGACACGGATGATGTCACTGGTCCGCCGGATCAGCGGTTGCAGCAAGCTGCCCGTGACCGGGATCTCCCGCCCGTCGACTCGCATGTTGCCGCCCGTCCGCCTCTCCGCGTCTTTGCCGGTCGTAGGTGGTTCAAACGTACCGTTGCTGGCCGGTGGTTCACGGCATGGTCGAGCTTTGGGTGTACCGATGCGTTGCTCTTTCCGCGGTTGTCCATGGCCGCCATCGCATCGTGTGGCCGAGCTCACTGGATTTCGAGTTGAGCTTCACATAGGTGTGAAGCTCGAGCATGGAGACATGGACAACGACCTTTTCGACTACAGCCCGATCGTCGACCGCGCGCCGATTCACTGGCCAGGGGATGCCCGTGTCGCCTTCTATGTCGGCCTCAACGTCGAGCACTACCAAGTCGATCGGCCCTCGACCAGTATCTTCGCCGGAACTGCCGGGCTGACACCCGATCCGCTGAACTACGGCTGGCGTGACTACGGTCCGCGTGTCGGGTTCTGGCGTGTGCTCGAGACTCTCGATCGCCACCACATTCGCGCCAGCGTGCTGCTCAATTCCGATGTCGCCGAACATAATCCGCAGATCATCGAGGCGGGTCGGGCCAGGGACTGGGCCTGGCTCGCGCACGGTAAGAACAACTCGATCTTCCAGGCCGATATGTCGCTCGACGAGGAGCGCGCGTACCTGACCGACATTGTGCGGACCATCGAAAAGGCAACGGGCCGTAGGCCGAAGGGCTGGATGGGGCCCGCGCTCACCCAGACCTTCCATACTCCGCAGCTGCTCACAGAACTCGGTCTCAGCTACGCGCTGGACTGGACCAATGACGACCAGCCGTATCGAACGAATGTCCCCGGCCTGTTGAATGTGCCGTATTCGGTGGAGCTCAACGACATCGGCCTGTTCGTCGGCAAGAGCTTGACCGGGCCCGACTTCGTGCAGATTGTCAAGGATCAGCTCGACCAGCTCTACGCCGACTCCGCGAGCAGCGGCCGGGTGATGGCGTTGGCGTTGCACCCGTTCGTCATCGGGCAGGCGTTCCGCAGCAAGTATCTGGACCAGGCGCTGGAGTACGTGGCGAACCATCCCGGGGTGTGGCTGAGCACCAGTGACGAGATCGCCGAGCACTACTCGAGCGTGTCAGTGCTTGCCGAATCCGCCGGTTCCGAAGACGATCAGGTCGGATAACCGGCAGTCGGACACTCGTCCGCGCGCCGTACGCGACGCTCGGAGGGCAGTAATGGCAGTGCAGGAAAAGGATCTAGCAGGCAAGACGGTGGTGGTGACCGGGGCGAGCTCCGGCATCGGCGCCGAGGCGGCGGCGAAGCTGGTCGCGCGCGGCGCCACCGTCGCAGTGGTCGGGCGCTCCCCGGAGCGCACCGCCGAGGTGGCCTCGCGGGTCGGCGCGCAAGCCTTCCTCGCCGACTTCGCCAGGTTCGACGAGGTGCGCAAGCTCGCCGCCGAACTGCTCGACCGCTACGAACGCATCGATGTGCTTGCCAACAATGCGGGCGGCGCATGGGCGAAGCGGACCGCCACCGACGACGGCAACGAGCTGACCTTCCAGGTCAACCACCTGTCCCCGTTCCTGTTGACAGGGTTACTGCTCGACCGTCTCGCGCAGTCGAAGGCGCGGGTGATCAACACCTCGAGCATGACCTACCGGATGGCGAAGCTGAACCTAGACACCGTCAACGCGACGACGGGGTCGTTCAACCAGATGGGCGCCTATGCCGCGTCGAAGCTCGCGAACATCCTGTTCACCAGGGAACTCGCCCGCCGCACCGAGGGCACCGGCCTGGTCACCGCGGCCTTCCATCCCGGTGCGGTGGCGACTCATGTGTACGACAACGCACCGCTCGGCCTCGGCGCCCTGATCCGTTCCCCGCTGTCGCGGCCGTTCTTCATCCGGCCCGAGAAGGGCGCGGACCCCCTGGTGCACTTGGCGACGCTCTCGGATGGTGAGTCGATCAACGGCAAGTACTTCCACCGCTTCGAAAAGGAAGCGCCGAGCAACAAGCAGGCGGTGGACAAAGACCTCGCGCAGCGGCTCTGGGCGATGTCCGAACAGGTCACCGGCTTGGCGCCGAGTTCACCCGAGTAGCAGTCGGATCGGACCTCAGCTCGGCTGGTCGCCCGCACGGGAGTGCCTGCCACCGGCCGAGTTTCCCGGCTCGCCGCCGACGCCGAATACGCCGCCGGTCATCACACCTCTGTCGAGTTCGATGATCGATCGCACTACCTGCTCGGTCGGCACCGCCGAGGGAAAACTGTCGGGCGCAATCGCATTCGCGCGCACACCGAACTCGTCGAACTCGGCGGCGAGGTGGCGGGTCAGCTGATTGAGCGCGGCCTTGGACGATGCGTAGAGCGCCTGCCCGCCCGGGTATACCTCGGACCCGGCGATGCTGGAGACATTGACGATATTGCGGTTGCGCCTGCGATTCTCGGCACCGGCGTGCACCCAGGCCCGCTGCGCCAAGCGCGCCGACAACCGCAGTGGAACACCGACATTGATCGCGAAATGCGGCTCGAACTCGTCGAGTGTGGCGTCGCCGTCGACGATGCCGCGCGGTTGCCATCGGCTGTATGCCGCGTTGTTGACCAGCAGGTCCACCCGTCCGAACCGGGCAAGCGCGAGGTCGACGACCCGCTCGACCTCCCCCCGCTCCGCCAGCTCGGCCCGGATCATAAATATCCGTGAATCATTCTCCGGCACAGGTGTTTCCGGCGCGAACGGGTCGACGAACCATTCGTGCTGCGAGGGTGCGGCGGGAATCCGGTTGCGGCACACCGCGACGATGTCGTACTCGGTGTAGGCGGCACGGCAGAAGGCGTCACCGAGCGTGCCACCTGCGCCGGTGAGCAGGCAGACCCTGCGTTCCGGGAGTTCACCACTGGGCAATGCGCTCTCCTCCCCAACGTCGCAACACATCGCTCATCGGCCGGTGCAGCCACATCACCACGCTGTTGCGTGCGGCGGCATTGTTTCCGACGAACGTATGCCACGAGCGCGGCGTGCATTCGAACAACACCATCGAATTGTCCAGCGGCGGAACGGTCAGCGCGGGTACCGGGGTAACGCCCGCGATATGTTCGTACAGCGCGGTTTCGCCGCCGTCGCCCGCTTTCCACCCCGGGTTGGCGAGGTAGAACAGCACCGCCACCGCGCGCACCGTTTCGCGTGCGGTGACCGTTGAGCTCCGTGCGCCGGTCTTCAGATCGACGGCCGCATCGGGTGTCCGCACTTCGTCTTGCCCCGGCGGCGGCCCTGCGAACCAGGCTGGACTCAGGTCGCTGTGCGGCCATCCCGTCGGGCTGCCCGGCGGATTATGGTGCAGCGAAGCCTCCACGTCTCCGGTAGTCGCCACGCCTGCCACTCCCGCGATCAGGTCATGCCATTCCCTGGAAAGGAACAGTGCGAGCGGTCCCTTGGGCAGCGCGTTCAGTTGCACACCCGTCGCGCTGTATTCGTCGGAGACCGGGGTGAACACCGCAGGCTGCTGCGCGCTGACCCGCTCGAACTCCTCGGCGAGGCGTTGATAGAAATCGGGGACGAACACGTCCCGTGCGTACACGTGTGGAAACGGCCCTGTCCGGCGAATCCAGCGCCGGTGGGCGAACAATTCCGTGAACCATCGCGGCGCCGCCGGCGCATCGCGCAGTGCTTCCCCTGTCGACATCAATCCCTCCCTGATGAACCACCGCGATCCTATGGCCTGCCCGCGCCGCGGTGCACGGTGGTGGTCAGGTCCTACGGCGGTGACAAATTGTCTGAGACAATATGTCTCCAGCGCTACCGATCGGTCGTCGACAGCGGAGGGAATGCCCGGATCAGCCGACGGACCTGCGCGGGGAGGCCGCGTCTTCTCGTTGTCTGCGCACTGCGGCCAGATCGTCTGGACTAACCCGTGCCTGCGGGTCGCCGCCTCCAACTCCATTGGGCCGCTGTTGAACAGCGCGTTGCAGTAGTCCAACGCCAGCTCTTCGAAGCGATCGGGCGGCCAGGCCGAGCAGGCGCCGAATCCTGGAGTCTGCTCAGCGCCATGCGGTACGGTTCGGCGATCTCCGGCAGCAGCCCGAGTTCGTAAATGGCAAGCAGCTGGCCCATTTCGGCCGCGCGATCCCTCAGCTCGCTGAGCACCTCGAAAATTGGCTGGGCCGTGCGCAATTGGATGTCCTTGTGCAATTCGCTCGCCGACCTGCCGAGCGCGCGCTTGCCGGCGTCCGCGGCCTGCCTGCCCGCGAAGGAGACCGGCGGCGTCGCGAGCTCGGCGCTGCGAACTGCCTTGCGAACTGGAGGTTTGCCACTCGCGCCCGCCGCGCGAAGGCGGTGCGCCTACCGGCGGATTCGCCGTCCTGCTGTCGACTGGTCATGACTCACCTCACACTGTGCGCGGATCAGCCTTACCCACGTGCGGTCTGGCATAGCAGGGCTTAGACTGTCTGGGACGTATTTGGTACCGAGTCGAAAGGTGGCATCCGATGGGATCCCAGACGGTAGTCGCCGACGTTGCCGACGAGCTGGCACGCCGGGTTGCCGCGGGGGAATATCAGCCCGGGGATTTGATGCCGTCGGTCCGTCAGGTCGCCGAGGAATTCGATATGAATCGCGCGACCGCGCAGCTGACCCTCGGTCGGCTGGAGTCTTACGGTTTCGTGGAAGCACGGCGGGGCAAGGGGTTCACCATCCGTGACGTCCGGGAGGCGGGCGGCATCGATGTGTACCGGCACCTGTTCCGGTTCTCCATCCCGATGCCCGATACCGCCATCGAAATGTTTCGCGACATCGTCGAGGTGGAGCGCGGAATTGTGATGGATGCGCTGCTGGCGTACACCGACAGCGCACAGGACATCGATCCGGCCGAATTGAAGGCCGATATCGACAAGCTGGAAGCGCTTGCCCGGCTGGAGGTTCCGGACTTCCGCCAGATCCTCGCGATCGAGGTCGTGCTGGTTCGTAAGTTGCTGACCGCGCTCGGGCTGAGCATGCAGCGTGCGGTTCTGAACTCTATCGGCGAGATGGTGCTCGAGGTGCCGGAGGCGATCGAAGCCTATTTCGCGGGTGCCGCGGACCTGCACGTGCTCGTGTGGCGGGCGCTGGTCGCGGTGTGGGACTCCGGTTCCGGGCCGTCGGATGCGCAGCTGGCGCTGTTCGAGGACCTGTTCGGGATGTACCACCAGAAGGTGACTGCCCGGTTCGAGGAGCTGCTCGACAGCGCCGACGCGGCCGATGATCACGCCGACGTCGCGCACGCGGCGATGGCCTGACGGCTCTGTGTCCGGTCCCGGGATTCGCACACAACGACGAGGCGGCACACCGTGGGCAACTCGCTACCGATTCTTCCGCGCCGCTGGACGGTTGCCGATATCGCCGACCAGTCCGGCAAGACCGTCGTGGTCACCGGTGCCAATAGCGGCCTCGGCCTGCGCACCGCGGAAGCGTTGGCGAGCAAGGGCGCCCGCGTCCTGCTTGCCTGCCGCAACCAGCAGAAGGCCGCGGCGGCGCTGGAGGAGGTGACCGCGGTGGCCACCGGCCCGAAACCCGAAGTGCTGCCACTGGATCTGGCCGATCTGTCCTCGGTGCGGCAGGCGGCCGAGCAGATCGACGATACGGTCGAGCGGCTCGATTTACTGGTCAACAACGCGGGGGTGATGGCGACTCCGCGCGCGCGAACGGTCGACGGCTTCGACACTCAGTTCGGCACCAATCATCTCGGCCACTTCGCGCTCACCGGTGCGGTCCTGCCCGCGTTGCTGCGGGCCGAGCGGCCGCGGGTGGTGACTGTCTCATCGATCGCCGCATGGGGCGGGATGATCAACTGGCTCGACCCGAACTGGCGGCGTGTGTATCTGCGCTGGCCCGCCTATATCCAGTCGAAATTCGCCAATCTGCTGTTCACCGCTGAACTCGACCGCAGGGCCCGCGCCGCTGGTACCGAGCTGCTCGCGGTAGCCGCGCATCCGGGGCTGTCGGCGACCCATCTCTATGACCTGAACGGCGAAAAGGGCGCCGCGAGTGTGTTCGCCGCGATCCCGCAGGCCATTCTGTTCGCGCTTGCCCAGCCCGACAGAATGGGTGCGCTGCCACAGTTATACGCGGCCACCGCTGCGGCAATCCCCGGAAACTCTTATCTCGGACCAGGATTCGAATTCGCTGGGTATCCGCGTCGCGCGCTGCGAAACCCCTTGGCCTACAGCCGCTTCGCGGCCGGAAGACTCTGGCGACTGAGTGAGAAGTTGACCGACGTGCATTACGACTGGGATTCGACCGGGCAGGGGACGGCCGAATAACGCCGCGGTAGTGCACGATCGGAGGAGATGGCGGATAGCCACGATGGGATCCGCCATCTCCTTCAGCGATGCCCCACCGTTACGGCGGCGAGAACGAGCGCGGCGACGATCGTCATGGCGAGAACGGCGAGTATCGCCAGGTTTCGGCGCGATGGCAGCTCGACACTGTCGAGGTATGGGCACGCCTGCGAATCATGGCTACCGACTTCGCAATCGGGATTGGTGCACGAATACATACCGACCTCTCGACGATGTTTCTACTCTGGCCGCCGCCCTCCGATGGTTCAGCTGCCGATGTCCATCATCGGTGGTGCGATGGATGGCGACTCCGGGGGCTGCCAATATGTTTGGTAGCCGTACCGAGTGGGCACCCATTCGACGGTCCCGCAGTGGGTGCGCGGAATGAAGTGTACTCTGTCTCAGACAGATGTCGCAGCCGCGATCGCAGGGCCTGGAGTTGCTCGCAGCGATCGCATGGCAACATCAGGACCGCAACGTTTAGGCTGATCAATTGTCGCCACCGGAATGTTTCGAGATAAATGGCAATCTTCTGGCATAGCCACCCGAGCGGCCGTACCGTTGCGGATATGGACTCTGTCGAGCCGCTACCGGCCCTGCCGTTGGAATCTTGGCGTCCCACCAAGGAGACACTGCACCGGTTCTCCCAGATCGTGGGCAAGGTCGCGCTTGCCAAAGGTATTCGACGCAACCACTGGTGGCATACGACCTTCCGGCTCACCGCGCGCGGCTGGACCACGGTCCCGCTCGGTACCGCCCGCGACGGCCCCGTATTCACCTGTGCCTTCGATTTTTTCGATCACGTGCTGCGGATCGCGACCGATCGTGGCGTCGAGGTCGAGATCGATCTGCAACGGCAGTCCGTCGCCACCTTCTATGGCGAGGTCATGACCGGTCTGCGAGATCTCGGGGTCGATGTAGTACTGCCGCACCCGCATCCGTTCGATCTGCCGGATGCGGGCCGCCCGTTCGAGGACGACATCGAACACGCCGACTACATCCCGGAACTCGTGCAGCGGGCATTCCGGGTGCAGAGCCAGGTAGGGCGGATACTCGAGGAATTCAGCGCCACTTACTCCGGCAAGATCAGCCCCGTGCAATTGTTCTGGCACACCTTCGATCTCGCGGTGCAGCGGTTTTCCGATCGGCAGATCGAGATGCCCGCCACGGTCGATTCGGTGACACGCGAGGCCTATTCGCGCGAGGACATCAGCGCGGGATTCTGGTTCGGCGACGCCAAGGTCCCCGAACCGATGTTCTATTCCTACGCCGCACCAGAGCCCGCCGGGCTCGCGGATCGGCGCCTGCCGGCCGGCGCGCGTTGGGTCCCGTCAGGGGCTGCGCACGCGGCGTACTACCCCTACGACGAAGCGCGGCTATCCCCGGATCCCGTCGGCGCCGTACTCGAATTCTTCCAGTCCGTCTATGCGGCCGGGTCCGAGCTCGCCGGATGGGATGCCGCCCAGCTGGTCTGTTGGGGCGGCATCACCGACCCGGTGCTGGGCGCGAAGCGGTCATGGCCGGAATGGCCGGAGTGATTGTCCCGGTGTGAGTATCCGAGCCCGGCTTTACCGGCGCGGTGTCGCGGCACTCATACTTGAACGTGTTCAACAGATGGCCTAGCCTCATAGTTGAACACGTTCAAATATGTAAGGAGCTGGGACAATGAACCTCGTCGTCGCCACATACGCAACCTACGCGACCATCAGCCTGGCGCTCACGTTCTGGGTGGCACGCACCCTGCACCGCACCGGCGCACGGTTTCTGGTGGATGTCATGAATGGAGACAGCGATCTCGCCGAAGTCGTGAATCATCTGCTGGTCATCGGGTTCTGGCTCGTCAATGCGGGCTTCGTGGCGCTGGCCCTGCGCATCAGCGGCCCAGTCATCGATCCGCGCGCCGCAATCGAGGAACTCGCCATGAAACTCGGCATGGTTCTGCTAGTGCTCGGCGGCATGCACTTCGCAAACCTGATCGCCCTGAACAAGATCCGCCGCAGCAGGCACCAGGAGAAGCAGGTCACCGTCCGTCCCGTTCCGGTCGCCGCGGCCACACTAGCCTGAGTCGCATGACCCGCCCCGAGCCCGCGACCTCGCGCGGCGAGGAAACTCGCCAGCAGATCATCGACGCAGCCCTGCGCCTGTTCGAGCAGAACGGCTACACGAAGACCACCATGCGCGCGATCGCGGGCGAAGCCGGAGTCAGCGTCGGCAACGCCTACTACTACTTCACTTCCAAGGAACACCTGATTCAGGGCTTCTACCAACAGATCCAGACCCTGCATGAACAGCAGGTCGAGCAGACCACCCGCGGCGACTCTCTCACCGCCCGATGGCAGACGATGGAACTGGCCTTCGTTGACGTAGCCGCCCGTTACCACGAGTTCGGCGGCAAGTTCTTCGCCAGCGCCGCCGAGCCCACCAGCCCGCTCAGTCCATTCAGCGACGAAAGTCGGCCCCCCCGAGAAGCATCCACCGACATCATGCGCAACCTGGTCATCGGCAACGACGTCAAGGGTGACAAGCGGCTGATGGCCGAGCTACCGAATCTGCTGTGGCTGGCCCACATGGGCATCGTCCTGTTCTGGGTCCACGACCGCAGCCCCGACCAGGAACGCACCCGACTGCTGATCCGCCGAATCGCCCCACTCGTCGAACGCGTCGTGGCGCTGTCGAGACTCCGTCCACTGCGCCCCGTCCTGTACCCAGCCCTGGATCTCATCGAGGAACTCGGTAATTAGACGTATACACCGCAGAAGGATCCGTCGGCGGTGCGCACGTTGGCCCGACAGGTCGACATGGAGCCACATTGCCGTGACCGCCTCGTTCGGGACGACTAGAGTGCGCGGTCGAGAATCAAGCGGGCGAGGGCGTCGCGGTCCTCGAGCATCGCGATATGCCCGACTCCGCGAAGGTATTCCAGCTTGGCCCCCGGCACAGCCTCATACTGGTGCGCCGATGCCGGGTCCCAACGAGGGTCGGAATCCCCGAAGATCACGAGGAGGGGCTTTCCGGCGTCGATGAGGCGCTGGGGCACGGTCCGCGCGGCGATGTAGTCGCCATTAGCGGCGAGAATCGCGCGGAAAGCTCGATAAGACGTCCTTCGCAAGTCGGCCACAGCCCCGTCGGGCACCGTGATCGGGGCCGCCGCAGTCGCTGCCAGTCCGCGGCGGATCATCGAGTCGGTACGGATCGCCCACACGAGCGGACCGAAGGGTGGCGAGGCGAGCACCCGGATGATCGCCGGCCCGGGGAGAAGCGCGGCGTGACTCGGCCCCGTGCTGACCAGGACCAGCTCGCCGACCAGGTCTGGACGACGCTCCACAAGGGCGGTAGCGACGTACCCTCCGCTGGAGTGACCGACCACCTTCAGATTTCGGAGGCCGAGCTCGTCCAACACTGTCGCTGTCCGATCCGCCTGCTGCGCAACGGCGTACGTCGACGCCGGCTTGGACTGGCCGCATCCCGGAAGGTCGATCGTGATCACCCGATACTCCGTGACGAGCGACGGCACCACCGGTGCCCACATCGAGCCGGTTGCGCCCGAGCCGTGGATGAGTAACAGGGGCGGTGCCGCCGGGTTCCCGTCGATGACGACGTGCAACCCGCGGACTGTCGTGCCATCGCGTGTCTGGGT
This sequence comes from Nocardia arseniciresistens, assembly GCF_046764875.1. Lineage (NCBI taxonomy): Bacteria > Bacillati > Actinomycetota > Actinomycetes > Mycobacteriales > Nocardiaceae > Nocardia > Nocardia arseniciresistens. The sequence goes on from NZ_JBKORD010000015.1 coordinate 173,282, forward strand.
GGGACTCGATTCGCTCATACCCGACAGCTTCGTCGTGGACTCGTCACGCCGTATTGGACGAATGTCACGTTACGCCGCTCCGGCTAGCCTGGGATGCATGACCGCAACGGGCCGATTGGACTGGAGTCGGGTCGACGTTACCGTTCCGGACCGACTACCGACTCCGAGAGTCCAGATGGCGGGTTTCCGTTACCACGACGTTGCCCCCGTTGACATCACGATGATCCCGCATCCTTTGGTCACGCTCCTGCTCGATCTCAGCGAGCACGGAGTCGTCTACGACGTTCTCGGGCGCCCGGTCACGGGGAACGCGATCGTCGGCCTCCGTGCCGGCGCCTTACGCATCACCAGCGCAGGGGTCGGCGACGTCCTGCAGATCCGCGTGTCCCCCGTCATCGCCGCAGCGATTCTCCGAGACACCGACATCATCGGCGGCACCGTGACACCGCTGCTGGAACTGTGGGGCAGCTGCGCTGCCATCTTGACCGAGCGACTCCGTTCGACGCCGTCGTGGGACGACCGGTTCGCAATCGCAGCCGCGTTCCTTCGCAGCCGGGTACCTCGCGGATTCGGTGTAGCACCCGAGATCGCGTACGCCTGGGACCAGACCGTCCGCACCAGAGGCCGGCTCCGCATCGAGACCCTTGCCGCAGAGACCGGCTGGACCCGCCAGCGACTCTGGTCTCGCTTCCGGACCTATATCGGGGTCTCGCCCAAGCATGCGTCCGAACTCGTCCGCTTCGACCATGCCGCCCATCTCCTAGCGACTGGGCGCTCGCCTGCGGATGCCGCCGTCGAGGCCGGCTACGCCGACCAATCCCATCTTCACCGGCGAATCAAGGCGATTACCGATATGACCCCCACCGTCGTCGCGAGGGCACCGTGGCTCGCTATAGACGAAGTCGCTTGGCCGACAACCTGATCCCCGCAGCCGAACGAACATCGAGGGCCTATTTGACGGGCACATGAGGACCGGAGTGAGCACCACTCGTCCCGCGAGGTCATCCTGCGGTCCCGCTAGATCTGCTGGGTCGCGATTCCCGTTGCGGGCCGGTCTGCTTCGTTCAGACTGCGCTTCGTGCCGACGCCGCCCCAAGTGCGCGTATGGCCTCCGCGGTCTCCCGCTGGGCTTCCGCCTGTGCGAGGGCAGCATGCATCGGGCGATTCTCGCACCGTCGCCCCCGTCGTGGGCAATACACACGCGCATGCTCATCGGGAGTGCCCCCTCGAGCCGGCGGCAGACGGCTCGCACTCGCTAAGGGTGTTCGGACCAAATGCTGGCGGCCCCAACGTGTGTGATGCCGCCCAGCTGGTCTGCTGGGCGGCATCATCGATCCGACATCAGAGGAGAAGCACTCGCGGCCGGGATGATCGGAATGAGAGTCCCGCAGTGAATCTCAGAGTGTGTCGTTGAGCTTGTTGAGGCGGTCGCACGCCTCCACGTATTCCTGGATCAAGCGGCCGACCACGTCCGCGGAGCGCTCCACTTTGTTCATCAAGCCGACCACCTGGCCGACCGGGTTGAAGTTCACGTCCTTGGCCGCCTCGGGATAGCGGTGGCCGCGCTTGACGCCGTCGAGGGCCACCATCATCTGTAGCGGCATGGGCAGTGGGTCGGGGTTCTCGGTCTGCTCCCACGCCTCGGTCCAGTCGTTCTTCAGCATGCGGCACGGCTTGCCGGTCCAGGACCGCGAGCGGACGGTGTCGTGACTGGTGGCGTCGATGTAGGTCTGCATCTGCGCGGGGGGCACGTTTGCTTCCTCGACGGTCAGCCACAGCGACCCGGTCCAGGCGCCCGCGGCGCCCATCGCCATGGCCGCGGCGACCTGACGGCCGTTGCCGATGCCACCCGCCGCGAGCATCGGCATGTCACCGATGGCGTCGACGACCTGCGGCCACAGCACCATCGACGCGATCTCGCCGCAATGCCCGCCGCCCTCGGTGCCCTGGCAGACGACGAAATCCAGGCCCGCCTTCTTGTGGTTGAGCGCGTGCTTCACCGATCCGCAGAGTGCGCCGATCAGGCGGCCGGAGTCCTGGATCTGCCGCACCACATCCGGCGGCGGGGTACCGAGCGCGTTGGCGACCAGCTTGGCCTTGGGATGGCGCAGGATCACCTCGATCTGCGGTGCCACCGTGGTCGCGGTCCAGCCGAGCAGTTGATTGTGGTGCTCGCTCTCGGGTAGCGGCGGGACATTGTGGTCGGTGAGGAGCTTCTCGGCGAAATCGCGGTGCCGCTGCGGAACCAGTTCCGCCAGTTTGGCTTCCAGCTCGTCGGGACTCAGCCCGTCGATGTCCTTGCCCTCGTACTTGGACGGGATGACGAGGTCGACGCCATACGCGCCGTTCACGTGCTCATCGAGCCACGCCAGCTCTACTTCCAGCTCCTCGGCGGTGAAGCCGACCGCGCCGAGCACGCCGAGGCCGCCTGCGTTGCTGACCGCGGCCGCCACGTCGCGGCAATGGGTGAAGGCGAAGATGGGGAACTCGATCCCCAGCCGATCGCAGATTTCGGTACGCATGGCGTGCTGGTCTCCCTAGCTAGAACGGGTTACAGGAAGGTGCTTGCCTTCACCGGCCGAATGGGCCGCATACCGCGAGTATCGCCATAGCGCGGCTGCGGGCCCGTCGACTGGCGAGTGCACCATATTTCGACAGTAACACGTTCTAGTTTTGCTCGGATAGACCTTCTAGAGAGCGGCCTGCTCCAGGTCGCGGAGTGAGTCGTCCAGGTGATCGAGCAGGCGGTGCAGCTGCGGCACGCTACGGCGGCAACCGACGAGGCCGAAGTCGAGATTGCCTCCGTTGGTGGTGAGGGTGATGTTCACCGCCTGGCCGTCCATCGGAATCGACATCGGGTAGGTGGCGTCGAGGCGGGCGCCGTTCCAATACTGCGGCTCACGCGCGCCGGGAACATTCGAGATGACGATATTGAACGGCGGGTTGGTCCAGGAGACGATGCCGGGTAGCAGGGTCAGTGCGAGCGGGCTGAGCATCACCGCCGACAACGCCATCGCCTGGGTGCTCGAGAGCGAGTTGTAGACCTCCTTGCTGCGGCGCATCGACTCGCTGACCACCTGGAGTCGCTCGATCGGGTCCTCGACATCGGTGGCCAGGTTGCACAGGATCGCGCCGATCTTGTTGCCGTCGGCATCCTCGTCATCGTCTTCGGACCGAAGTGACACCGGTACCATCGCGACCAATGGCTTGTCCGGCAAGGCATTTCGCTCGAGCAGATAGGCGCGCAGCGCACCGGCGGACATGGTGAGCACGACATCGTTGATGGTCGAGCCGGTCGCCTTCTTCACCTGCTTGACCCGCTCCAGCGGCCAGGACCGGACCGCGCACCGGCGCGCACCCCCGATGGGCACATTGAACATCGAGCGCGGTGCGTCGAACGGCAGCGTCAGTTGCTGCTGAACAAGCGCGGCTCGGGCTACCCGTAGTGCCGTGGGCGCGGAAGTGGCCGCCGACAACAAGTTTCGTGCCGCATTTCCGAACGTGGATCCTGATGGCGCGGCCCTGTGTGTGCGCTTCGAGCGCGGCAGGTGCCACGGCACTCGTATCGCGGTGGAATTCGGATCATTGGTCAATGTCCGCGCGAGCACGCGTTGCGCGGCGACACCGTCGATCAGTGCGTGGTGCATTTTCGAATAGAGCGCCAAGCGACCGTCACCCAAGCCCTCGATCAGGTGGATCTCCCACAGCGGCCGGTGGCGGTCGAGCAGCGTGCTGTGCAGCCGGGAGGCCAGGTCGAGCAACTGGTCGAATCGCCCCGGGGCGGGCAAGGCCGCCCGTCGGAGGTGGTATTCGAGCTCGACATCGCCCTCTTGGGTCCAGCCGAGCTGCGGCGCACCGAGCCAGGTGGCGGGGCGCTTACGGAATGTCGGGTGAAAATCCCTGTCCGCCACCAGCTTTTCGTAGGTCAGCCGGGCGAAATCCGGACCGGCGTCCTCCGGTGCTTCGAATAATTGCAAGGAGCCGACATGCATCGGGTGCTCACGCGATTCGCCGAGTAGGAAGATGGCATCGATCGGTGAAATGAGTTCCATGGTGTTGCCCCCTACGGCATTGGTGCGGTGTGGGTATGAACCGACCACGTTGTCGTACGGGTTCGCGCGGCCATGAAATCCTGCGCGACGTCTCGAACTTACCTGGCCCGAGTGGCTTGCGTTCGCCGAATCATCGATCCTTGACTGCCAGCAGGCAGCCCTGCTGAAAACGCTCGCCGGGCTCCGGTTCCCTGACCAGCTGCGCGATCGTCAAGAACCCGGCCGTGCGCAGTAGTTCGGTGAGCCGTCGCGGTGACCAGCGGTAGGCGCGAATAACCTTGTGGTCGAACGCTTCCACCACATCCGAAGCATCCGTCGCGAAAAACCCCAGCAGCGCGTGCCCTTCGGGGGCGAGTACCCGATGAAACTCGGTCAACACCTCGGGCACCCGTTCCGGCGGCAGGTGGATGATCGAATACCAGGCCACGATTCCCGCGAGGCTGTCGTCATCCAACGCCAGATTGTCCATCGACCCTTCATCGAACCGCAGCTTCGGATAGGTCTGCCGCGCGATCCGAATCATCTCCGGCGACAGATCGACGCCGAACGCGTCTATCCCCAGGCTCGTCAGGTACTCGGTTATCCGGCCAGGTCCGCATCCGATATCGGCAACCACACCGGAATCCTCGACTCCCACCAGCTCCGCGAAAACCCCGAGCATGGCGCGATCGAACGGCATCACCGCGAGCTTGTCCTTGACGAATTCCGTGTAGAGCTCCGCGACATCGTCGTAGGCGGCACGGGTGGAGGCAGCTTCCGCATTCGAATCCAACACGCTGCGCAGCCTAATGGGCGCGACCGAATGCGCAGGTACGCCTAAGGGGCGAATGCCTTGGCGACCGCGAGGCTGTCTTCGTAGACGTGATGGCGGGTGATCAGACCGTGCTCGACGGTCAGGTGCAGCGCGAACCGTGAGCGGTACGGCCGACCGGTGGCGCGGGCGGTCTGCCGGATCTCACCGAACACCACCGCGTGCGCACCGTCGATCACAATCCGCTCTATTCGAGTATCGGCCTGCTCGGGCACATGATGCTCGGCGATCTCGCGAAAGTGGGCCGCGGCGTCCGCGCGGGTCGATCGGTGCCGAATCCAGGGCGTCGCGGTGCGGCCGTGCTCGTCCTGCGGCCAGTCCAGCTTCCAGTCGGCGTCGTCGGCGTACAACTCGGCGATCCGCTCGTGATCGCCGGACCCGATTCGCCCCAGCAAATCCTCCACCACCGCGCGAGTGGTCGTGACTGACGGCAACACAGCTCCTCCGATCCGCACCGCGTCCCAGCGACGGTAGCGACCACCATTCTGGTCAGTGCTGGGGATCCTGACGATTACCTGTCAGGTAAAGGCGAAGCCGACACAGCGGGTACGGGATCCGGCTCCTCCGATGTGCTGCGGGTACGTGCGGTGCCGAGCACGCAGCCGAGGATGACAAGGGGGAATCCGATGGCCATGCCAATGGTCAGCGGTTCATCGAGCAAGGTCACGCCGAGCAGGATGGCTATCGCTGGGTTGATGTAGGTGATGACCGTCGCCCTGGCCGGACCGACCTCACCGATCAGCGCGAAGAACACCAGGAACGCTGCGGCCGTGCAGATCACCGCGAGGCCGAGCACCGACCACGCGGCGTCCGAGGTGAGGTGTGTCGGCAAGCGCAGGCTCGCGAACGGCACGTAGATCACCGCCGCCAGGATCAGCGATGCGGTGACAACGCCGAGCGGCGGCAGGTCCGCGAGCGCGCGATTGATGATGATCGGGCCGATCGCGTAGCCGACGGTGGTCAGCGCGATCGCGCCGATCGCGGCAGGCTGCGAGAGGTCGACGTCCAGCCCGACAAGCGCGGCGACGCCCGCGAATCCGACGATCAGTCCGATGGTGCGGCGCGCGTCGAAGCGATCGTGGCCGAGCTTCGTCACGATCACCACCGCGATGAGTGGCACGGCGGCGATCAGCAGTCCGACGGTGGAGCTGTTCAATGTGGTCTCCGCGTACCCGATCAAGAACCACGGCCCGGTGATCTCGACCAGTGTGTACAGCAGCAGCGGTCGCCACCGTCGAAATACCGGAGCAAGAGTCTTGCTGTACAACGCGATAGGCAACAGGATCAACGCGCCGATGAACGTCCGGCCGAACGCCACCACCATCGGATCGAGATCACGTACCGCTACCCGGATCATCGCGTAGGGCACACCCCAGATGACGCCCATGGACAGGAAGAGCACCCACCCGCGCCTGGTCATCGTGCTACCGCTTCTCTATCGAGCATGCTCCGCATCACTTTCTGGCCGAACGGACCCTGTCGGGAAAATCTCATCATCCGACACCGATTCGTCCCGGGCTTCCCACGACCGGCCGGTCGGCAGCGCAGGTCGCTGATCGTCGGACGATCACGATGGCGCAAATCCTTTCGTGTACCTGCTGATTCCCAGTCTAATGGGACTGGGGTTTCATTAAAACTCTAACCGTGCTACGGTCTCCTGGTCTTAATGGAACGGCATTCCCGATAACGGAGTTCGACATGACGATCATCACCGCTTCGCTGCGTAACTGGAAGAAACTGCTGGCTGCCACGGCCGTCGGAATCGCCGTCGCGGGCGCCATCGGAGTCGCGCATTCCCGCGGCACCGCCGAAGCGCACGACTGGAGCGCCGCGTGGGCGGTGCCGATGCAGCTGCCCACCGCGGGGTTCGAACCGAACTGGTCCACCGACGGTTTCGCCGACCAGACGGTGCGGCAGGTGGTCAGGGTGACCGGCGGCGGCACCGAAGCGCGGATCACGCTGTCCAATCGCTACGGCGCGGACACGTTGCGGATCAACGCCGCGACCATCGCCCGCACCGGTCAGGCCGCTGCGGTGGCGCCGGAGACGCTGCGGTCGCTGCGATTCGACGGCGCGGAATCGGTAACGATCGCGCCGGGCGACACGGCAACCAGCGACGCGGCCGAATTACCTCTCGCGCCCTTCGAATCGGCGACGGTGACGCTGTACCTGCCCGCGCACACCGGACCGGCGACCTTCCATGCCCAGGGCTACGCGACCAGCTACCGCGCGGGCGGCGATCACGCGGGCGACACCGGCGGCGCTGCCTTCACCGAGTCCACCCATTCCTGGTACTACCTGTCGGACCTCCAGGTCGCCGGCGCAACGAAGCCCGCAGGCACGGTCGTAGCCTTCGGCGACTCCATCACCGACGGTTACGGTGCGGGCAACGACACCAACAGCCGCTACCCGGATCTGCTCGCCGACCGGCTGGCCGCCGCCGGTGTGCCCCGCGTCGTCCTCAACTCCGGAATCGGCGGCAACCTGGTCCGCAATGACTCCTCCTGGTTCGGTGAAAGCGCGCTGAAGCGGTTCGACCGAGATGTGATCGCCAAGCCGGACGTATCCTCGGTGATCATTCTGGCCGGACTCAACGACATCGGCTTCTCCGAAATCGATCTTCCGAGCTACAAGCCCAATCCGACTGTGTCGGTTGATCAACTGATCGACGGCTACCGCGACCTGATCGCCCGCGCGCATCAGTCGGGAATCTCCGTGATCGGTGCGACCCTGCTGCCGATGAAGGGCGCCGAGTACTACAACGACACCTCGGCCGCGAAGATCCGCCAGCTCAACGAATGGATTCGCACCAGCGGCGAATACGACGCCGTTGTCGACTTCAACGCCGCACTTGCGGACCCGACAGACCACGAACGCCTCGCCCCCACCTACGACTCGGGTGACCATAAGCACCCCAACCCCGCGGGCTACGCGGCGATGGCGGCAGCGATCGACCTGAAAACCCTTTAGTACGAATCGATACCGCGTGCGGGCCGAGCAACCAGCTCCGCCCGCACGCCTGTGTGCGGGCGCGTTTGTCAGAGCGGAGCTCGCTATCGGCCGCTGAGCTCGGGGTTGTCCGAGTAGGCTCGTTTGGTGAAGCAACTAACTGTCGGACTCGTGGCTACCTCCCGTAAAGAGGCCGAGCACCGGCTGGCGATCCACCCGGCGCACTTCGACCGGATCGACCCGGGGCTTCGCAACCGCGTGCTACTCGAGCGTGGCTACGGCGAGCGGTTCGGTTACACCGACGAGCACCTGGCGCCGCTGGTCGGCGGACATCGCACCCGCGAGGAACTGTTCGCCGAATGCGACGTGTTGCTGTTTCCCAAGCCGCTTGCCGAAGATCTCGAGAACCTGCGCCAAGGTCAGGTTGTGTGGGGGTGGCCGCACTGTGTGCAGGACACGCGACTGACCCAATTGGCCATCGACCGCGGCCTGACCCTGATCGCCTGGGAGGCGATGAACCACTGGACCAAGGAAGGCAACTTCAGCGTCCACGTGTTCCACAAGAACAACGAGCTGGCCGGTTACTGCTCGGTCCTGCACGCACTACAGCTGCGCGGGTCGAGCGGGGATTACGGACGGCGGATGCGCGCGGCCGTGATCAGCTTCGGTGCTACCGCCCGCGGGGCCGTGCGCGCCCTCAACGCGCTCGGGATCAGCGACGTGACGGTGCTGACGCAGCGCAGCGTCTCGGCGGTCGCCTCGCCGTTCGCGTCGGTGCGGATGCAGCATTTCGCGCGCGATCCGAGGAACCCGAGCAAGACTCTCGCGCTGAAGGCGCCGGAACCGGGACCCCTCGCCGAGATGCTTGCCCAGTACGACGTGGTCGTCAACTGCATCCTCCAGGACACCGACGAACCGCTGATGTTCGTGCTGAACGAGGACCTGGACCTGTTCGCGCGCGGCACGCTGTTCGTCGACGTCTCCTGCGACGAGGGCATGGGCTTCGAATGGGCCCGTCCGACCTCATTCGCCGAGCCGATGTTCATCGTCGGCGATGACCTGCACTACTACGGTGTCGACCACAGCCCCTCGTTCCTGTGGAACTCCGCCACCTGGGAGAACTCCGAAGCCCTTCTGGAGTACCTGCCGATCGTGATGGCAGGCCCCGACGCGTGGGACGGCAGCGAGACGATCCGCCGCGCGATCGAAATCCGCGCTGGCAAAGTCCAGAACCTCCGGATCCTCTCGTTCCAGGGCCGTGCTGCCGCCTACCCGTACGTGGTCGCCTGACCTCTCATCCGACAGACATAAAAAGGACCCTGCCCGACTCGATGAGAGTTGGGCAGGGTCCCTGAATTTCGGCTACCGGTTGGAACCGGCGGTCGGGGGCGCGCTGGTGGTGGTGGTCGGCGCCGCGGATTCCGTCGTCGTGTTGGTGGGTTCGATGGCGGTCGGCTTCGCGGTCTCGGTGGGCGCCGCGACCGAGGAACGGGCCGGTGGGGCTACCGCCTCAGGTGCAGTTGTCGTGCTCGAGGTTTCGGACGGCGTCGTAGTCGGTGACGCGGTAGTCGTCGGCACAGCCGTAGTCGTCGGCGCAGCGGTAGTCGCCGTGGCCTTCGGTGCGCCGCTGACATCGGTCTTGGGCGGGGCAGTACTGGTGGTTGTCGGTGCGGCGGTCGCGCTCTTGGTCGGTTCGCTCTTCGCCAGGGGGGTCTCCACCGCCTTGTATACGGCGGCGAGGTCCGCCGCTTGCGGCTTCGCGGTCGTGTCGACCGGCTCGCCCGCCTGCGCCTGCTGCGCCAGGTGTGTCAGCCAAGCGGCCGCATACTCGGCGGAGGTCAGTGGCCTGCCCTCGGAAGAGTCGGCGTTGCGCCAGTAGTCGAAGTGGTGACCGGTGTGGTTCGGCCCGAGCGTCAGCTGGTACGGGTCGCTCATGACCACGGGGATCGTGTTCTGGTTCGTCACGATGAGACCGACGATCTCGTTCAGCACCTTCTGCGGCAGATAGGCCAGCGGCGCCATGTTGTTGGTCGCGATCGACTGCGCTTTCGCCGGGGTCGTCGGTGCCGCACCGGGCTTGTATCCCGGATCCGACACCTTCAGCAGCACATCGAGGAAGGTCTCGTTGCTCTGCATCCAGTTCGGCTGCGACTGGATATCCGCGAATGCCGCGAGCGCGACCCGGCCGAGCACGACAGCGACATCCTGCCCTGTCGCAGGCGTGAGCCCCTCGCGTTCGAGTCCGTCGACATTCAACTGCGTGCCTACATTGGCCACCAGTTGCAGCAGCGAAATGTTCTCCGGTGCCGCACAGGTGAGATCGCCCTCGGAGCAGAACGAAGCGATCTTTCCGTTCAGTGCGCCGAAGTCACCGCTGGTGCCGGGCAGCGCACCCTTACCCGATACCGGTTTCACGCCGTTCTGATACTGCTGATCGAAGCCGTCGGGATTGCTGAACGGGTCTTTGGCGCCGATGAACGGTCCGTCGCCCGCCGAGCGACCGGCGTCGGCGAGGATGACGACACCGAGAACATCGGCCGGATCGACGATCCCGTAGCCACCGCCGTTGTCGGCCTCCTGGTGTCCGATCTTCGTCGCGACGCGGCGCACGACATCGGCGCCCTCGCTGTATCCGACGATCGAGAACTTGGTGTCGGGGCAGGCCCGCGTGATCTCCCGCATCACCTGTTCCGTATTCGCGGCACCGGTATCGACGGCGTCTTCGTAGCTGGCCATGTTCGCCGGATACGCGATGTACACCGCGGCATACGAGCCGGGATCGACCGCGCCGGCCGGTGCGTTGACGACCGGATCGACCCACTCGCTGCTGTGGTCACCCGACAGCGCGGCGGGCAATTCTTCGCCGTTGGCCCCGACCAGCAACTTCGTGGTTCCCGCGACGGGGGTGTCGCCGCGTCCCGCCACCGAGATGGTCACCATGTCGTGGCATTCGGTGACCGACGTCGTGAGCTGTGTATCCCTGGTCTGCGGCGTCGATGTCAGTCCCCACGAGGCGGCGACGATAGCTGCCACCCCCAGCGCCGCAGGTGCGGCAACGGCCGAAGCGATTCGATGCCGCGAAAAGAACTCGCGAAGAGCCATGTCCTGATCCTCAATCCAATTGCCGACAAGTGGACGGACAAGCCCCCCGATGGCCCATGCGTCTCCAAGAGAGTCGTGGCCGGGGGCGCGATCGTTACTGGACCGGTGACTTACACGGGTTATCGCAGTGTTGCGATCGTTGGACCGCAACCGTCACGCAACCCCTGGCCTCGCCGATCTCGAAATCACCGCACCCATCGCCGGGGACCGTCGGGTTGTCGGGCAGGGGGGCCGAAGAGCGCTTCGAGGTCACCCATCCACGGAGCTCCACGGCGTCGCGCTCATGACTTCTCCGTATCCGGAACCGGTGAGATCGCCGCACCGGCCGCCAGCAGTTTCTGTGCCAGTGTGTGGCAACGTTTCGCGAGCTCAGGAGGGTCGAGTACCTCGAAGTCGTGCCCGAGCAGGAGTACATGCATGAGCACGGCGTCGAGATTGCTCGCGCCACTGAGTACCTCGCATAGCTCGCCCTCTCGCCGTCGTACGACCGCCGCCGCCGCCGGAATCTGCGCGCGCACCGTGTCGGCCGACGCGTGCACGAGAAAACGCGCCTGGTGCGGGTAGACCCGACTCGCCACTCCCTCTTGCACATAGGTCGCCGCGTCGGGCGCCGCACGCGGGCGGAATCGCCAGGTCCGTGCGGACACCTGGGTCATCTTGTCGACGCGGAAGCTGCGCCAGTCATCACGATCGAGGTCGTAGGCGAGCAGGTACCAACGCCGGTCGGAGGCGACCAGGCGGTAGGGCTCGACCCGACGTCGCCGCACCTCGCTCCCGGAGGGGTAGTCGAACTCGGCCTCGACCTCGTCGCGGCAGGCTCTCGCCAGCGTCATGAGCACCCCGGGGTCGACCGGCGCGCGGCCGCCGTCGAAAGACTCCACCGCGCCGGAGAGCGCGCGCACCTCGTGCCGCAGCCGGGTCGGTAGCACTCGGTCGAGCTTGGTCAGCGCCCGCAGCGCGGCGTCACCGGCGCTCGCCACCGCGCCACCCGCGCCGACCAACAGCGAGACCGCTGTGACGATCGCCTCCTCGTCGTCGAGAAGCAGCGGCGGCAGGTCTTGCCCAGCACCGAGTTGGTAGCCGCCGCCGACACCCTGGCTGGCATGCACCGGATAGCCGAGGGTGCGTAACCGTTCGACATCACGCCGTACCGTGCGCGGCGTGACCCCGAGCCGCTCGGCAAGCTCGGGACCGGTCCAGACCTGGCGTTGCTGCAGCAGCCCGAGCAGGGTGAGCACCCGCTCCGTCGTACCCCGCTCGTCGCCGTCCGCCATGTCACCCACCCTGCCAGAAATAGCGGACCGATCCTGTCCGCTAGGGGTGCCATGGTGGCCGCATGGATACCGACGAACTCGACTGGAACCGGACGCTGCGCGAGCAGTGGGAGTTCCACTGGAACCATCAGATCCGAGCCCGGCTCGACGGCCTCACCGACGACGAGTACTTCTGGTCGCCGGTGCCGGACGCCTGGAATGTGCGCCCGCGCGGCAGCTCGACAGCGCCCGTGCAGGCCGGCGCCGGGGAATTCACGATCGAATATGCCTTCCCCACACCGGTTCCCGCGCCCTTCACCACGATCGCCTGGCGACTCGGCCACGTCATCGTCGGCGTGCTCGCCGCGCGCAACGCCGCACATTTCGGCGCGCCCACGGCGTCCTACGAGACCTGGAAATACGCAGGCGGCGCTGCCGAAGCACTCAACCAGCTCGAAGCACAACTCGATCTATGGCTTGCCGGTGTGCGCGGCCTCGGCCAGGCCGGTCTCCGAGTCTCGGTCGGGGATAAAGAGCCCTTCCCCGAGCTGTCCATGGCCGATCTGGTGCAGCACATCCACCGCGAGCTGATCCACCACCTATCCGAGGTCTGCCTGTTGCGCGACCTCTACGTGCACACGAAGTCCGACACCTAGGAGAGGCCCATGACCATAAAGACGACACACCTCGACCCTGAGGAACTCCACAACAACCCCGCCTTCACACAGGGCGTGATCGCACCCGCTGCCCAGACGCTCTATGTCGGTGGCCAGCTGGGCACCGACAGTACCGGAAAGCTGCTCGACGGCATCGAAGCGCAAACCAAGCAGGCAATGCGAAACGTGCTGACCGTGCTCGCTGCCGCCGGCACCGGTCCCGAACATGTCGTCAAAATCAACATCTACCTCGTCGACGGAGTCGACGCACAAGTGGGATACGCGGCGTCGCAATCAATCTGGGGCAATCACCGCACAGCCATCACGGTCGTTTCCACCACAGGACACGGCCGCCCCGGCGCGCTCGTGGAGATCGACGCGATAGCGATCATCCCCGAATAGGACAACCCCACCGATCAAGACCCCGCCGAAGCCAAAGCTTGCGCCGAGGCTTCGGCGGGATCCCGAGGCCACTGCCCCCGTGTCAGTGATCGGCGTGAACTACCTGTTCGAGCCAGGGCTCGTCGAGGTCGAGGCGTTCGCCGTGCTCGACTGAGACGTGCGGGCACCAGGCTCGGTAGCGCCTCAGTGCTGAATCAAACCGCCGATCGGTACGGGAGCGACATGGCCGGTTGCCGGAAGCGCCCGGGCCAGGGCGAGGCCGATATCCACGAGTGACGACCGGCGCAGGCAGTCGACATCGGGGATCGGGGTCCACGTCGGCTCGGCGGTCTGACCGTTCGGTTCAGGCCGGAGCTGGCCGCCGGTGACACGGACGCGATAGAAAATGCCGATATTCTGATGCTCGGCTCCGGTACGCGCGGCGGTCGCTGGGATCACCCTCGAGTCCACGCCGAGCAGGCGTTCGACAATCCCGTGACAGCCGGTTTCTTCAGCGAGCTCCCGGGTCACCGCAACAAACGGATCCTCTCCGTGCTCGACCCTGCCACCCGGAAGAGTCCAGCTGGTCTCGCCCCCTGCGGTACGTGCCGCGCGAGCAGCACCTTCCCGTCCTCGATGCATACGGCATACGCCGCCAGCCTGAACTCATTCCTATAACCTCCTGCGGGAGGCCGCCTTCGGGTAACCCCGCCCCCGCTACTGTCACCAAATATCGGCCCAGACTGGTCGTTTGGGAATGTCGAACAATGCGGAATTCTTGTGGACCACAACGGGAATCGAGGAGCCGACGCTCAGTCGCTCGGCCAGTGCTCGCGCTTTGGCCTCGCGGAATTGAGGATAGAAGTACTGCTTTTGCACGCGGGCATCCGCATCCGAGTCCGGGTGTGGGAATTGGGCTTCGATCTGTACCCGCCACAAATCGAAGTTGAGCGTGCCCGAACGGTACTTGTATCGCAGATCCGACTCGACCACTACCGCAGATATCGCGATCCCAGTCCGCCGCAAGTAGTTCCGGCGCAGCCGCCATGCGGCGGCTAGCACGAGCAACCACGCACCTATGCCGAGTAGTGCGCTCACTGGAAGAAACAGCGCCATGGCGACTTGCGAACCGGTCCACCGGACTATCACGACACCCAGGTTCAGCGCGCCCGCCATGAAGGCCACCGCCGCTACGGGGACACCCAGCGTCCACACCAGCGACATCGGGCCGATCATCCTCCCAGAACGCCCCACACCAACTCCTCGAGCAAACTGGCAGTAAGCCATCGACTGTAACGGCACCTAAAACGCGAAGTCACGGCGTAACGCATCTCAGCGCCAGCGCCGCTCATCGGGGTAATCCTCGAATTCGTCCGGCCAGTCGCTGGGGCCGACCACGGTGGGACGCGGTATCCATACCGGCGACCATCGAGATGAATTCCTCGGTCACCTCGGTGGGACCGTCGAAGAGTTCGTCAATGTCTATGTTGGCCAGGCGGACGTTGGCGGTGCGTCAGCGGATCGTATTCGATTCCTGCCGCGCGAGTGATGCTCTTGATGGACTCGTTCACCCTGCCGAGGATCGGGAAACAGACCAGCAATGTCGCTGGGATTCGCCGCGAATGTCTCAGCCATCCGTATAGTGCCCTAACTCTTTACTTTTCCCCGAAGTGGAGTCGAACACCGTTGCCCCACCGCCGGACTCGCCCGTCCGGACTCTAGGCGTGCGGGCATGCTCCGTCAACGGGCATGGTCCGCAACTGGAAGTACTAGTTGGTGCCGAGTGACTCGCTGAAGGTTTCGGTGATCTGACGGATCTGGTCACATGCCGACGGCACGGCGACCGGACCCGGGGGCACAATCAGGCCAACCGTGAAAGTCCCGTCGGATGACTTGATCGACCCCCAGCAACCGCCGTCAACCTGCGGCGTCCGGTACGACACAGCCTCGCGCCCGCCGATCGGGTCGGAGTTGAATATGTTGTAGCTCGGGCTCTTCCGGATATCGTCAAGAGTCAAATCGCTCGACGTCACCGACACCCCGCCAGTGGGGTACTTCTCGCCATCGACAAGGGTCTCACGCCAGAATTGGCAGCCGATAGTTGTGAGAAGCCCGGAAATGCCTTCGGCTGTGGATCTTTCGCGAGTCGCCGGGTCGAATCCGACCCTGGTCACCAAATCATCGCCCACACTCACGCATGGATCGAACCGAACCTGCGCGGCCCCGATCTGCACCGGCGCCGGTGGAACGCTTACCTGCACAGAGGCGGTCGCCCTGGCTGACGTCGCGGCCGAAACCGTTGTGTCCGCGCCCTGGTCAGTGGAGCTACCAGCACAGGCGACCAGCGTCGTCGCACTCACCACCAGACAACCAGCGGCGAAGCTTCTTCTCATCATCGAAACCCTGATCGTTGAGGTCGCCGCCCTATCCCAGCGGGACCAGGTGGTCACTAGTCATCCGTGAGCATCGCAGATGCAAGCGCTAGCTAGCTGTAGGGTCTCAAAAAGCATGGCCAGTGCCGACGCTCTGAACCGCGGTTTCTGAGTTTGTCTCACAACGTGGCCACTGTAATCTGTCTCAAAAAGATGGCCATTCTTCAGATGTGGTGAGGGGCAGCGAGATCGCGCTGGAGTCCGCCATCCATGGCGCTTCGGACGAGTGTTCCGGCCTCGTCATCGTATCGTCACGTGATGGATCCTTCAGGCTGCGGAAAATGATTGCCGCTGCCCACATGTTGACTGGCTCGGGTGTCAAGGTCGTCGACCCTTACCAGTGATCGGGATCGTAGCAGCCTAGATTCGGATCCAGTCATCGCGTGCGAAATCGCTTGCCGCATAGCCCATATGACCAGGGCTGGGCGAATCGGATGGGTGGCCCAGACGGGCAGTGACAAGCCCTACGGACCCATGGGCGACCGAAACACATTTCAGCACGTCTGATGTCGCCCCCGGGGTTGCGCTCCGCCGAGAAGATCACCCACATCGTCGACCGCCGCACTCGCGGAGCCCATCACCCCGTAACGGCTTGCACTCGTGACCGTAGAACACACCGCATGGCTGTCGAACGGCAAGTAGCGAGGCGCTGGAGTTCGCGAATCAGCGGTACCTTTTGATGGTCGGCGGCGACAGGTGCTGTTCGGCATCAGCGAGCAATGTAGACGGCGTGGTCGAAAGCGCCTCAGCAAGATCCCACAGCCGGTCTATCTGAATGCCGCTGGTGCCCAACTCAATACGGGCGATGCTGGGCCGTGATAGGCCAGAGGCCGCAGCGAGGTCGTCCTGATTCATACCCACTGATTCGCGGGCACGGCGTATAGCAGCTCCGACGGCGTCCCGCCTCATTTTGCGCACCCTCCTCTGCTGCGGAGACAGCGACGCTTCCGGCACCGGCATACCCGCATCATCGCACGCAGCATTCGGCCCACTTGTGTGTCCGTTGCCAGACGATCAATCTACGGCACCCAAAGTATATCGCATGCGATACAAAACGCATGTGAGGATACGTGACCGCTGGATGACGCCATACTATGCTCGACCCGATCGCCGCGTGCGACCCTCTCGACCGGACTATCCAGCGGTCCGTGCAACCCGCACTCGGCGAGCGGGGACCCGCAGTTGACCGACTCGCTTTCGAGTGAATGCCCACATCACACGAGATCGGAGCTCAAGCGTTGTCCATAGTGATCCTGAAAGGACGCCACGAGGGTGTCGACCACGGTGCGCAATCGTGGCTGGCCGCTACCGAACTAGCCGGAAATGCCGATGCGACGTTGCGGTTGTCGCGAGCGGTCAATCCGCTTCGCTACGGCTTCACCAATCGAGAGCCACTGGACTTGGCGCAGTGCACCGGGGAAGCCGCCGAACACGTCATCGAGTTGCTGATCGCTGGGCAGGTGCCCACACCTGGCGCGGTGAGCACCGCTGTGGCGAACCCACCGAACATGAAGGTGGCCGGGATACGGGAATTAGAGCGCGCCGCATCGAAGCAACTCAGGGCGCTCGTTCGCGGCGATTACGACACCCTGGGTGAGGAGTTGTCATCCTCTGTCGCGCTGCACTGGGCCAACTACGGATTCGGCCCCACGTGGCAAGAAGCGTGCCAGTCGGACGCCGTTGTGAACTGGTGGACCTTCGCACTAGGAGAAGTACCCGAGTTTCGACTGGCCCGGAATCCGATGTTCACGATCCTGGATCAGTCTGGATGGATCGCATCGAATCCCGCCCCGCGATCGCTCTGCGCCGGTCGACGGTTTCACAACCGCTTCTATGGCGACCATGTCTCGCCAGCCTCGGCTACGACCATCGGATACCTGGTCGCCCGGTATGTCGGAATCTACCGACGGCTCCACAACGACCGAAGCCCGACATGGGCCGAGGTCACAGCCTCGACAGCTGACCGAAAAGGGATTCCACTGTTCTTCAACGCAGGCGACGGTCAGGCGCAACAGCGATGGTTGGTAACCCAAGGATGGATTCGCATCGAAGACGACCAACTCCGCCGAGGCGAACGCGCCAAGTCCGAAACTCGCCGACGCACGGCCCTGAGAAAGGCTTCCGCCGCGACGCAAGCGGCCTGAAACCCGAACTTGATTCACTGCTGGCGGCCACGTCACTGTTATGTGGCCGCCAGCTCGATCCCCGTGGCGCCCGTTGCCAGAGGCAATTGGGTGCATGCCCCCTCTGACGCGGAAATGCTGCTTTCGACAACGTGATGTTCCGGATGTCTTATCGACCGCACATACACGACAGTGTCCGAGCCTCGACATCTGCCGGACCTGCGACAGCATCGCCCACTAGTGCATGCGCTGCGCCGCTGACTGAACCCGACCACGAGACTTCGACTGCAGCGCATCCATATCCAGCCTGCAGATCAGGGGATCACCTCCCGACGACCCGGTCGTTGCGCCGGATTCCAGCAATGGGGCCCTTCCTGGCATTCCGTACGTTTGGAAAACACGAGTCTGCCGCGCGGCATCGGAGGGCGGGTGGATGACGTCAGATTGAGCGCCGCCGCCCGTCAGTTTCAGCAACGCATCGCGGGCATGCTGCGCTGTGGCTGTTCTCGAACTGTGGAACACCGTTGTAGCGGTATCGTCCCCGACCTTCCATGAAACGCCGAGCCAGCCCCGACGCGGCGGTCATAGCAGTCAACTCAGCCGCGGTCAGCCCGGTCCGCGCCTCCAGGTTCGGCAAGTACTGATGGCCGAGGCGGGTGAGTTGACCGGCCAACGACTCGAAGCCCAGACCCATCTGCTTAGCAGTGTCTGTGGGGGAAAGGCCGAACACCGATCCTGCGCAGTCGATCCAGCTCGACAGTGACTCTCCGGGCAGCGGACGAGGACACAGTGCCAACCTTGGAGGACGTGCAAAGGGCCGCGATTCAGGTACCTGCATCACGGCTATAAATCCTTCCACGGCAAGCACATTGGTGATCTCAGTGAGGGCACACCCCCGAGAAGCCCTCTCGGCCAACGGTATTACTGCGGTGCACCTGTATGCATCAGCGAGTCAGCGAGACCTTCGTCGACGTGATGTGGGCGGGCACCGATATCGACATTGTCGACAAGCCCGCCCGCACCGTGAGGGTGGCGATCGTGGTTGTTGCCGGTGCGCGCTGCGGCGGCGTGCCAGTGCAATTCGTCATAGACGCCCCCAGTTCGCAGGCTGCACGCTGAGCAAAGGTCAGACGAACCCGGGGTTATCCTCTTACTCAAGGGGCGCGGGCCCGCTGAGGAGCCCGCGCTGCGGGGTGGAGGGGGTTGGGGCTACTGGTCTTGGTCGCGGTCCTGCTGTATTCGCGCTTCGGCGTCGAGGTAGGTCTGTTCGAACTCGGTGCCCAGCAGGTCATCCCGGAACCGCGGGGGAAGGTCGCCAGGGTCGTACTCCGGCTCCCGCGCGTTCAGCTCAGCGAAAGCGGCCATGGCCTTGGCCATCAGCTCAGGCGGGATCGGATTATCGGGGTCAGAAGGCCTGAAGATTTTTCCGCCAATGCGTTCTTCCATGCTCTACTCCTACTTTCCGCGCTCGATCATTTGAATGACGGTACGTCCGGTGTTCCAGTCGGTGTACCTGTTGACGACATCGAATGGGGTTCCGGACTTGAAAAGAATCTCCGGGTTTCCGGGTGCGGACAATTGGGTGATGTCCTTGCCGGTCTGGGAGAAGATCTGCATCTCGACGTTGCCCTCCCGCACCCCGCCGCCTGCCTTGGCAAGGGGTGACGCGCTGGTGAAGGCGGGCTCGGTGACCTCGAAACCCTTCTCGTATCTCGCGAGTTGCTCGGGTGTCAGTTGCACCACCCGGGTTACCTGACCTTCGAAATTTGGGAGCTTGTCGAGCCCGGCATTGAGGTTGTCGATGTAGCGCTGTTGCTCAGCCGTGATTTTGCCGGACCGTAACGGGACATTGGCGAACTGGTGGCCGCTGCCGGTGTAGTCGGTGATCGCCGTCACTTCCTCCGTCGAGAGCTTCGCCGGAGCGCGGGCCGCGCCGAGTTCGCGCAGCCGTTGCAGCTCTTTCTGATTTTTTGCGACGTCGGCGAGCGTGGTCACGCCCTCGCCGATCTTCTTCTCCCGCTGCCAACCCTCGATGATGACCCGCAGGGGCCGCCCGAATTTGGCGGCGATCTGCACTGCGCGAGCCGTCGCGACCGCGACACCGATACCGAAGGTGACGGCGGAGGCGGCTAGGCCGATGGCGTAGGTGATCGCGAGCTCGCGCAGCAGCTCTTCAGCGAGTAGCTCGAGCTCTTTTTTCAGGGCCTCGCGCAGTTCGTCGAGGGCGCTGCGGTGCTGGGTCGCCGAGGTAGATAGCTCTTCGGCGGCTTGGGTGACACCTTGGACGTCCTCACGGATGTGGCGCAGATCCTCGGTAATCATTGCGATTTCGGGGGCAGCGATGCCCTCGAAGCTGGTGGCGATGCGGTCAAGGGTGGCGGCGAACTGCTCGACGGCCGCGGCGGTGGCGATGTCGTGCCACGTGTTGGCCATGTTCGTGAGCTTGGTGGCGTTGCCGTCCGGCACGGTGATGCCGATCTTCTCGCACAGCGACAGCGCTTCGAGCAGGCCACCGCCGCCACCGGCTGAGGGCAGCGGCGCCCGGCACAGGTAGGCGGGTGGGGGCAGTGGCGTGGGCACTGGCGGTGGGTCCCCGGCGCCCATGGTCGCGCGGTGTTCGGCGAGGTCGTAGTTGTAGCCCACGCGTTGCAAGATGGTCGCGTAATTGCCCGCGGCCTCGGCAATCAACGTCACCGATTGCAGAACCTTTTCGTTGCGTGCGTCGTAGCTCGCCGCCCACTTACGTGCTTCCTCATACGATCCGCACATCTCGCCACACTCCTGCAGTGCGGGCCATTTCGCGTCGACCGCTGCGAAGAAATCGTGGGCTGCGGTCGAGAGCGCGGTCGCGGCACCGTAGTAGGTCTGCACGTCGATATCCAGCGCTGTGGTCATTGTCCCAACATCCGCAGGTTGGCGGCGATACCGTCGCTGTAGGCACCGTGCGCGGCCACGGCGGCTTTGCGCATGAGCTCGATACCGTCGCGGGCATCCGCAGCGCCGGTTGCCCATTCGCGATGAGCTTCGGCGTGCTGGTCCGCCGCCGCCCCGCTCCAGGTGAGGTGCATCGCTGCCATCCGCTGATCCACACCGGATAGGGATTCCTCGAGGAACCCGCTCAGGCCCGCGATGCGGGCGGTGACGTTGTCGAGGTGGTCGAGGTCGACCCGAAACTCCGTCATGGCCCTCAGCTCAGATCCAGTGAGAACGTAGCCGACTTCGTGATGTCGGCGTGCGCCTGGTCGAGGTCGAGCACCGTCGTCACGCTCACCCCGAGTAAATCGCCCATATCGTGAAGTGCTTCAAGCACGCTGATCGCGCCGCGGCGGGTTTCTTCCCAGCCCGCCAGATAGGTATCGGCGGCGGTGCCCTGCCAGGACGCCATGAGCCCGGCGACTTCGGCGTCGGCGGAGCGGATGCCGTTGATGAGTGCTTGCGCGGTGTCCTGCACGTACCGGCCCGCGTCGGTCACCTCCGTGGGGACCAAACTGAAATCCTGCGCTGCAAGAGAAGTCGCAGGGGAATTCGTGGCTGTAGCCACTGTGTCTACCGTCCTCTCGCCCCCCCCGGGTTGAACTTGAATTGTTGGTCTCAATCACTTCGACGCGCCGCATGCCCGTTCGGTTCCACTGAAATCGAAACTCGCGCGGGAGGGCGCTACATGTCGGCCTGATACTCGAACCGCGTGAACCTTACGGCGTAGCCGAGCACCCCCGGTCAACCGGAGCATCACGGCATCGCGCCGGATACCGTTCACCGGCCGCTTCTGCCCCTTACCAGGCGTCGTGGCGGCCAATGAGTCCCCGCGGCAACGTCGCGGGTCCGCGCTGGACGTTTGTGGTTGGTTTCGTATGTCCGGCCCCGGCAAGCCTCCGCGCAATCCGACCGCTATGGCGTTCGGAGCGCGAGTGCGTGCCCGGCGCACCCAACTCAGCTGGAGCCAGGAAGCCGCTGCCCACGAATGTGGCGTTCACTGGACCTATCTCGGCCAAGTCGAGCGTGGTCGGCGCAGTCCACGGGTGGAAAACATCATGAGGTTCGCCGCAGGTTTGCAGACGACGCCGGGCCAACTGATGGACGGCCTACCTATGCCGTCAGCACCAGGAGATCCTGCCTGAACATATGTCGGCGTTGCCGTCGCGGTCATCACCAGCCGTCGGCCCCGGCCCGGGCATTCACTCGAGTCCGGTTCTGATGCCTAATCGGTGTCGATCGGATCGTCGGCCACGGCCTCAAGTTCGGTGGCGTCGACACCATGTGGCACGTCGACATAAGCCTACGTTCAGCTGCCGCAAGGAGTTTCGAATTAACGGTGGATCCGGGGCTCAGTGTTGGCTAGTTTCCGGACAGGGCGATGGCGAAGGCGTTCAACGCCGGTTTCGATCGCATCGCCCATCGTGCCCGACCGTGCCCGGTGGAGTCCAGCGATCGGGTCAACAGATATAGGCCGCGCTGAAAGCGCCAGTTCGCTGGGAAATGGTGGCGCTCAACGCCCGAGGAGTGCCATCCCCGGTGACGGCGGGTGATCTCGCACACCGAAGCCAGCACTGCTGCCATGCACAGGTAAAGACATTGCCAAGCAACGTCTTTCAAATCGAGGCGTTCCTTTCGGCTGTGTCATTCTCATGAAGCTGAGCGGTCTCGATGGGTTAGCCTTCCGTGGGGGGACATCGGAAGATGAGGAGAGGCAATGCTTTTCACCCCAGAGTCGGTGCATGGTATGGCAAGCACCATTGAACCGGCGGTTGATGCCACCCAGGGGCACGCGACACGGATCGCGGGAGCTGGTTTTGAGGCAGCTCATGCCGGGCAGGACTATTCGGAGCAGGGGAAGAAACTCGCGGCGGGAGTCGAGGGGATCGTCACGATGCTGCAGTCATGGTCCGAGGCTTCCGGCGCGACGGTGGAGGTTCTGCGGCAGGCGGTGACCACGACAGTGACCACCGATCAGGAGCATCGTGCCCAGATTGCCGCAGCCGAGGACGAGCTGGGAACGGCATGACGACTCCCCAACAGTATGAGCGGCAGTATCAAGCCAACCTGGACAAGGCGCAGCAGGACCTTGCGCGCTTCCTCAAGGAAGACGGCAACAGCGTCTTCGATAAGGCGATCTGGAACGACAAGCCGAAACTCACTGATTCCGACGTCAACAAACTGCTGGATCAGGCTGCTCCTGGGCTCGAGTGGTTCCGGTTGGCGCTCGTGCGCTACCACCGTGTGTGGGATGTGTTGAAGCTACCGGGATTCGACAGCATCGTCGTCGAGCCGCTGACTGTCGACGGTACGGCGGTCGGCGGTGAGCGCGTCGACACCATCAAGGATCCGAACGACGAGATGCGCCGCCTGGAGGGGACGTACTACGACCAACAACGCAGCATGAAGCTCGATAGCCTGCGGAGCCTGGCTACAGCGCTCGACGGTGCCTCCTCAGGGACTGATTCTCATCCCAGCACTACGGATATCACGACCGACCTGGCCGGCGTGAAGGATGCGGTGCCTGAGGCATGGAAGGGAAACGCCGGCGGAGCCGCCCAGGATTATTTGGCCGGATTGCATGCGCATGCCGATCAACAGAGCCAGTACTTGCAGGCGGTTGCGGCAGCTGTGAATGGGCTGCCAGACGTACTTCTGCAGATCGTGAGGGACAAGGCGGATTTCGTCGCCGCGTTCGACAGCTCCCAATGCCCGGTCGCTGGGCACGCCATGCGCCTCGGCGGTAGCGAAGACCCTGTAAGCACGATTATTTCCGTGGCGTCGGAAAGCACCACCTGGGGCTACCTTTACGGCGAGACGAACCAAAAGGCCGCAGACCAGTTTCACATGACCAACGTCGGTGCCGGTACCAGCGACGCTCCCAGAAGATCCGGGATGCGTGCAAACAATGGCTGACCGGTCATTTCGGTCCGGCGGTGCGGGAGGCTTTCAAGGCTTTTGTGCATCAATGCGCGCTGGCCGACTACTACATCCGCCGCGCCTATCAGCCGGTGATGGACCTGCCAAGCCGTTTCCCAAGCCGCAGGACCAGCAGACGACAACGCCCACATCGCAGACCGGCGCGGCGAGCACCGGCGTCCAGACGGCGGGGGCCAGTCCGACCACACCGGC
This sequence comes from Nocardia arseniciresistens, assembly GCF_046764875.1. Taxonomy (NCBI): domain Bacteria; kingdom Bacillati; phylum Actinomycetota; class Actinomycetes; order Mycobacteriales; family Nocardiaceae; genus Nocardia; species Nocardia arseniciresistens. The sequence goes on from NZ_JBKORD010000015.1 coordinate 197,146, forward strand.
GATGACGACCCAACCGACGTCACAAACCCCTACCTCGGCCACACCGACCACACCGCAAACGAATCCGCTGCAGACGATATTGACGAGCCTTGCCAGCCAGGCCGGACAGACAATGCAGCAGGGACTCAGCCAGCTCGGGACCGCCGTCCAACAGGGACCGACCGGCCTCGGCGGAACCCCGACCGGTCCAGGTTCAGCGATTGCCGGCACCGGCGAGCCATCCGCACCGAAGACGCTGGCGAACTTCACTCTCGCCGGCCAAAGTGTGGCGGTGACACAGACGCCGGATGGCACAGTCACCGCGACGATCACCGGTCCTGACGGCAAGTCGCAGCAGTACTCAATGGGGATCAAGGACGGCGTGCCGTTCTTTGCTCCGGTCGGAGAATCAACGACAACGCCCACGACAGCCCCCGACTCCGGGGCCCCCGCTGCCGGAGCCATAGCAGATAGCGGGGCAACAGAGCGGGTAGAGGCGCCGACGGCAGGACTGGCTGCGCCGATAACGCAGTCGGGAACGCCGATGGAGCTGACACCAGACAACGCGGTAACGAATTCCATGTCCGGCTCGCCCGTGATGGGACCGCAGGCAGCCGCGGGTCCGATGACAAGCGGGATGCCTGGAAGTAGCGCGGCCGGAGGCAAGAACGCAGGGGGCGGCGAACGCAGCTCCACCGGATTAGCGCTACCACAACCGATGTGGAACACCTCTCTGGGTTTCGGCGGGGTACTCGAAAGCCCTCTCGAGTCTGACGGCGCAACGCCACCGGCCCCTGTGTCGGCAACGGCCGAGTCACTGGACAGCGGATCGCAGGTGGTGGCTTCCGATACCGAAGCGCCTACTGTCCCGGCGTCGTTACCCGAGCCTGAGCCCGAGCCCGCCCCACGAAACGACGGCGTGAGGATCGAGATCGAGATGGGCGATAGGCGATGAACTACTCGGCCGAGATGGACCGAATCATCGCCGAATACACGGCGGCTTCGCGCACGGTTCTCAACCGGTTCCTAGACGCTGACGAGCGGACAGCTCGTGGCGGTGCCGAGGTCTTCGACGACGTCCGCCAAGAGCTGATCAGGCACGAACAACAGCACCAAGAGACCCCGGAAGAACGAGCGGCTGACGAGGCCTGTGCCGAGCGCGATCGACTGTTACGCGAAGCCGCCGACCGAGCTAGGGCTGCGGCCGATCACAAGAACAGCAGGGACAACTACGTGCTGCCGACTGATTGGACCGATGAGGATGAGGAAGGCTATGGCCCACCGAAGTCCTGGTTAGTCTAGCGATCTCTGAGCGAGCGGCTCTATTCAACTGCGCGCCAAGGTGTGTGGTTTTCGGGAGATGAAGTTGCGAGTTGATCTGGCCGGAACGTCCAAGTGCGTTCATCTCGGTTCGAACGAGTGATAGGGGCGGCAGTGGAGCCGAGCGACCGGGACCAGATTCGGTCGGCCAACGCTGAGCTGCGCTCGGCATTGGATGCGATCAACCACGAGTTCGATCGTGAGATCGATGAGTTGGGCGAGATCCAGCGCAAGCTGGCCGCGATGAAGGTGCATGCGACGACACCGAACAATCTCGCGCGAGTGACTGTGAATGCGTCCGGGGTGGTGACAGAGATAACGATCGCCGATGACGCCTACCGTCGCAGCACACCGCAGCAATTGACCCAGGACCTCAATGCCGCGATCCGTGGTGCAGTCGAGGCAGCGGCCACGGCCCGTGCAGAGGTGCTGTCGCCCATCAAGTCGGTCGTCGACGGTATTGCCGATCTCACTGAAATGGTGCCGGGCGCACCGAGTTTGCGGGAATTGCAGGCGACGCTGGCACGGACATCCCCCAGGCCGCGCGGGCAATCACGTTGAGTTGAACAAAATCATGGAACCAATGGCACCGCTGCTGCGTCAAAGATCAGAGACTGGCCCGAAACCTGATGAGGGAGTGCGACTGTGACCAAACTGTGGGCTGATCCGGACCGGCTACGTGCAGTATCGCCGCAGTTCGAGCAGTTGGGCGATGATGTGAATTCGGCCTTGGAGACTCTGCGGCAGGGCATTGAGTCCGAGGGGCGTTGCTGGGGTGAGGACAAGCCCGGAGAGCAGTTCGAGCAGAACTACCCCCAAGGCGACGGCCAGGGCAGCGTCGGGGAATGCCTTGCTGCGCTGGCGAACCTGGCGAACAAGCTGAAGACAACCGGTGATCACATCACCACCACCGCCAACGGCCTCCAGGCCCAAGATCAACATAACGCCGACCAGACCCGGGCGCTGTAGGGACAGACATCCATGACTCTGTGGTTCCCACATCTTCCAGGCCCGTTGGGATGGCTGGAGGACTTCCTTATCGGCCATTGGCCCGAGGGCGACGAAGACGCCATGCGCCGAACAGCCGAACACTGGTCGAATATGGCCAATGCCCTGCGGGAACTGGAGCGTCCTGCCGATCAAGCGATGAACACGGCCTTGTCCGCCATCGACGGCAAGATCCACGATGCTATGTCCACGTACTGGCAGGATGTCGCCGGCGGGGACGGCAGCGATCTGCAGGGCCTAATCAATGCCTGCGACAGCTTCGCCAAACAGCTCGAACACGGCGCCACCGATATCGAATACGCCAAGCTGTCCATCTACTTCTCGTTGGCCGCGATGCTGGCGATAGCCTTCGTGCCGGGTATCGGCGGGCTCGTCGACGCCGCCGCTGCCAAGGCCGTACAGCTCGTCATCCGAAAGACGGTGCAACAGCTGATCGACAAGCTCGCTGTTAAGGGAGCGGCGTTTCTCGCTGAGCGGGTCGGTGTGGAAGCAGCCAGCCGGTTGGGCGCGAATGCGGCGTCGGAACTGGCTTTCAAGGTTGGTACGGAAGCTGCCGGTGGCGCGGCTTTCGGCTCGGCTTTCGGTGCGGGCACGGATCTGGCCGCTCAGGGTGTCCAGATCGCTGAAGGCAATCGCGACGGCGTCGACTTGGGCTCAGTTGGCAGGGCCGCTGGCGCCGGGGCCGTTGCTGGTGCGGTGGCCGGGCCGATCGCGGCGAAGGCTGGCCAGAGTCTGGCCAGTACGTTGGGCACCGACCTCGGTTCGAATTCGCTGAGCGGAGTGCTGACCCGCGCAGTGGGTGCAGTACCCGGCAACGTCGCCGGCAACACCGCTGCCGCTGCCGCAGAGTCGGGGGGACACGTCGATTTCAGCACCGTTGCCGACGGTGCAGGTGCCGGATTCGGTCGTGCCAAACCGCATGAAGTTGTTCCGACGCATGCCGAGACCGGATCATTGGCCGGCACCCACATCGAGTCCCCCCCGACAGCCTCCGCATCCACACCGGCGACCCAAACCCCCACCGACACGGCACCCTCGTCCAACACAACACCCTCAGAGGCGAGCACCTCGTCGGCTGGCGCGACCACAACAGAAGTCCAGGACACCCCTGGTCCGACTTCCGCTTCGGCGGCTAGCCAAAACAATCCGACTGCGCCCCAACCCAATTCCACAAGTGCCGGCAATTCCGTCGATGCCCGTTTCCTTTCCTCTGACTCATCTGCTGCGCCCTCTGGTAGCACCGGAGGACATTCGACACTCGACCGTGCCCCTGTAGGCCAGGCACCGTCCGCGGCAACAACACCCGCGCCGGACCGACAAATCGTGCAAGGACCAGGGGCACCTGCGTCCAACGCGGCTCCTCTCGGCGGTGACCGTCCGGTACCAGCAAATACGGCTCGGACATCCACCGACATCCCTCAGCGTCCGGAGGGCGCACCCCGATCAGAGACGCCTGCCCCTACCGATCGCGGCCCGACCTCGCATCGCCCCACCGAAACCTCTCGTTCGCCCAGCGGCCTCGACACCCCGGAGCGGACGTCGGCAACACCCCCCGCACGCGAAACCACCAGCAACACCACACGTCTCGATTCCAGCCGCATCAGCCCACTGACCGGATATCTGCCAACGGGACCGGTGACCGGTCACCGCACCCGAACCCAGCAGCCAGCGGACCTGATAGTCACCTGCAGGGTCCGCGTGACACCGCCTCCCTGCCACGAGAGACCGCAAACTCGGAGTATTCGCGCAGCGAGGACGCGGGACAACGCGGCGGGACAGATCATGCTCCGGGCCAAATGCGAGAAAACGTGGCCCCAGAACGGGGTAGTCGCCTCCTAACCGACGTCGGGGAGCGCCGCGACACATCGATCCCCGAACCGATTGGTCATTCACCTCAGCCCCGAGTGCCCGGCCGAGGTGAGTCCGTCTTCCCCGACCCCGGCTCCCCCGAGCCGGCGGCGGGCCGCCGCCACCCATCAGGTCCTGAGATCCCGAGTGCTGGAGGCGATCCAGCGGCGCGAGTGCCCGAGTCGCATACGCCGGTCCCGGCTATGCCGCTACGACATGCGGGTCCCGCGGACCACTCACCGCCGCACCCGGATTCACGTGCACCGCAGCAGCGTGGCCCGCACGTGCCCATCTCAGATGAACCCCCGCATCTGAGCAGAGTGCTGAGGACGGATCAACCGGGCCCACACCAGGATCCGCGAACCCAACACCACGGTGACAATGTGCCGCGACGCCCGTCGCCCCAGGAGTTGCAGCAGGCACATCAGGTGCGCCAGGCACGTGAGTGGTACCGCCAGCAGCTGCCCGAGGGCGGCCATGCCACTCCGATGCTCACCGAGCATGGGTCGACTGCCAAGCCCGCCTACGATTTCCGGCGCTACCCCGATGCGCAGGAAGGCCCCATCGTGGTAGCTGGTATCAAGGTGCATGTCACCGCGGACCGCAGTGTGTCCCCGGAACAGGTGGCGCACCTGTGGGAGACAGCGCAGCTGGCAACGGATCTGACCTTTAATCATGGTCAGCGGTTGTTGTCCGGCGATCGGGTACTGATCGACTTGGTGCACACACCGGATCCGGCGGCGGCGAACCTCCACATCCATGTCAGTGAGACCTCCGGCCCCTGGCATCCCGACAGCCACACCGACGCGGTCGTCCAGCAGTTGCGCGAACATCTCGGTCTGCAGTCAGAGCCAGGCCAACGCGGACATAGGCTGGGCGCGGACGAGATTCGCCAGCTCAGCAACGACATCGCCAAGGCCAACACTCCATTTACACGAGTACCGCTCCCAAGCACACGAGAGATCGGCGGAGGCCGGCTGCAGCATGTGGAGGACGCTGCCTACCAGCATGCAGTCGAAGACGCGTTGCGCGATGGCAACAGATTCCTCGTCGGTGCCGACCCACGCACCAACCCCTATGGGCAGCTGATCAACGATGGCGGCCCGACCAAACCCGGTCGTGGCAACGACTGCAACGACAATGCGTTGGCCGCATTGTCATCGTTCAACGGTCGCCCCCAGGTAGCAGCAGCGCGATGGCCCGATCGCTTACCCGATGGCACTATCGATCACCGCAGCGGCGAACAAGGCGGCCCGCAGCGTGCCGAAGCGTGGATCGGTGACACCTGGCAGCATTTCCCTGACGGCAGGTCAGTTCGCGATCAATTCCAAGATTTGCACGACTGGATCGACAACTTAGGCCCTGGCTCGTCAGCCTATGTGTACAACACCTGGCACGCCCGTGACGCGGGTACGGGGGCCTTCCTCTACAACCCGGACGGTACCCCGAAGGTCGACGGAGCACACGCGACCGTCATCGTCTATCCGCACGGGTCGGCTGGACCCATATGGTGGGACCCGCAGCAACGGACCTTCTCCGAGTCACCGCCGGTCAATCTTGCCCACGGCTCGACCTCGTTGTCGTTCATGACCGTCGACCCTCACGGAGGATCCCGTAGTGCCACAACAGTTCCAAACCAAGGAACAGGTCCAGCAGTATCTGGCCCGCATCTTTCCGAGCCAGCAGTTCGAAGCGATCACTCCGATCGAGCACGGATGGATATGCCGCCCGAAACTCACCTCGGAGGAGATAGCGCGCGGTCAGGATTTGGGCCTGAGCACCTACATAGTGAACAAACAGACCGGAGTGGTCACCACGCACCCGAGTCTGCCCCCGTTCACGATCGGCCAGATGTACGACGAGGCGATCCGGACGGGCGATCCGGTCCAGGGCGGCCAGATCTACCCACCCCTGTGGCGGGTGAACATCCGACGCACGCGAGAGGATTCGCAGACGATCCAGTATCACGTGCTGGCACAGTCGATGGCGCAACCACCGGAACCGACCGCGGAATACCAGCTGACGATCGACAAGAACACCTTCGCTCATCAGCCGGCAGCGTCGATGGCAATGAACGTCGTCTCGTGGACGGAATGGCGCAGCCGTCAGGACGGAACCTGGCCGATGGAGGGGACCTTCGAGGAGTAGGCCCCGACTCACACCTCGACGGTCGACGTCCGGTGCCAGGCCAAAGTGGCGCTGAAATGCAACTGCCGGGCGGACACGAACCCAGTAATCCGTCAGAGAGGGAGAATACTGGGCGAACCACCGGCAACGCCGGCTTCGAGGTCCCTCGAAATCACATCACTGGTCCCGGTGAATCCTCGAGCGCCAGAACATCCGGTGCACGGGACCAAGCCCCCGCGTCCCCCGAGTCTCAGCGCTCGCGCAGTCATATCGAGCCCGCGGAAGGGACTCGGGATCAGCAGAACACCGCGAACACACAGCCCCTAGAATCGACCAACAGTCCGTACCAGATTCCGGGAGAAACCAACAACCGTCCCGACCCGGCAATACCGGAGCGGGACAATCTGCCGCCACCAGCGGGCATGTATCGCGGAGACGACGGGTGCCTGCGCGTGCAGGGAGACCCTTCCCATTCCTGGCGCGATCGCGAAAAAGGCAGATTACACGACTTTAGCGACCCGCCGGGCGTGTTCCGCAATAAGAACTATGTTCGGCACGACGAAAACGGGTTTGCCAGAAATCCCGACATAGAAAACGATAGTAAGCCCGTCTTTTTCGCAATCCCGGAAGGCCCCAAAGAGTCCTACCAGGTGAAAGACCAAGCGATTGCAGACAAGATTAAACTGGAGTCCGCGGAACGCCTGAAACAGCAGGCCACCCGCGATCCGGCCGGGCAAGAACTCGCCAGGCTCATCCCGAAGTTCAAGGATTTCGGAATATCAGAGGTTCGTCAACTCAAGGACAGTGAACTCGATAACGGCGTGATAGGTACCCTGGAACAACATATTCGCGAACATCCGAGCCTCAGCCCAAAGGAAAAGCTGGAGCGGTTGGCGGATGCTCGGGATCTCGAGGAAAACGCCAGGATTTGGAATGCCCAGGGCATTGAAATGGTAAATACCTCCAAGGGGTTGGGCGACCTGGGTGGTGACGCATATTTTCACGACAAAGAGATATTTCCGGAAGGTGTGCAGATTACACCTTTCGAGGGCGCTGCCGATGGCAGGGATATGGCCGACAGACTCTTGCTCGTGCCCAAGACCGACGCAACACCAACCAAGCTCATCAATGGCGAGCATAAGGGCGTCGGCTCTGAACTTGGTGCTGCGAATACTGATCATGGCCGTGCTCAGCAGATGTCTCCGGAGCATACGGCGAGAACATTGGCCCTCGACCGGAATCTCATTACAATTTTCAATGAGACCCCCGCGCAGATGAAGGCTCGCGGTCTCGATCCGAACAGTCCTGAGGGCGTCGCGTATGTAAAAGCCCGAGATGAATTGATCCAGGCGCACCGAGACGGCTCTCTGGTAATCGAGAACCATAAAGTTCATGTTGATATCAATGGCAATGTATCAGTAACCAAATACAGTCAATTCCGCGATGGCGACTTGGTTCCTGTGCCAATCCTCGGCGGTATCGAACGACCGCGAGTCCGCCTTCCCGAGCTCGTAGTCGAAGTGGAACGCGATCTGGCTCGAGAATATGCCCGGGAGATGGATCGCGCACTTGAGGGCATGCCTCCACGCGAACGGAAGGTTACCGAACTAGTTATAGATTTGGCGCGCGACACTCGAATATTGGATCCTCGAGCGGCAGAACTGCAGCGTCAGATACGCGAGTCGCTAACGACCATAAATAAAGCAGAAGAAAGAGGACTATCACTTGAGGAAAGAAGTCGGATTGTTGAGACTACGAAAGTCCGAATGATTCGGCTGCAGGAATTGGACATTGCGCGCAACGCCGAGCTTGTCCAACGTCTGAATTACGGCTCCGATTCCAAAAACATCGAGAAGATCTTGCAAATAGACACTTTATCGCAAGATGTGTCGGCGATAGCAAATATCGAAGCCGCCAACCGGGAGATCATCAAAGAGGCGCAGGCCTTGGTTTTGGAATACCGGGATGCGCAAACGAAAGAGCGCTCACGGTTCGTTGCCAACGTCCTCAAGCAGGCCCGCGAGATGGATCGGGCCTTCGCACAGGGCGGTGAGCCAGACCTGGCAAAGGTCCGCGCGAACCACGAGCGTGTTCAACACGCGATTGAGGTCGAACGAGCAAAAGAAGCTAATGCGCTCAAAGGACTGGGACTGGCCCCCTCTCATGCCCAACAGGTCACTGAATCGATCGAGGCTGCGCGCGCACGTGAGCTGGGTCTGGCACGCGATGAATTCGCACGAGAAATACTTCGGCAGGAACATAATCGCACGGTCAGAGAAAGCCACCTTTTACAGTTAACTCGTGAGCGGGCGCGGACTATGGATGTCCAGACGTATACGCTTTGCCTCAAACTCGAACCAACCGCTTACGATGCGCAATCGAGGTGTTTCACCTACGAGCCGGCCGGACAACCACCCGTGCGAGTTCCCTACGACTCCATGGAGCGCCGTCAGGCAGAGGCTATTAAGTCCATCGAGCGCGGCCGACCCATCCAAGCAGTCGAAGTCCAGTATCTGGTCGGGACCGGCCAAGCCGTGATCGCGTCGGAATCCGTGAGCGCACGCGAGTATGAGCGACAAGTCGAGCAACGAAACATTGAGAGGGTGCGGGCTGAACGCGAACGCGACCAAGCCCGTGCGCGAGCGAAGCTGGGCAGAGCACCGTCCTGAACGGGAAACATGTGCAGAGTCACATCGCGATCACCGTTCCGTCGAGGACGGATCCGAACGAAATCCGGCGATAGGAATAGGGTGAATCCATGACGGGATGGCGTGCGATGACCGACGACGAGATAGTCGAGTTGGCTACTGGCTTGCGGTCGTTGGACTGGTCGTGGCTGTTGCGAGATGTGCCCGCGATAGCGGCGAGGTTCGACTGGCAGGTGTTGATGGCCCGATCGAATTGGGTCATGCTCGACTGCGGTTTCGGGTTGAGCAGCGGTGGGGTACAAGGCCGCAGCGGGGAAGCCGAGTCCATCGAGTTGATGGTGACCGACTCCGCAAGCGAGGACGCGCCAGGCCGAGCAATGGTGCGTGATGCGTTCGTCAGGATGGCCGACGCCATAACCGGCGCCCTCGGCGAACCAACTGCCCGCATACCAGGCGAGTTCGCGCAAATCCGCTGGGCTTTCCCAAAAACAACATTGCGCCTGAAGAATCTCGCACATACTGTTCAACTGACGTATCAAACGAATGCCTCGTTGGCCGCTCTTGATAGATCCATAGAATTCGAAAAGCAGGACCTTACGTGATGGATTGGATAGAATTCACCGAGCGACTGTCCGAGCAGTTAGCTGTACTGCCCGCAGGAGCGATTGTGAAGATAGCAGAAGCGGGGCTCCCCACGGGCCGCCAGCGGTTCGCGCAGTTCGCGCAGACCGACAGCGAGCTGTTGGCCGAACTGGTAGGCGACGAGTTCCTCGAACCCACCGCACAGCCTGACGAAACGGGACATCGCCTGATCACCGAGGCAGGCTGGCAGGAACCCGATGCCGACCACGGCCCCTACTGGTGGATCGAACTGCCGTGGCCGGTCAATTCGGCCATATACCGCCAGTTGGCAGCAATGGTGGTGACCGGACTCCGTGACGCATTCCGAATCACCGACCTGGGGTCCTTGACCTACACCGCATGGAACAGGAACGAGGACGAACGCGACCTTCACCTGCCGCTGCTCGGGCTGGCACGTCAGGTTTGATCGGTTGTCATCGGAGCGTTCGGGACAAGAAGGGTATGACGTTGGCGCTGTATGCAGAGATCGAGAAGGTTGACGAGGACGAGGAGCGTGTTCGATACCGGTACACGGATATACAGGGCAGTCAGTACACTTTGGTCCTGAACAAGGCCACCGAGGTAATCGCGTCGGAGAACGGCGAGGACGATATGCTCTATCGGGCCGTTGCGAGAAAGATCGCAGCTGCGTGGCTGGATAGCGAAGCAACGCCCGAGCGTCTCGTAGTGCAGTCGTGAAGGCATCATCCGGCGGATTCGAATTGAAACTGATTCGGCGGTTTCGCCTGGTCGTAAGTGGTCGGCTCGATCAAGCCCAACTCGAGGAACTTCGAGCGGTCATCGGGCTTACCCCATCGGGTACTGCGGACGATCCAGTAGGCAGTGAATTGGGGTGCCGAACCCGAAACCACCCGCGATACACGTTAATTCACGCATCCACTATCACGCTGCTGCGCACCGGTGCCGATGAATGGTCCATCACCATTGATGCCATCCCCTATTTCGACATCGCGACATTGATCGGGCTCGTCGAAGTCGGCTGCCGCGCAGCAGGACTGACTGTCATCGGTCGGCATCTGACAGCGGGCGAAGCGCCCATCGACACAACGCCCAGCGCTGCCTCGCTGGAGCGTGCACGCAAAAAACTGGAAGAAACCGGGATGCGACTGTGGGACACGACCCTCACATTCGCCACCACACCCTCAGTCGAGGCACCGCAAGCCCGTATCACTTCCGAAGACGACGTGACATTCGACTACGCGGCGGCCACCGAATCGATGTTGACGCGCGACGTAGCCCGACCCGCGCCGAAACCCCTCTTCGTCGCCGACGACATACCCGTGGCGCAGCCCACGCCGCGACCAATCGGATGGCAGGGATTGTCCGACAACGAGATCGCCGATCTCGCCGAGAAACTGCGCACGCTGGTCTGGTCATGGCGGATGGACGATCTGCTGCGCTTGACGATCGTGTTCGGTTGGCGAGAAGTCGAGATCCACTCGGCGGACTGGGTTCAGTACGACACCGGTCCCGGCTCGGACACCGTCGATATCATCGGCCTCGATGGTGACGCGTTACGTGTCGAAGTCACCGTCAGCGCCGAGGCGGCTGATACGCCGGAGGGCCGCAGTAACACATTGGCGACTTATGCCCGGATGGCGGAGGTATTGACCGGTTCCATCGGCGAACCAACCGGTCGCTTCGATGACAGGGTTTCCGAATTCCGCTGGGCCGGTCCCCGAACAACCCTGCGGCTGATCGATTTTTACGACACGGTCCGGCTACAGGTGGTAACCAACGACTGGCTCAGCGCCCTCGACCAGGGGGATTGACAACTTGTCGACTAGCCAGCGTTGGTCGTCCCACATGCGGGCTTTCCCGTTGCCGATGTCGAGCAGCTCATCTGTGAATGGTGTCAAAGCCATGCTAATCATGATCACGTCCAGCAGAGGCGTCGGCCCGCCGCTGAGGTGGAGTCACCCGACCATCCCAAGCCGGCCCTCCAAGCTTGACCCGTTCAAGCCGTTCATCGACGAGGTGCTGCGGGAAGACCTGCGAGCGCCGAGCTCTGCGGAGTTGAACGATCGCCCCCGGGTGCTCGCCGTATGGACCCCGCCGGACCCCCTGGCATGCTGTTCGCCTACCGACGGGGTCACATCTAGGCTGTTCCAGCCCGTTTCGTGACCCTGGGTGCCAGTGATGGCGAGGTGAGTCTGTTGGGGCCGGTCAGCGGATTTGCGCCAGATGGGTGATCTGTTGAGCGAGCTCACTGTCGCCGACGGGGGTGAGGGTCATGTCGTGACCGATGGTGAGCAGATAACGGCCATCGTTGGTGAAGTCGAGCCATGTGCGGTGTCGTGGTGGCGGTGACATGGGGTCTGCTGGATCCACCGTGACGGTGAGGTAGCCGCGGGCGTCGATGGGGCGGCGTAGCACTTTCCGAAACCGTTTGGCGCTGCGGCTGTTCTCGGTTTCCTGCCACTGCCCGGGATCTGGAAACAACACTGTCTGCCGAGGCTCGCACATCGCGTCGAAGGTGCCCACGGGTGCCGAGCCGATCGCGGTGATCAGGTGTTTGGCGACGTTACGGGCGTGACAGGACACCACTGTTGCCGTATCGCTGGTCACGATGACGGCCGCGCCCCAGTCGGAGAAAGCGGCCCCGAAGGCCAGGATCGGGTTGGGTAGACGCTCACCGTCGGCGAAGCGGTCACCGAACATGGCGATGGTCGTGACGTCGGTACGGGCAAGAAACGTCAACGTCCCGGTCAGGTCCGGATCGCTGTTGGGCGGGAACCGCTCGGCGAGTTTCAATGCGGCCCTTGCGCTTTCGGTGCCGACCGTGCCTCGAGGTCCGAGGTTGATCGGATAGGGACGGCGATCGCGCCTGGCCTCGCCCGCCCAGACGTGAGTGAATTCGTCCGGGGTGAATACCCACCGCACTACTCATCCCCTCGCGGCGTGTTCTCGGTTTTTTTCGGTGAGAGGAGTTCATCATCGGTTGCGCCCCAACCGATCACAGCGGGCAATGCCGGATCGACCTGGTCGAGCTCCCGGTACTTGCGCCGCAAGTAGTCGGGGCTTCCCTTGGCGCGGTCGGAATCTGAACTTTGCCCACGCCCGGCTCCCGGCATACCGCCCATCGGTGCAGGCGAGCTGCTCGTCGTCGGGCGGACATTGGTTGGGTTGGTTCCGGGAGCTGACTGCGGTTGCCCTGGAACCGATGTTCCCGGTCCTCCCGGACGGCTATCGGGCGATCCTGGGGCGCCGGTGGGGACCCGAGGTGAGCTCGGTACGCCGGAGCCGGACGAGCCGGGGGTGGAAGGCACCACGCTCGCAGGTGATGGCTGCAGTTTGTCGGCAGGGGTGGTGCCTGTCGGGGGCGCCGGTGTGTTCGAGGTCGACGACGGTGTCGTTGCGGCGGGGTCGTCGAGTGACGACGACTTCGTCTGCGTAGGCGTCGATTGGCCGTCTGGTTGCGGATTTTCGCCAGTTGACGGCTCATCCGGCTTCCCGTCGGCGGGTTCACCATTCGTGCTGGACTCGCCGGGATTAGCGTCACCGTCGGCTTGAGGAGGGTCACCACCTGGCTGCTGACTGGCATCACTGGGGCTGTCCCCGCCGGGGCCGGGGGGCATCGGTACGAACCGCGGAACGCTGTCACCTGATGCAGGCAAGGTCGGGTTGTACACGAAGTTCATCGTGTCCTGAGCGGTCGCCGCGTCCGCGGCGACCGCTACGTTGTACGCCGTGCGTCGGTCCGCCCCGTTCGCGGCTTCCATCGCCGGATCGGTATCTTCCTGATAGGGCGGGGGTGGTGGCGGGATCGCGGCTTTGACCGTTTGTGCGGCGCTGGAATTCAGGTCCATCAGGCGCTGAACGGTCAGGGCTGTGTCATGCTGTTCGCCTCCGGCGGCTACGAACGCGTCGGTCGACTGTTGGGCGGTCGAGGCGAATGTTCCTGACCAGGAAGCGAATTCGCTCTGCACGTCTCGGGAGAATGTATCGAAGAGCTCGTGAAGCTTGGCGGCTCGTTTGCTCCACTCGCTTGCGATCTGTCCCATCGCACCGGGGTCTAGCTTCTCGTGCACCAGATCCCAGATCTGTTGGTGCCCATAGCTATCGAACGACTCCCGATCGGGAACATAGGCCGGATCGACCCCAGACGCTCCGAACCCACTCACATGAGCAAGCTGGCTCTGGTGCTGGCTGATGTCGTCAGCGATCTCTTTACTCGTCCGTCTACCCACGACGCCCTCTCGATTCAGCTGTCCCCGATACGCGGAATGATCCCACGCACCAAATCGACTATCCCCGAACATCTTTCGGGTGCCGGTCCGGTGAGGTGATCCGCGAAGATGATGCGGTCGAAGCCGATGTACCCCACCTTGGTCTGCAACAGAACAGTGCATCCGGTGCTGGGCATCTGCGGCCGTACGATCAACGCAGCGTGACCGTCGATCGTCGTGTCCTGGATCTGAGCACTGTCGTTGGTGAACTTCGCACGGCCCTCGTCCAAGGTGCGGTTGCCCGACAGGATGCCGAGGGTGTAGGCCTTGTCGGGCGACTTAAATGCACAGCCCAGGAACGTGTACTCGGCGTGGATGTCGGTCGACCGTTTGCGTGAGCGCGGATCATATCCGAGATGGCTGATCGTGTCGTCATCGATCCAGGTGCAGGGGTCGAACGCGACGTCCGGGCGGTTCTGGTTCTGCTGCTTCGGTGGCTGCAGGTCGGGCGCGGTCAACGTCGGAAACGGTGGCCGGCCTGCCGTGCTCGCCGCGGTCGAGCCTGATCCGGAGGCCGTCGCGGCAGTGGAACTGGCCACCGGGTTTCCAACTCCTGTCGAGGAGCATCCAGCTGCCATCAACGCGCCCAAGGCCAGAATCGAGGCAGCCGAAAAACGGCGGAAAATCTTGGGCCGCAACGCTTTTACTACTGTCACGCGGGATCCTCGAGTTGGTCGGCCGCGACTTTGATCGCTGCGCGGTTCGCGGCGTCGGCGTCTTCGAACTGTTTTCCGGCCGCCAAATAGGCTGCCTTGTACCGCAAGACCGTCTCCCGGAACGCGGTCAACGCGTCGATGTACTCGCGCCCTTTCGCGCTGAACCCCTTCGCCAACGCATGTCCGGACGGAAGATCGGGAAAGCCTGTCACGTTGGCCAGACTCCAGGCCGCCGCGATCTCGTCTTGCAATTCATCCGCTAGCGTGTCGCAGGAGGCTGCGAGCCGTTTGGCGCCGTCCTCGGGTATCTGAAACAGTTCGGCCTTGGCGGCATCGTAGGCCGCTTGGGCGTTCTTCTGCCCTTTGTCCGGTAGTGCCATGACCGCACCCCCCCCTCCGCTCTCGACGCCGGGGATGGCTAACCCAGCTTCGGTGGGAAAAGCGTATCAGTGCGCGCGTGCCGACATTCGGCGCTGACCTACCGCCCTGGTCGGGCTAGTTACTCATTTTCGTACTCAGCGCGGCAGCAGTGGGACAACGACGTTCGCGACCTCGATAGCGCGGTCGTGGGGGGCGACACGGCTTCGTGGCTCCAATCGCAGCACCTCAATGCTGAACGAGCCCAGGATGGAGGCGAAGATCAGGTTGCAGCGATCGCCGGCCCTGTCGGATGCCCGACGGTATCGCAGGCCGGGGCGGCCCGCGATCGTGATCGGGACAAACTCTGCACCGGATTCCTTGTGTGTGAAGTCGTCGACTGTGTAGACCTGCGACCACACATCGACCGAGTAGATCCGCGGATGTCCGTGACCCCCACGTCGTCTGAACCCGTCGATCCGGCCGATACCGCCGATGTCTGAGCTGAGTGTGGACGGATCGACGCCGATCTGCCGCCAGACGTCGTCGCCGATCAGGGTCGGATCCCACAGTGCATCGGCGGCTGCCTGTCTGTCGGTAGCACTGCCGCGGACGACGAGGACTGTGCTGGCATCTGCTTTGTCCTGCACGCCGTGCCTCCTAAGTACCGCCAGCCGGGGAAGGTGGCGCTCCCATGGACTCTCGGCGAGAATATGCATTCTAACGTGCCTCTTGTATCGCATGCGATATGTTTGCGCTATCATACATATGCCGTGCCGCACAGCGAGCTCACGGGATTGGTCAGGTGAGGCGTGCGATGATGCGGCCATGCCGGTGCCGGAAGCCTCGCTGTCCCCACAACAGCGGAGGGTGCGCAAGATGAGGCGGGACGCGGTCGGCGCCGCCATTCGTCGCGTCCGTGAGTCAGATGGGATGACCCGAGACGATCTGGCGAAGCTGTCCGGCGTATCGCAACCAGCTCTCGCTCGCATCGAGCTGGGAACCAGCAGCGTCCAGATCGACCGGTTGTGGGATCTCGCCGAGGCATTGTCCACAACGCCCTCGGCACTACTGGCCGACGCAGAGAAGCACCTGTCACCGACCACAACGACTGGGCGCCGCTGATTCTGCCCGGATAATCTGCGTGGCGACGCACCCTCGGCCGCCGCGAATACCAGCTCCCGACAAACGTTCTCGCCGTAGCGATATCGTCAACGACGATCAGCTTTCAGGACTGACGCTCCTATAGATGTCAAGCGGTCATGGCCTGGTAGTCGGAGCGTAAGGCGCGGAAGACTTCTCGCGCGAAATAACGCTTGAGGCAGCGCAAGATTTCCGGTGTCGTCTTGCCGTCGCGCTTGCGCCGGGCGGCGTATGTTTTGGTGTTCTCGTGGTAGCGCATGCGGACGATAACTGCGGTGTGCAGGGCCTGGTTGGCTTGCCGGTCGCCGCCGCGGTGCAGCCGGTGGCGGGTGGTTTTGCCTGATGAGGCGGGGATCGGCGCGACGCCGCAGAGGCGGGCGAACGCGGCTTCGGAGGTGAGACGATCAGGGTTGTCGCCGATCGAAATGACGAGGGCCGCAGCGGTATCCGGGCCGAGTGCGAACACGCCCATGGTGTTCGGTGCGACCTGTTCGAGGGCCTTTCCCAGCTGCTGTTTGAGCCGGTCTGCGTGGGCTCGCGAGTCGTTGATGCGCTCGGCGAGTGAACGCAGCGCGAGTTTGGTGGCCTCGATCGGATCGGTCAGGCGGTGCAGGTCAGGGTCGAATGCGGTGCAGGTGGCGATCAGCCGGGCGCGGGGCATCTTGCGCAGCTGGCCGCGAAGTTCTTCCGGGCTGGTGGTGATCAGGGCGCGCAGTGCGTTGAGGGCGATCGACATGGCCTTGACAGCATTGTTGCGGGCCACGCGCATCGCCCGGACGGCTTCGATGGCGCCATCTCGGTTCTTCGGAGCGGTGATGTCGGATCCATCGAGCAAGCGCCGCGCGGCGGCGTAGGCATCTATCGCGTCGGATTTGCCCTGGGCGCGGCGCAGCCGCCGGTTCGGGCGAGGCACCTCGGCGACGTTGTAGCCGTGCCGGCGCAAGTGCCGTGCCAGTTCCACCCCATATGAGCCGGTGCCTTCGATTCCGACTTGCGCGATCTGGCCGTAAGTGTTGATCCATTGCTCGATTGCTTCGTAACCGCTTGCTGTCGTCTGGAATTCGCGATCGGCGAGTCGTCTGCCGTGTTCGTTGACAATGGCGACGTGATGAGTGTCGGCGTGAGTGTCGACTCCGGCGAAGACAGTCTGCGCGGTGGGATTCGTTAACATGTATCAGTCCTTCCTGGCGCTGTTCGGCGGCGGTTTCCCGATGCCGGCAGCGGAGGTCGGACAGGCCAGTCAGGGGACGCGATCTCGACGCGGCATGCTCCTATCAGGTCACTCCCTCCACGGCAGGACCCCGGGGATTCTGCGTGGTCGGCGGGCCGCCATCGGCGCCAGCGGATCGACGGGTCCCTCGAAAGACACGGTCCGGAGACCGGTCAGGAAAATTCAGAGTCAGATCCGCCGGGCCGCTGGCGACCCGCCCTCATGATCATGCCTGGAAAATTCTGAGCCCAGCGGCCAAGCGTCGAGCTGTCGGCATGCTCCAGCAGGTCAAGGGCATGTCGGAACGGTTCGCGTGCAAGGTGGTTGGGCTGCACAGGTCCACGTATCGGCGGCTGCCGGCCGCGCAAACCCCCGCCGACCCCGACGCCGGGGTGCGGGCGTGGCTGCGTTCCTACGCCGCCAAGAATCCGTGCCACGGGTTTCGGCGGGCATGGGCGGCGTTGCGGTTCGATGAGGGCCATCCGGTGAACAAGAAACGCATCCACCGGCTCTGGCGTGAAGAAGGTTTGCAGGTCCGCGCGCACTCGCCACGGAAACGGGCCGGGCAGTCATCGGTCCCGGTCATCGCCGCAGATGCTCCGAAGGTGGTGTGGGCGTTGGATTTCCAATTCGACTCGACCCTCGATGGGCGGGCGGTGAAGATCGCGTCGATGGTCGATGAACACACCCGCGAATCCCTGCTGCACATGACCGAACGTTCGATCACCGCCGAGCGCTTGGTCGCCGAACTCGAGCAGGTATTCGCCGCTACCGGCGGGCCGCCGAAGGTGCTGCGGATGGACAACGGCCCGGAGATGATTTCTATTGCGCTGCAACAGTTCTGCGCCGACCGGGTCGGGATCTCCTACATCCCGCCCGGAACACCGTGGAACAACGGCTACATCGAGTCGTTCAACCGGCGGTTGCGTCACGAATGCCTCAACCGCAACCATTGGACCAGCCTGCTCGAAGCCCGCGTCGTGATCGGCGATTTCAAAACCGATCACAACCAACGACATCGGCACTCAGCGCTGGGCTACCTGACCCCAGCCGAGTACGCTGCCCGCTGCAGTCACACCCACCACCCCGTGGCCTGCGACATCAACTGAACCGATCGAACCCCGGACTCAAACACCGGGCGGTCGCATCATCGGGGACCGGCCAATGGCCTATACGGTCCTCAGGTGGCGTAGGTTCGCCGCCGCGATGAGTTCGCGGGCGGCCCAGTTGACGGTGCCGGCCGCTCGCGCGACTCCTCCACGGCTTGCCGTCGAGCTGGTTCCGAAGACGAGGTGGGGCGTCAACTTGCGTTCGGAGTTGCCCTCGAGAGAGTGGAACCGACTCCGAGGAATCGTGTGCGAGGCGGCGGGCCACCGATGTGAGATCTGCGATGGTGTCGGGCGGCGAGCTCCGGACTGCAACGAGGTCTGGGAATACGATGACGAGCGGCAGATCCAACGTTTGGTCCGGCTCGAGGCGCTCTGCGCAGCCTGCCACGCCGTCAAGCACATAGGCCGGGAGTATGCCGGAGGCCGTGGAGAGCAGGCCCGCAGCCATCTTGCCGCGGTAAATGGGTGGACCGCAACGCAAACCGATCTGTACCTCATGCGACAGTTCGAGCAGTGGCGTACCCGGTCGGTGAACGAGTGGACGTTCGATCTCGCAGCTCTTTCCCAATACGGTCCTCCGTTGCCGCCCTCGATACGCAGGAAGCGATGCGCGAGTTGCGATGAACTCTGTACCCCGGACCAGCTCAGGCTTGACGAGGTGAAACGGCTCCTCTGTGAGGACTGCTTCGAAGAGGAGTCCAGCGGTTGGGGGTATGAGATGTGGCCCGACCACGAGTTGCCCCCGATTGGGATGGGCGATCCGATCGATTAGGTCCCGGTCGAATGGGTGTGAGCGGCGCAAATATGTCGCTACACCCCACATCGCCACTGCGGCTCGCAGGTCGCATGGTGTGAGGTGTGAGGGCAACACGAAAGTGTCAGTGGCCAGGCGATATCAGAATGTCGGTGAATCCGTCTCCCTACAGTGCGGACGGCGTCGGGCACGGTGATCGAGCGCATTGCTGCGCGCGGTATCGACCAGGGAGCGAACTTTCCCCGTGGTTGCTGCTAAGCACATCGTCATCGATCCGACGGCCCGCCCGGCGCATCTGCTCGATCGCGAGCCCGTAATACTCTGTGGTCCAAGCGATACAGCGTTCGTCGCGAGAGTCAGGCACCATGCCTGTTCGGCTTGCCCTTCCAGATGCCGTGCCCGGATCGTGCCTTCGTGGGCGTAGAGCAGGTCCCGGCGCAGTGCGTGCAGGGATTCGCCCCTGTTCAGCTGGCGGGCGATCTTGCGGCGATAGCCCGGATCGGACAGATACCGGGCAGCGTAGATCGTGTGCCGCATCGCCCCGTACTCCTTGAGCGCTGCGGCCAGGGCGTTCTGCCGACCCGAGGCGGACAGCTTGCCGACCAGCAGCGACGCGGTGGCGTGCCCGAACTTCAATGATCCGGCCAGCCGCAGCAGCAGGTCGTCATAGTGTTCGGCGATCAGTCATCAAAACCGGAAAGAACTCTGGCCAGCATCCTTCGGTCGCCTCGCTCTACCGTGCGCTCGCCGAAACCAGCAACAGCCAGGCCTGACCCGGCACCCCTCGAAGGTCCTGCAACATCGCACGGTCGCACGGTCGCACGGTCGCACGGTCGCACGGTCGCACGGTCGCACGGTCCCGCCACGAGACAGCGTGATCTCGTTCTCCCAGCTCACGGCATTGGCATCCTCGTGTCGCTACCGGGCCCACTACTGACATTTCGTGTCGCCATCGACTGACAGCTGATGGCGTATCCGCAGGTCAGCCCACTGACATTCTGATGTCGCCTCTCAGCTCCGAGCGGGGCCGGATCTGTCTCAAAACCATGGCCAATTGGCCATCGAGTGGCCATGGTTTTTGAGATTTGGCCACGACTTTTGAGAACCTACAAGCCCTCTAGCCTCGTGCCATGTCCACGAACCGGCTGAGGTGCAGCTGGTGGGCGACGGTGATGGTGGCGGTCGGACCGTTACGGTGCTTGCCGAGAATCAGGTCGGCCTCGCCGCCGCGGGGGTCGTCGCGTTCGATGGCGTCGGGGCGGTGCAGCAGGATTACCATGTCGGCATCTTGTTCCAGGGAATTGTGCACTGAAATGCCTTGTGCCACAAAGTTATGTGTGCCAGGGACGGTGCCATCGTAGACATCCTGTTCACCGAGGCTGGTGATTTCGACGATCCGGTCCCAGAAGACGTCGTTGACGGCCAACATTTCGATTTCGGCGTCGTCGAGGACAGCGGCTACTCGGGCCAAGCGGGAGCGGCTCGGAGAGCGCTTCCACATAGTCGAGCCGCAGAAGCGGGACCCCATTGCTGCCGAGAATTCGTGGTGGGTCATGTGTTTGGTGGCGAGCAGGCTTCGGACCTTGGTCCAGACTTCCTTAGGGACTGTGTCGACATTTGTGTTGCGGGCCAGCGGTTCCAGCTCGGTCAACGCCGATCGTGCTGCGTTGCCGCGAGCACCGTGTACGCCGATGTCGCGCAGGAATGTTGTCTGGTTGTCGGCGCCGTCGATCGTGAGGTGCCAGCAATCTCGATACCCAGCCTTGGGGACCTTCCTGATTCGTGCGTGTACGCCGAGCCGAAGCAGTAGTTGCGCCACATCATCGATGAGGCGTCGGCTGGTCGACGCGTAGTAGACACGCGCCTGACCTCCCTTGGCATCCCAGCGTACGGAGCCGTCTGTCGCCCACAGGTGGTGCAGAAATAGGGCAACCTGATCGTTGGCCAATGCGAAAATTGGCTGGGGCACGAACTTTTCGTAGCTGCGCAAACCGAACAGGCCGAGCCCGTCGAGCCAGGCTGCGATCGGGTTGCGCTTGCCATGGGTGAGACGCTCGGGCGCACGCAATCGCAGAGTTGTCACTCGGGCGGCTGGGTAGTTATCCCGCGCTGCGGTAACGCCGAAGTGAGTCGCCGCTTCTGTGACAGCGGCCAGGTTCTCTTCGTCGATGCTGGCGTAGCGGATCGGCTGGCGCTTGACACATGAACCGTCACCGATCATGTGCGCGAGCAGGATGACCTCGGCCTCCGGGATCCTCGTGGTGTGCACGGGCTCGGGCACGAGACGCGGAGTTGCCAGACGGTCGTCAACGGACAACTTCTCCAGCGGAAGCCAACCGTCGACAGTCAGGAACGGGTGGTTGGCGGTTGCCTCGACTTCGCGGCCGGAGGCGAGGCGAAGCCGGAACACCTCCTTGCGACCGCTCGGGAAGACCTTCACCATCGGTCGCGCCACCATGCGCATCCGCTCGTCCAGCGACCACACCAGTGGCTGTTCGCCAGTGGCTAGCAGCTCGCCGAGGGTGGTCTCGCCGCCGGTGTCAGCCCGCAGAATGCGAGTCGAGGCGGGCAGGCATCCCGATTCGCGCAGGTCGGACACCATAGGGCGCTTATCTGTTCGCTGTTCCGGACCACGGTTCAGCTGACTGATCGCGACCACCGGAACCTCGAGTTCCTTGGCGAGCAGCTTCAAATTTCGCGAGAAGTCCGAGACTTCCTGCTGCCGGGATTCGACCTTTTTACCGGAGGTCATCAGCTGGAGGTAGTCGACGACAACGAGTTTCAAATCGTGGCGCTGCTTTAGCCGCCGCGCCTTGGCTCGAATTTCCATCATTGTCAGGTTCGGTGAGTCGTCGACAAACAACGGCGCCTCACTGATCTCACTCATCCGCCGCGCGAGTTTTGTCCAGTCGTCATCACTCATTCGGCCGGAGCGCATATCGCCGAGCTTGATTTTCGCTTCCGCCGAGAGCAGGCGCATTACGATCTCCGTGCGGCTCATCTCCAAGGAGAAGATGACGCTCGGAAGCCCATGCTTGATCGAGCAACTACGCATGAAATCCATGCCGAGTGTGGAGTTGTGAGTCGGCACCATAGCCTGTCCGGCCAGGTATAGATGGTCGGCGTTGTCGACCTCGACGCATCGCACCGGCACGCTGTCGATCCTGCGGACGTCCACGATGTACCGCGAGCCGGATCGTGCTGTACTGCGGCTCGCTCGTCGCTCCTTATGCAGTAGCGCTTTTCGATAGAGCCCGAATACTTCGTCGTCGGTCGAGAACGTCATTGTGTAAGCGGTCGACGATTTCTCGGACCGGCCGCGGACACGCTTTGTGGAAACATGGCAGCGGTATCCGAGGCCTACCACGAGCTCCTGGACATCGAGGAACAGTCGCTCATTGGTCACCGCGAACTGAACGGAGCCACCGTGGGTCACGGTTCCATCGGTGTCGAGCAATCCCGCGAGCAGCGCGCGCCGTTGATGCTCGGAGGCCCGCAAGTACTCGAGGGGGATGTGCTTGTCGCCGAGAACACCAATGGTTCGCAGTCGTGCCTGCACGCTGCCCACACTGTTTCGGCACGACTGGCACAGCCGAAGTCCGATAGAGGGGCCACCACACTGCGCGCAGGTCGGTGCCGCGACGGGTGCGGAGTAGAAGCGCGCCTTGCCTCCGCACGATCGACCACAGGTTCGAACCTCGCTGGTGAACGGTACGAACTCCTTACCGCACACTGTGCATTCGCGCGGCGAGACCGGCTCGTAGTCGGGCAACCGCAGCTGATAGCGCAAGTGAGCTGATTGCGAAGGGATCGCAACGATCCCCTCCGCTTCGACGCAAGCGATGATCTCAGGGTCCGCGCTCGTGAGCTGTGCTGCTGCGGCCGTTCCGTCTCCGAGCCAGGCTCCGAGCGTGTACGGCGGCACCAGCAGGTCGCGGGTAGGCAGCTGTAGCGGGCGTGCGTTCGTCACCGAATGGTTGAGCCTGCGGTCAGCGGTGTTGCATCGCACAGTGTCCGCGATTTCCGCGGTGGTATGGACTGCGGCGAACGTGCGCTGATTGCGGCAGCCGTTGTTGCCAGCAGCCGCTTGTTGCGCGGAGCGTCGCGAGGCCCGTGTCTCGGTGAGCCACTGATGCTCTCCGTCCGCGACGAGAACTGTTCCGTCGGAAAACTCGACCTCGTAGCAGGGCCGGTCGGTCATGACATCGGTCGCGGCGACAACACGGGTCGGGCGGCCATGTGCGTCGAGGAGTTCGTCACCAACACAGACCTCACCCATCGTGGTCCAACCGATGGGCGTTGCTAGCGGAGTATCCAGCGCAAGGGCCTTACCAACACCTGGTCGAGCCGCGACGATGATCATCTGGCCCGGGTGCAGGCCGTTGGTCACCTCGTCGAGTTCGGTGAAGCCGGTGGGGACGCCGAGGGAGATGCCGCCTCGGCTTGCGATGGAGTCGATTTCGTCCATCGTGGGCTGCAGGAGTTCTTCGAGGGGGAGGAAGTCTTCGGTGGTGCGGCGTTCGGTGACCTCGTAGACCTCGGCCTGGGCGCGGTCGACAACCTCGGCGATGTCCTGGCCGTCGGCGCCTGCGTAGCCGTACTGGACGATGCGGGTGCCTGCCTCGACGAGGCGGCGCAGGATGGCCTTCTCGGCGACGATCTCGGCGTAATAGCTGGCGTTGGCCGCGGTCGGGACGGTTTGGGTGAGGGTGACGATGTAGGGCGGGCCGCCGATGCGCTTGAGTTCGCCGCGGCGATCGAGACCTGCGGCGACGGTCACCGGGTCGGCGGGCTCGCCGCGACCGTAGAGATCGAGGATCGTGTCGAAGATGGCCTGGTGTGCCGGCCGGTAGAAGTCGCCTGGCCGCAGCGCCTCGATGACGTCGGCGATGGCGTCCTTGCTGAGCAGCATGCCGCCGAGTACCGACTGTTCGGCCGCCAAGTCGTGTGGAGGCTGCCTGCCGAAGTCCTCGCCAGGCGGTTCGGAGTACTCCGCGTGTCCGCGATCGTCGACGACTGCCACGAGACTCGACCGTCCTTTCCCCACGACCCGGATTCACACTATTGATGACTCGTTGTACTCCCGGGTACCGACACGTTCGGCGCGCCGCTGCGGGTGCGGGTGTCTCCGTCCGCGGGCGCCGTCAGCGGGTTCCAGCAACCGTTGCGGCAAGGTACCGAATCATGACGTTCCTGTTGGTTCGTTCACGACATTGCGACGAACCTAGGCGACCGGAAGGGCAGTCGCCAAACCGCACTGTGCACATACCTGTGGATAACTTGGGGAATGTTTATCTAACGGTGTGCACCCCCTGTGCACTACTTGGGGAAAACCCAGGTCGCTACATTCAAACTCGCTGATAGATATCGATTTCTGAATCTGTCCACGTGTGGATGAATATCGTGTCGGCGTGTCTGTCCAGTTGAACAGCCGGGCGTGTTGGGTTGAACAGTGTGGATCACCGATATGGCCTGGATCACATTTCGGGCGGTTGGTTTTCTCGACGATCCACAAGTGGAATAACAGGTGGTAGAGCGGTTGCCGCAGTTTGCCGAGAATGATCCGGATCACTCTTTGCGTCAGGTGGCAAATATTTAGCTATTACAGTCGAAGGCCACTCCCGTGCAGAAACACGAGAGTGGCCTTCGGAGCGAACTCAGTTCCCGGCGACCTGAAGGTCGAACTTGGCGATCACGTCGGGGTGCAGGTGCACCACAACGTCATGCTTGCCGGTCGTCTTGATGTGCGACTTCGGCAGCTCGATGCTGCGCTTGTCGACAACGGGGCCGCCCGCCGACTTGATGGCCGCGGCGACATCCGCCTGGGACACCGAGCCGAACAGCTTGCCGGTGCCACCGGTCTTCACCGAAAGCGACACGGCTTCGAGGCCTTCGATGGCCTGCTTCAGCTCGTTGGCGTGATCGAGGTTGCGCACCTTGCGGGCGTCCTGCGCCCGGCGGATGCCCTCGACCTGCTTTTCGGCGCCACGGCTGGCAACGATCGCCAGGCCGCGGGGGAGCAGGTAGTTGCGGCCGTAGCCGTCCTTGACTTCCACGGTGTCGCCGGGAGCACCGAGGTTGTCCACATCAGCAGTCAGAATCAACTTCATCGCGATGCCTCCCTGTCTCAGCGAGCCGTAGACACGTAAGGCAGCAGAGCGACCTCACGCGAGTTCTTCACGGCAACGGCAACATCGCGCTGGTGCTGCACGCAGTTACCGGTCACCCGGCGAGCGCGGATCTTGCCGCGATCACTGACGTACTTACGCAGCAGCTGCGTGTCCTTGTAATCGATATTGACGGTGCCGGTCTTGGCTTCCTTGCAGAAGGTGCAAGCCTTCTTCTTCAGCACCTTTTCGCGCGCTGGCGCTTTAGGCATGTCTTACTCCGTAATCACTGATGGCCCATGTGAATCCGGGCCGATGAATGCCGTTCTCAGAACGGCGGTTCGTCGTCTACGCGGCTGTTGGAACCTGCCGCAGGTGCGCTGCCCCAAGGGTCTTCCTCGGCGCCGCCGGAACGGCCGCCGCCACCACTGCCACCGGCAGGGGCGAAGTTGCCACCGCCGCCACCGCTGCCACCGGAACCGAATCCGCCACCACCGCCGCCACCGCGATTGGCCTTGACGACCTTCGCGGTTGCGTAGCGGAGCGAGGGACCGACCTCGTCGACCTCGAGTTCGACGACCGTGCGCTTCTCACCCTGTGCGGTTTCGTAAGAACGCTGCTTCAGTCGTCCGCTCACGATGACGCGAGCGCCTCGGGTCAGGCTTTCAGCGACGTTTTCCGCGGCTTCGCGCCAGACATTGCAGCGCAAGAAAAGCGCTTCGCCGTCTTTCCACTCATTCGAATTACGGTCGAACATGCGGGGAGTCGAAGCGACGGTGAAATTCGCCACCGCTGCGCCCGCGGGCGTGAATCGAAGCTCGGGGTCGGCCGTCAAGTTTCCGATGACGGTGATGACCGTGTCGCCTGCCATGTGGTTCCTCCTGCTCGGTTGCAGTCCGCAATGCACTCACTGTTGCGCTAGAGCCTAGAGATAAGCACCGACGCAATCGAGAGTTACTTGCCGTGGCGCAGAACCTTGGTGCGCAGCACCGTCTCGTTCAGGCCGAGCTGGCGGTCGAGTTCCTTGACCGTGGCGGGCTCAGCGGTCAGATCGACAACCGCGTAGATGCCTTCGGCCTGCTTGGCGATCTCGTAAGCAAGACGGCGGCGGCCCCAGATGTCGACCTTGTCGACCTTGCCGCCCTCGGTACGAACCACGCCGAGCATGGTCTCGAGGGACGGAGCTACGGTGCGCTCGTCCAGACTGGGATCGAGGATAACCATCACTTCGTAATGACGCACGGACCAATCACCTCCTGTGGACTAGGAAACGGCCACGGACTTTCCGTGGCAGGAGGGTCGTTGCGTCAGCAACCCGACAAGGCTACATGAGCAGGTACTGAGCCACGAAACGCCCCCATCTCTCCGCGACTTTTGCCGGTCGAGGGGAGGCCGAGAGGATGTCGCGACCGGTGGTCGTATTCGCGGGGGACACGGGCAAGGCCCGGCTGCGCCACTTAGGGTGGTTGTCATGCCGACCGGACTGGCCGCCAGCGACAGGATCGCGGGCCGTGTGACACGCGCTGCGGCGCTCGCCGCGGTCGTGGTGTTGCTGTGTGGGCTCACGCTGGGGCTGGCATATCTGAACAAGGCGCGCTGCGCGGGCGCGCCGTTCGGCGAGGACGGGCGCAGTTCGGCGTTCGATGTGCTCAAGGATTCGGATGTCTGTTATTCCGACATCCAGTTCTTGTGGCTGGGGCGCGACATCGACAACCATGTCTTTCCTTATATCGACGGCGGCATTACCGAGGACGGGACGCTGACGGGGGGCGCGGTCGAATATCCGGTGCTCAGCGGTGTGCTGATGTGGCTCGGCGCGGTCGGCGCCCACGATGACGCCGATTTCCTGCTGCACTCCGCGTTGCTGTTGGCGCCGTTCGCGTTGCTGACCGCGTGGCTGCTTGTCCGACTGGCCGGTCGTGCTGCCCTGCTGTGGGCCGCGGGGCCGCCATTGGTGCTCTACGCATTCCACAACTGGGAGCTACCGGTGGTGTGCACGGCGGTCGCCGCCGTGTACGTGGTCACCGCGATGACTCGATATTCGTTGCGTACCAGGGGAATGCTCGCCGCGATCCTGCTCGGTATCGGCTTCTGTTTCAAGCTGTACCCCGGCATCTTCGTACTGCCGTTGCTGGTCTACGTGCTCACCGGCGGCCAGCGCGATATGGCCTCTGACGGCGATCCGAAGGCGGTGCGGCCGGATATGCGCGGCGCGGTGATGACGGCGGCTGCCGCCATCGGCACTGTCGTCGCGGTGAATCTGCCTTTCGCGCTTGCCGGTTACGAGGGCTGGCGGGCGTCGATCACCTTCCAGCAGTTGCGCCAGGCCGACATCACCACGAATTCCATTTGGTACTGGGGACTTCGGCAGCTCTTCGGACAGGACATCGAGAGCGAGACGGCATTTCAGCACGCGGTCTCGATCGCGTCGCCGACCTTGGTGATCGCCTCCTTCGCGCTCGCGATGTGGTTGGGCTGGAAGCGATTCACGATGACGGGCACCTTTCCCTGGGTCGGGGTCAGCGGCGCGATGCTGTGCGGATTCCTGTTGTTCCACAAGGTGCATTCGCCGCAGTACACGTTGTGGCTGATTCCGTTCCTGGTGTTGCTCGAGGTTCCGTGGTCGGCGATCGGCGCCTACCTGGTAGCGGACGCGGCCATCGGCATCGGCGTGTTCCGATATTTCTATTCGATCGGTTCGGGCGCCTCGGTGGATCAGATGGAGAACGTGGTCCAGTTTGGCGTCTGGGGCCGCGCCATCCTGCTCGTGGTGTTCTTCTTCCTGTTCGTGCGGGCGAGACCGCGCGGATACCGGCTCGCGCCGCCGCCGATCCCGCATTTCGAACGCGGCGATATGGTGCCCGTGGCCTAGTCAGTCGGCCGCCTGCCTGGCGCGGAAAGCGGCGCTCTTGGCGCGATTGCCGCACAGGGTCATATCGCACCAGCGGCGCGACTTGCCGCGTGAGGTGTCGATGTAAAGACGGGTGCACTCGGGGCGGCCGCATTCCTTGATCAGCTGCCGGTCGGGTCCGCCGAGCATTTCGACTGCGGCGCGGGCGACGGCCGCGATGGCGGCGTCCGGAGTGCCCGTGCGGATCAGTGTGGCATCGGATTGCAATGCGAGCCAGGGGAGTTCGCCGACGGCCAGCTCGTTGACGATCCCGCGGTCGGCATCGGTGAACGGATCGTCGCGAGCGGCGGCGAGGGCCAGTCGATATACGGCCTCGCGCAGGCGCACGGCGCGGTCGAGTATCGCTGCGTCGCAGGGCGGTTCGCCGTCGAGTAGATCGGCGGCGACGAACCAGTCGGCGAGATCCGCTGGTGTGCAGAGGTGGTCGTCGAACGTCGTGGCACGGGCCTTGACCGTGCCTGCGAAGTCCAGCGCGAGATTACCGCTTACGAAGGCGAACACCTCCTCATAGTAACCGCCTTGACAGGTTAGGCAAATAAGTGCGACGGTAGTAACTGCTTAAGACGGTTATCTCGGGAGGTCTCGTGCAGGATCGAATCGCGACGGCGGTCATGCAGCCACTGTTCGTGCTGTTGTGGAGCAGCGCGTTCATCGCGGGGATCATCGGAGTCGGTGCCGCACCACCGCTGATGGTTTTGTTCGCGCGGTTCGCCATCGCCGGAGTGCTGCTGGCGCTGTACGCCCGTGCGGTGGGTGCCCATTGGCCACGCGGTGTCGAGCTCCGGCATGTGGTCGTCGCGGGTCTGTTGATGCAGATCGTGCAGTTCGGCGCGTTCTACACCGCGATGAGCCACCACGTTTCCGGTGCGGTAATCGCCTTGGTGCAGGGATTGAATCCGGTGGTTATCGCGTTGTTCGCCGGGGTCATCGGCGAATCTGTCACGGTGCGACAGTGGTTCGGCTTCGGGATCGGCGGCGTCGGCGTCGGGTTGGCCGTGCTCGACCAGTCGACGATGTCGATGGTCGGTCTGCTGCTATGCGTGCTCGGCTTGCTCGGCTTGAGCATCGGGACGATCTACCAGAAGCGATTCGTTCCTCGGGTCGACCCGCGCGCGGCGACCGCTGTGCACGTCTTGGCGAGCGCGCCGATCGCGGGTGTGCTGGCCGTGGCCGCCGGTCAACTGCATGTCTGGGACATGAGCCGGTTCGCGCAGGCGCTGACCTGGATGGTGCTGATGAACTCGATGGTCGCGTTCCTGCTGCTCAACCACATGCTCCAGCGTTGGGATGTGACGCGGGTCGGCAGGCTGTTCTTCGCTACCCCCGCGGTGACCGCGATCCTCGCCTGGCTGCTCGTCGATCAACCGTTGCGACCGTTGACCGTCGCTGGACTCGCTGTCGGTGTGATCGGCATGGTCCTCGCGTCGCGCCGACCCGCGGTCGCGGTCGAACAGCGCCAGGCTGTTGCGACGGCCGTGCGCTGAGCTTCGTACACACAAGAAAGCGGCAATGGCTGGGATCAGCCATTGCCGCTGAAAAGTTGTTGCTGTCAGCCCGATCTCAGCCGACCGGCGTCGGTTCCCGTTCGGCCTCGACTTCTTCGGCATCCGCGCGACGGTTGCGAATGAGGCTGGTGATGAATGCCGCGCCGATGAACGCGACACCGATGAGGCCGGTGATGATTTCGTTGATGTGCACGCCGATCGAGATGAACAGGATGACCGCAAGCGCGCCGATCGCCCAGTGGGCACCGTGCTCCAGGTATACGAACTCCGACAGGGTGCCCTTGCGCACCAGGTATACCGTGATGGAGCGGACGAACATGGCGCCGATCAGGCCGAGGCCGAGCGCGATGATGATCGGGTCGGAGGTGATGGCGAAGGCGCTGATCACGCCGTCGAAGGAGAACGACGCGTCGAGCACTTCCAGGTACAGGAACAGGAAGAACCCGGCCTTGCCCGCGGCCTTGGCGAGCTCCGAAGGACCTTCGGTGTTCTCCTCGGTGTGGAACATCGAGCCGAGGCCGTCCACCACAATGTAGGTGATCATGCCGAGCAGTCCTGCCACCAGCACGGTGGCGCGATCGTCGTCGGCGGCGATGATCTCCGCGGTCAGGACCAGCGCGACGCCGGAGACGACTACCGAGAGCATGTCGAGCTTGCCGATTCGGGCGAGCGGCCGCTCCAGCCAGGACAGCCAGGTGATGTCGCGTTCCTCGAAGATGAAGTTCAGGAACAGCAGCAGCAAGAACATGCCGCCGAATGCGGCGATCTGCGGGTGCGCGTCGGTGAGCAAGGTCTCATAGCTCTTGCTGCCGTCGGCGAAGGTCGCGGCGTCGTCGGCGGGCGGGTTCAGCGCCAGGTCGAAGGCTTTCACCGGGTTGAGGCCCGCGGTCACCCACACGATCGCGAGCGGGAAGACCAGCCGCATGCCGAACACGGCGATCACCACGCCGATGGTGAGGAAGATCTTCTGCCAGAACTCGCTCATCCGTTGCAGCACAGTCGCATTGATGACCGCGTTGTCGAACGACAGCGAGACCTCCATGATGCCGAGGATCGCGGCGAGCGCGAGCGCGGTCGGTCCGCCGTACAGGAACGCCACAATAAGTGAGACCACCGTGACGATGAAGGACATGCCGAAAATGCGCAGGACCACGCGGGGACCTTTCCTATGCGGCGGCCCGGACGTTCGTCCGAGCGCGTATGAGTGATGAGACCGAGTTGGTGACGGCTTTACTCCAGCGTGGCCGCTGAATCGGCTGTTGTCCAACGATGTGGCGTGCGCACCGGCGCGTTGCCGCACGAACAGGGGGCCCGTTGCCCGGGCCCCCTGACCACGCGAGGTCGTGCTAGACGTTCACGCCGTAGTCCTTGGCGATACCGGACAGGCCGGAAGCGTAGCCCTGACCGATCGCGCGGAACTTCCACTCGGCCCCGTTGCGGTACAGCTCACCGAAGACCATGGCGGTCTCGGTGGAGGCGTCCTCGGTGAGGTCGTAGCGGGCGAGTTCGCTGCCGTTGCTGCGATCGGTGACGCGAATGTAGGCGTTGCGCACCTGACCGAAGGACTGCTGGCGGCCCTCCGCGTCGTAGATCGAAACGGGGAAGAAGATGCTCTCGATTGTCGGCGGGGTCGCCGCGAGGTCGACGTTGATGACCTCGTCATCGCCCTCGCCCTCACCGGTCTTGTTGTCACCGGTGTGCTCGATCGCACCTTCGGGGGACTTGAGGTTGTTGAAGAAGACGAAGTGCTGGTCCGTCAGCACCTTCTTGTCCGCACCGGTCGCGATGGCGCTGGCATCGAGGTCGAAGTCGGTACCCGTGGTCGAGCGAATGTCCCACCCGAGGCCGACTGCGACGGCGGTAAGATTCGGCGCCGCCTTGGTCAGCGAGACGTTGCCGCCCTTGGACAAACTGACACCCATGCGGAATTCCCTTTCAATAGACGTATGAGGTTCCCAGCATGTCCGAATCGCCGGGTACGACATACGACAGTAGTAGGTTTCGGCGAACTTGCGTAGGAACCCGTCCAACCCCTGTGGAACTGGAACATCTCGCATACCGGGCGAAGTCTGCCGATAGTCGCGCTTGGCGCGAGCGCGGGCGAGTCCACCGCTTACCATCGGGGGCGTGGCAGGCCGCAGGCGTGGATGGTTTCGGTCGTCCGGGAGCAATGAGTGGATTCAGCAGGCTCGACCCGCGCTGACGGCCGCGTTCCTCGATATGGATCGACGTCAGAGCGCGGCCGAAGCGGCCGTGCACGCCTCGGAGGAAGTGTTCCCGGATCGCCGGATGAGCGCGCACTGGGAAGCGGCGCGTAGCCGGTGTTATGACGCCGCCGGCGCGTATCTGGCGTTGAACGACGAGTTGGATACCGCCGAGCGCGACGGGACCCCGATTCCGCAGGGGCAGGCCCGCGCCGACGCCCTGGTCCGGCAGCTGAACGCGGCGGCAGGGGTGGTGGACGAGTTCTACCGAGGCAACCAGGCCCAGCTCGAGAACGCGGTCGTCGTATACGGAACGGTGCCGCAGCTGGCCCAGCAGGTGAAGATCACGGCCGCGGGCGTCCGTAGGCAGGCCGCCGAGTCCGAATACGTTGACTACCCCTCGGTGCGCCGACTATCGGCCGCAGTCGATGAGGCCCTGATCACACTGGAAGCCGCCGGTCCCGCCGCCGCGGCCGTCCGGGACGCCGCTAATCGCCTCGAAGCGGTGACCAAGGAACTGACAGAAGCGTTGGCGCAGGCCCCATCTCGGCAGCAGGCCGCGAGCACCGCGATCAGTTCGGCGAGCACCAGGCTGTCGGCTGTGCGGACCAGGGCCGAAGGGCTGGCCCCCGCATTCTCGGCACTGCTTCGCGAGTTCAATGCTGCGAGTTCGGCGGATCTGGCTGACAATGGGCGGGAAAGCCAGCGAGCCATCGATGCGGCGGACGCAGCCCTCGTGCGGGCGCGCGTGGCGTTGGCCAAGGACAACCCGGAGTCTGCACTTGATCTGACCACATCCGCGCGCGGGTCGCTGAGCGAGGCCGAGCAGCAGGTCGACGCCGTGACCAAGCGGTTGACCATGCTGCGCGAAGTCCGGGACAACCCGCAAGAGAAGACCAAGGCCGTACGATTTCGACTGCGGGACGCGCAAATGCTCGCGGTGGGCCGGGGGCTCACTACCGAGTGGGGCTCTGTGCTCGACGCACAGGTGGATCGAATCGACAGAATCGCCGCGACACTGTCAGGGCGGCACCCCGACTACTGGGCCTATGTGACGGAGCTGGATTCCATCGCCGACTTCATAGCCGGCGTAGTGGATCGAATGAGAAAACAGCCAGGACCACGACAAGGATGAGGATGGGGCAACGATGACCGCAGGCGTCGCCGTCCCGCAGGTTGTTTCCCTGCGGAAACAACTGCCGCTGCGCCATTTTCGGCAGTTGCACGGCCCCGAGGCGCGGCATCTCTTTCACCGTCAGCCCGAACCGTTCGGTGACCACGCCGATCGGGAGCTGCTGGCGATCGCCCTCGGCGCCACGTTGTACGCGCCCGCGACCCGGCCCGATCTGGCGGTGACGATCGGCAAACGCGCGGCGCGCGGCGTGTGCTCGATGGTGATCGACCTCGAGGACGCCGTCGCCGACCACGAGTTGGAATCCGCGAAGCGGCAGACCGTCGCGACCCTGGATCTGCTCGCGACCAGCGAGGATCCGAATCCGCTTCTGTTCGTCCGTGTGCGTGACGCGGACGCGGTCACCGAGATTGTCGAGCAGCTCGGGCCGGGCGCCGCGGTGCTCACCGGGTTCGTCTTCCCCAAGTTCGACAGCACCACCGGGCCGAAATATCTGGATGCGCTGGAGCGGGCCGCCGGGCTGCTCGACCGGCCGCTGTACGGGATGCCGGTGCTCGAGTCGCCGGAGTTGGTGCATCGGCAGACCCGCGACGACGAACTGACGCAGATCGCGGCACTGCTCGCGCAGCACCGGGAGCGAGTGCTCGCGGTCCGGGTCGGTGCCACGGACATGTGCTCGACCTTCGGTATCCGGCGTGACCGGGATCTGACGATCTACGACGTGCGAGTTGTCGCGGATGTCATCGCCGATATCGTTAATTACCTTGGGCGAGTGGATGGTACGGGGTTCGTGATCACCGGCCCCGTCTGGGAGTACTTCGCCGACCACGAGCGGATGTTCCGGCCGCTGCTGCGCACCGCGCCCTTCGCGGAGTCCGACGCGGTGCCGTTCCGGCAGTATCTGGTCAGCCGGGATCTGGACGGGTTGCTGCGTGAGATCACGCTGGACCGGGCCAACGGTATCCAAGGCAAAACGGTGATCCATCCGTCGCATGTCGCCGCGGTGCACGCATTGTCGGTGGTGACGCACGAGGAGTACTCCGACGCGCTCGACATCCTGCAGGTCGACGTGGGTGGCGTCGCGGCATCGGAGTACCGCAACAAGATGAACGAGATGCGGCCGCATCGGAGTTGGGCGCGGCAGACATTGCTGCGGGCGCGCGTGTTCGGTGTCGCCAACAAGGGAGTGTCGTTCGTGGATCTGCTATCGGCGTTGGTGAAGGTATGAGCGGCACCGATGTCGAGGTCATCGGCTCCGGAATTCCCTGGGCGACGAAGACCCTCGGTTTGGAGCTGTTCCACGACGATTCCTACGGACCGGTCGATCTCGACGCGGCGGTCAGTGCGCTACCTGCCGAACTGTCGATCGAGTCGCTGATCCAGCCTGGCCTGCGGCGCAACCCGCGACGCGCGCACCTGCTGGTATCGACCGTGCTCGGCAAACATCTTCCGACGGACCCTCGGGTCGTGATCGACGCGGGCAACCGGCTCGGTGATCTGGTGCGCGAGGTGCTCGGCGAGCGCGAGGCGGTGGTGCTCGGGTTCGCCGAGACCGCGACGGGGCTCGGGCATTGCGTGGCGGCGCGGATCGAGGCGGGTTGCTACCTCCATTCGACCCGGCGGGATGTCGCCGAAGCGCAGACGCTCACCGGCTTCGAGGAAGGGCATTCGCACGCCACCTCGCACCAACTGCAACCCGCACCGGCCGACATCTTCGCAAATGATCTTCCGCTCGTCCTGGTCGATGACGAAATCTCCACCGGTGCAACAGCACTCGATGCGATTCGGGCATTGCACGCCTTCTCGCCGAGGCCGTTCTACGTGCTCGCCTCGCTGGTGGATATGCGCACCGAGGCCGATCGTGGCGCCTTCGAGGCGGCGGCGCGGCATATCGGGGCAAGGATCGACACCGTGTGCCTGGCGTCGGGCCGCACTACGCTGCCGGACGGTTTGGTGGACGCGGTGACCGCGCTACCCGAATCGGAGCTCAATCCCATTGCTGAGCGGCGGGGTTCGTTCAGTCGAGTCGAACTACCGTGGCCCGCATCGGTACCGGAGGGCGGCAGGCACGGGATCCTGCGCTCGGACACCGAGGCATTCGATACCGCCGTCACCGCGGCGACCGAGGTGATGCGGTCGAGGCTCGTCGCGGATTTCCATGGCAGGCCCGTGATCGTGCTCGCACACGAAGAGCTGATGTACATGCCACTGCGGATAGCGACGGAACTCGCCGAGTCCGGCACGCCGACCAGGTATCAGACCACCACCCGGTCACCCGCCTACGTACTGGACGAGCCCGGGTACCCGCTGCGCCGTGGATTCCGATTCCTGGCACCGGAAGCCGGTCAGGAGCAGCCTCGCTATCTGTACAACGCGCACTGGGCCGTGGAGTTCTCCGGTTCGGAAGATCCGTTCTCGGGTGTGGACTTCGCAGATCCGGTCCTGGTCGTTGTCGTCGATTCCCCCGCCGATACGACGGAGCTCGTCGCGGATGGCGGGCTGGTCGATGTGTTGACCGCTTCGGGTGCGGATGTGGTGGTGGCAGTCCTTTCGGGTGCCGATCCGCGCTTGCTGCATACCGAGCGAAGTGATTCCGCCCGGCCGATCACAGCGCGGGGGCTGCCCGAGCCGTTGTACGGGCCGGAGTTCGGATCGTATGCGGCCGATGAGGTTTCGTGGCTGCTCAAGGACCTGTCGGAGGCCGATCTCGAGGCGGATGTCGCCGAGCGGGAGCGTCGGTACCAGTCCGGTCTCGCGAATTACGCCGAGTCGCTGCCGATCGAGTACCAGCCCGACGCCGACTATCGGGAGCTTTTCGAGAGAATCCTGGCGCAGAGTGCGGAACGGCTCGCGCTCGCGGTGGCGACGGTATCGGAACTTGTTGTCGCTGAGCGCGGTAACGACATCGTGCTGGTATCGCTGGCGCGGGCGGGCACCCCGATCGGGATTCTGATCCGGCGCTGGCTGAAGTACGGTCGCGACGGCGATCTGCCGAGCCTGACCGCGCCGCATTACGCGGTATCGATCGTGCGCAATCGCGGCATAGATACGGTTGCTCTGGATTACCTTGCCCGACATCATGATCCGGCGTCGGTGGTATTCGTCGATGGTTGGACGGGCAAAGGGGCGATCACACGCGAACTGACCGATGCTCTCGACGCCTATCACGCGGCCACTGGCATACGGTTCAACGACGAATTGGTGGTGCTCGCCGACCCCGGCCATTGTGCGCGCACCTACGGCACTCGTGACGACTTTCTCATCGCCTCGGCATGTCTGAATTCGACGGTGTCCGGATTGGTTTCGCGGACCGTGTTGAACGACACCCTGATCGGTCCGAATGAATTCCATGGCGCGAAGTTCTATCGCGACCTGATCGGCGACGATGTCTCCGTCCACCTGCTCGACACCGTGACCGCCGCCTTCGACGCCGTCCGGGACCGCGTGCCTGCCTCGCTCGCGGCGATTCAGGCGAGCGACCGTACGCCGACCTGGACCGGCTTGGCCTCGGTAGAGCAGGTTCGCGCCGAATACAGCGTCGGCAGCGTGAATTTCGTGAAGCCCGGGGTCGGCGAGACCACCCGGGTGCTGATGCGGCGGGTGCCATGGCTGGTGCTGGTCCGCGAGGCGGACGCACCGGAACATGCGCACATTCGGCTGCTCGCGGCGGCGCGCGACGTTCCTGTCGAGGTCGTGCCCGACCTGGCTTACTCATGTATGGGACTGATCAAGGATGTGCAGTAGTGATGGATCTATCCAGACCACGAAGACAAACGCTTGTTGCCACCGACCTGGACCGAACGATGATCTACTCGCGCAACGCATTCAGCGCCATTTCCGAGGTGCCGATGGTCTGCGTCGAACATCTCGAGGGCGCGCCACTGTCATTCATGACGACCGCGGCTGCGCTGCGGATGCAGACGTTGACCGAACCGGCCGCGGTCATTCCGACGACCACCCGCACCATCAAGCAGTTCAACCGCATCCAACTACCCGGTGCCCCATGGCGTTACGCCATCACGAGCAATGGCGGAAACATCCTCGTCGACGGCGTTCCCGATCTGCGCTGGCGCATCGACATCGACGACAAGGTGTGCGCCAACGGCGCCACTCTCTCGGAAGTGGTCACCGAACTACGTGCCCGCATGGATGATTCGTGGGCCACCAAGTTCCGGGTCGCCGACGATCTCTTCTGCTACCTCGTGGTGAAGCCGAAGGCGGTCCCCGATGGCTTCCTTGCCGAATGGGACGACTGGTGCCGCGCCCGTGGCTGGTCGGCCTCCCAACAGGGCCGCAAGATCTACGCCATGCCGACGGCGGTCTGCAAAAGCATCGCCGTCCAGGAAGTCCGCCGCCGACTGATGAATTCCGGCGAACTCTCCCACGAATCCAAGACATTGGCGGCAGGCGACGGAGCCCTGGACGCCGACATGCTCCGCGCCGCAGACTCCGCTATCCGCCCCCGCCACGGTGAACTCGAAACACTCAACTGGACTCACCCCAACCTCACCATTACCAAAGCCTCCGGCATCATGGCCGGTGAGGAAATCATCAACTGGTTCATCAAGGCAGCGCCGCCGCAGTCCGAATAGGCAGGGCGGTTGGCATATGTGCCACCGGGAACCGCCGCAAGCTGCTGTTAGCCAGAGCTTTATGTGGATATCGCGCGGACTTCGGTTGCCGATGCGCACTGCATGGCGCGGGCTGCTGCTGATCGGCATTCGGTGAGGTCGAGGTTGCGGACCGCGGCCTTGATGAGCGGGATCGCGGGTGGGGCGACGCTGAGTTCGTGTACGCCGAGGCCGAGTAATAGTGCCGCTGCTACCGGGTCGGCGGCGGCTTCTCCGCAGACCGCTACCCGTGCGGAGCCCGCTGCCTCGCAGACCATGGCGATCAGTCGGAGCACGCCGGGGTCGAGGGGGTCGGCGAGGGTGCTGAGGGCTTCGTTGCCTCGTTCGGCGGCCAGGGCGTATTGGGTGAGGTCGTTGGTTCCGATGCTGAAGAAGTCGACGTGGTCGGCGAAGGACGCCGTCTTTGCCGCTGCCGCAGGCACTTCCACCATGATGCCCACCTCCGGCGTGACACCCGCTGGTGCGACCTCGTCGAGGATGCGACGGGCCTGTAGTAGTTCCTCGAGTTGGGTGACCATGGGGAACATCACGCTCACCGGGTGGTCGGCGGCGACTCGGCAGATGGCGGTCAGTTGGTCGCGCAGCAATTCTGGGCGGGCCAGGGCGAGACGAATGCCGCGGACGCCGAGGAAGGGATTGGCCTCTATCGGTTGTTCGATGTACGGAAGTGGTTTGTCTCCACCGACATCGAGGGTGCGCAGCACAACGCGGCGTCCGCCGAATGCCTCGGCTATGGCCCGGTACACCTGCTCCTGTTCGTCTGTGGAGGGTGCGTCGTCGCGTCCGAGGAACAGGAATTCGGTACGCACCAATCCGGCCAGGTCGGCGCCGTTGCCTACGGCTTCGAGCGCGTCGAGGTCACCGCCGATATTCGCGGCGATGTGGATGGTCGTGCCATCGCGGGTGATCGCCGGTTTGTCGGCCTCGGCTTCGGCTGCTCTGCGTTGTTCGCGGTGCCAGTTCGCCAGTCCGGTGAATTCGGCGAGGGTCGCCGCACCGGGGTCGAGCGCGAGTCTGCCGGTGCCGCCGTCCAGCGCGACAACAGTCCCCTCCGGGACGGTAAGCACTTGCGGGCCGGCACCGACCAGGGCCGGTATGCCGCGCGAGCGAGCGAGGATGGTGCTGTGTGAGGTCGGGCTGCCCTGTGCCAGCACGATTCCGGTGACCAGGTCGCGGTCGAGTCCGGCCACTTGCGCCGGTGTCAGATCTGCGGCGACGAGAATTCCTGCGCGACTGATCATCTCGGTGGAATGGCCGAGCATGGCAGCGAGCACCTGGTCGCGAATCGCGCGCAGATCCGCGGCGCGTGCTCGCTGGTAGTCGTCGGTGAGCCGGTCCAGTTCCGCAGCAGCGGATTCCAGCACCCGCGCCCACACTGCGGGAGCGGAACCCGCGGTATCGATGCCCTGCTGGACCGCGCCGATCAGCTCGTCATCTTCGAGTAGCAGCAGATGCGCCTCGAAGATCTCGGCTTCCGCGCCCGCATGTGCGCGAGTGCGCTCGATGTCGGCGCGCACCGCCGCGATTGCGGTGTCGAGTAGTTCTCGCTCCACTTCTGGTGGGCCGGAGGGATGTTCGGGTACGACGAGTTCGGAGTGCTCGATCCGCCAGATCGGGCCGATGCCGATGCCCGCAGACGCGGGAAACGGTCCTCCGCCAAGGCCGGTGGGCGTACAACCAGCATTGGCAGCCTGGTCGGCGGGCGTGTGGCCCGCGTTGGACTCGCGGCCGGTGGACGCGCAACGGTCCGACGAATCCTGGATGGCGGCTGATGTACTCGGCGTTTCGTCGAATCGCCGTGCGGCGAGGGCGAGTACGCGGCCAACGGCGGCGTCCGCATCCGAACCGGTTGCCACTACCTCGATCTCGTGACCCGGAAGTCCGCCGAGCGCGGCGATCCGGCTCAAACTCGTCCCCGATGCGGGGCCGGCGCCGGTGGTCAGGTTACGCAGACGGACGGTCGCGGGGAGGGCGCGGACCTCGGCGACGAGCCGCGCCGCTGGGCGGGCGTGCAGTCCATGGTGATTCATGATGACAAACACGCCGGTCGCGGCCTTTTCGGACTGGTAGGTATCGATACGCGCTCCAGCGGGGTCCGAGGGCGTAGTTGCCGG
Source organism: Nocardia arseniciresistens (assembly GCF_046764875.1). NCBI lineage: Bacteria > Bacillati > Actinomycetota > Actinomycetes > Mycobacteriales > Nocardiaceae > Nocardia > Nocardia arseniciresistens. Next base: position 236,780 of record NZ_JBKORD010000015.1, read on the forward strand.
TCCATGGAGATGAGTCTGCTTGCCCGCCAACGCGTTCTCCGCCTCATCCGCGGCTTCGTCCAGATCGGCCCCACCTGCCGCCGCGACCGAAGCGGCGATCAGCCCTTCTACGAACGGCGCGGAGCACAGGCGGACCCGATGCGGAGAGTCGAGCAGTTCCAAGGCGAGTTCTGCGGAGAGCACGGCGCTGCCCAGGTCCATCAAAACTAGTGCGCCGTCGCCGGAGTCGGCGTTGGCGATCGCGTCCGCGACTGCCACCGCATCGGTGCCGAGAGTGTGCTCATCGAGCCCGGCCGCCACCTCGATGCGGATCGGCTGGTTGTGCAGCATCTCGGTGGCCAGCGCGACGGCGGCGGTGGCGAGGGCATGACTGTGTGAGACGACGACGATGCCGATCATTTGACCGCCTGTTTCGCGGCAAGCACCAGCAGTGTTGCGCTGGTGGCCCCGGGATCTTGGTGTCCGACACTGCGTTCGCCGAGGTAGGAGGCGCGGCCCTTGCGTGCGAGCATCGGGATGGTGCCGTCGCGTCCCGCCGCTGCCGCGGCTACCGCGGCAGCGAGTGCGTCGGCGAGGGAATCTCCCGCGGCGAGGTGCTCGTCGAGTGCGTCGGCGGCGGGCGCCAACGCGTCGAACATCGTCTTGTCACCGGATTCCGCCTTGCCGCGCGCGACGATCCCGTCGAGTCCGGCGCGAAAGGCCTTCGCGAAACTCGGCGCGTCGAACTCGGTGTCGCCCGCCGCGGCGGCGCAGCGCAGGAAGAACGTGCCGTAGAGCGGGCCGCTCGCGCCGCCGATCGATCGAATCAGCGTCATACCAACAAGTTTCAGCTGTTCGGACGGCGTCGTCGGTGCGTCCTCCGCGAAGGCCGCGACAACCGCCGCGGTTCCGCGCTGCATGTTGCTGCCGTGATCGGCGTCGCCGATGGCCGCGTCGAGCTCGGTGAGTTCGTCGGTATGTTCGTCGACCAGTTCGGCGAAGCGGCGCACCCATTGAATCGGATCGATCATCATCAGACTCCCCAGCGCAGGGCGGGTGTGCGCACCGGCGCATCCCACAGATTCAGTAGGTCGTCGTCGACCTTGGTCAGCGTCACCGAGCATCCCGCCATCTCCAGCGACGTGATGTACGGGCCGACCAGCGAGCGGGCGATCCCGATCCCGTGGCCGCCGAGGATGCGGGCCACCTCGTCGTACATGACATACAGCTCCAGCAGCGGCGTGCCACCCATCCCGTTCACGAAGCAGATCACGGTGTCGCCCTTGACGAACGGCAGGTCACTGAGGATGGGTTCCATCAGCATCGCGGCGATCTCCCGCGCGGGCGCGAGCGGCGCACGATGCCTGCCGGGTTCGCCGTGGATGCCGACGCCGATCTCCATCTCGGTCTCGCCGAGCTCGAATGTCGGCTTGCCGGCGGCGGGGACGGTGCACGAGGTCAACGCCATACCCATGCTGCGCGAGTTGGCGTTCACGGTGCGTGCGACCTCGGCGACCTCGGCAAGAGACCTGCCACATTCGGCGGCGGCGCCCGCGATCTTCTCCACCGCAACGGTGGCGCCGACGCCGCGGCGGCCCGCGGTGAAGAGGCTGTCCTGCACGGCCACATCGTCGTTCACGACGACCGCGGTGACCTCGACCCCGGTCTCGGCGGCGGCGAGTTCGGCGGCCATCTCGAAGTTCATGATGTCGCCGGTGTAGTTCTTGATGATGTGCAGGACGCCCGCGCCCGAGTCGACGGCGGTGGTCGCGGCGAGGATCTGGTCGGGGACCGGAGAGGTGAAGACTTCCCCCGCACACGCGGCGTCGAGCATGCCGAGTCCGACGAAACCACCGTGTAGTGGTTCATGCCCGGAGCCGCCGCCGGACAGCAGCGCGACCTTGCCGGGGATCGGCGCCTCGGCGCGAAAGACCACCTTGTTCTCGATGTCGACCCGCAGCTCGGGATGGGCTGCGGCCATGCCTGACAGCGCTTCTCGGACGACGTCGGCCGGATCGTTGATCAGCTTCTTCATCGGTTCTCCTGTTATGCGGCGGTCTCGAGCGCGTCGTGCTGCGCGCCGGCCGAGGTCTTGATGTGGGTCAGCGCGCGGGCCGCGAGTGCGGCGGTGACACCGGCGAGGAATTCGGCGGCGAGATACACCGGGGCCTGACTCCAGGCCACCTCGCCGCCCCACACCTGTTGTACGAGCATCGGGCCGAGTGTCCGTGCCGGGTTGATCGACGCGCCGGTGGCGGGTGCGACGGGGATGATCGCCGCGAACACCACGAGTCCGATGGCGACGCCGGCGAAGCCGGGTGCCGCGGCGCGGTGGACGACGAGCAGCACCGTCAGCACCAGAATGAAGGTGCCGACGAACTCGGCGATGAACGCCTGGCCCGCGCCGACACCCTCGCCGTACGCGGCGATACCGAGGCCGAGCTTGCTCGCACGGTCGCCGAGAACGCCGATGATGGCGAACGCGCCGAGCACCGCCCCCGCGATCTGGGCGGCGAGGTAGGCGGGGACCTGCCGCCATGGGAATTGGCCGTTCATGGCGAGCGCCACGGTCACCGCCGGATTGATGTGATTTCCTGAGACGTGCCCGAAGGCATACACGGTGGCGAGGACCACGGTGCCGAATGCCAGCGAGATCATGCCGAGGTCGGCCATGGTGAACGGTGCGTCGCCGTTCACCATGAGTGTGGCAGGTACCGATCCGACGCCGATGAAGACGAGGAACGCCGTGCCGAGCACTTCCGCCGCAAGTTTCTGCGGCGTCCGCAGTCCATCCATGGGAGACTCCCGAGATTGTTTCGAACGATATTCGACAATGTCGAATGTGATTCGTAGAGTACGTGGATGTTGCGCAGGTCACAAGAGGTCGAGCCGCTTGCGATTGCTTGCAGGTCGCTCGAGAGGGTCAGGTTGCGATTGCTTGCAGGTCGCTCGAGAGGGTCAGGTTGCGATTGCTTGCAGGTCGCTCGAAAGGCATGGAGGAAGTCGCGTGATCCAGTCGGTTGACCGGGCCGTCCGCATTCTGTTCGCGCTACAAGGCGCGCGGCGGATGACGCTGTCCGAACTCGCGGCGGAGCTCGGTCTCGCGGCGACGACGGTGCACGGCATCGTCAGGACGCTCGCCGCCCACGGTGTCGTCGTGCAGGAACATGGTGGCGGCCGCTATCAGCTGGGGCCGGCGGTGCTGCGCCTCGGCAACGTCTATCTCGACACGCTCGACCTGCGGGCGCGAGCTCTCACCTGGTCGCACGAATTGGCAAGGACCACTGGGCTTACCGTCCGGGTCGGTGTGCTCTTCGGTGACAACGTGGTCATCATCCACCACGAACCCCGACCGGACGGCAGTCGGCAGATGCCTGAGGTGGGTATTGAAATACCTTCCCATGCAAGTGCTTTGGGGAAGGCGATGCTCGCTTTCGTGGCTCCGCTCGAGGCTGCCACGTTGCGAAGCATGACCGGCGAGACGATCACCTCGCCGGAGGCTTTCCGTGAACACCTGAGTCCGGTCGCGACTTCCGGTATCGCCTACGAATGCGACGAAGCCGTACTCGGCGAATCCTGTGTCGCCGGAGCGATTTTCGACCGCACCGGCACCGTCGTCGGCGCGGTCGGCGCGGTCATTCCGACACCGGATTGGCCGCCCTCCGACGCGACTGTCGATGCGGTGCGGACCACCGCCCGCACCATCTCACGCGAACTCGGCTCCGCCCGATGGCCGGTCACTCCCGATCGTTGATGGGTGGTCAAAGGTCCCAGCTGTACGAGAGGTCCCAATCGGGGATCATGCGGTGCTTTTTCACTGCCGCGAGTCTGGTCAATACGCCCTCGATCGCACTATCGCTCAGTCCGATATCGCCGAGTGCGCTGCGTACTTGCTCCGGCCGAACCGCGTCGACGGCGCTGAGAACATCCTCACGCAGTGGGCGCTTGCCTTCGTAGAACCTCACGGAGTCGGAGAGGTTGCGGAAGTGATCGCCGCCACGCGCGGCATCCGGCTTTTCGGGGAACGAGTATCCGTGATCGAATGCGACCAGATCGTCCTCGCTGTTCGGTCGGCCGTCGCCATGGTCTTTCGGTCGATAATTTTCATGGTGGCCGTCCGCGTTGCCGATCACATAGTGGAGTACAGCCACCTGCTGCTGGTGTAGCTCCGAGTATTTGTTCCATTTCTTTACTCCCCGTTTGAGCTTCACGAACTGCTGCACAAACCCCGCACCATGTGGAGCCCGAGTGCCGTCTATCAGGGCGCCGGGGGGCACGCGGCCGAATCCGAACAGCTGATCCATGCGGAAGGCTCCGAGTTCTCGTTTCGCCAGTTCGCCCTGTACATGAGGAATCCAATCCATCTCCCCGAATTTCTCTCCGGAAGCAGGCTTGTAGACGTTCACTTTGTTGTCTTGGGAGCGCATGATAAAAACGTCATTATTATGGGGTGGAAGTTTCTTGGTCATTCGATGTTCGCTCACCAAGCGGCGTGCCTGCATCTCCTGCTCAGCGGCGCTGGGTGTATAAGATGTGCGTGGGTCACCGGCCCCGTGGCTTGCCGAGGTTCGGCTTGCTTTCGTGAATGCTTCGCCAACGCGGTTGGTGATACGACGAAACCCATCGGCGATCGGATTTACCATGGAACGGAATTACTGCTCGACTTCTGGCGGCCATGGCGATGGTGAGGTGCTGGATTCATCGACGATAAAGCAGTAGCTCATCCGAAAAGGTTGCAGCAGTGCTCTCATGAAGGCAGGGCCGTTGGCGGCCATTGCATATTCCGCCTCATCGAGCAGTTTTATGCCGTCGTTGTACCATCGCTCGGCCAGCGGGCAGCCCTGCTCGTCGCTCAACGTGAGTTCTGCGCTGCCGTCCGCTGTCAGCCTGAACTCCGCTACGCGTTGCGGCTCGCTTCCCACGATTTCGTACACACCGACCAGGGTTGGGCACTCTCGTGCCGCGGATGCCATCGGAACATGCTCTCATCAATTCCCCGACCGCGCTCCGGCCGCCGATCCGCAGCCGGCGACTTCTGAATCGGTCGCTCAGCGGTTTTTTAGTGTGCCTTCGAGTGTGCGGCGGGCGTAGGCGCGGGCGGCGCGGGCGCGGTCGCCGCAGCGAATGGAGCACCAGTGGCGGCGGCCATGGCGCAACAGGTAGCGATTGCAGGGGGTGGAGTCGCAAGTGGTGAGGTAGTCGGCGTCGGGGCCGGTGAGGAGGTCGGCGGTGTTGGCGGCGAGGGTCGCGAGAGCGCGATCGAGGATCTCGTTGGGGGGACATATCGCCGCACGGTAGGGGCCGTTGTGCTCGTCCCAGTGCAGCAGGGCGGCCGTGGGGATCCTGCTCAGCGCGTCATTGACGGCGGACAGGGCCACGGGCAGGGCGGGAATCCCGGCAACGCGGGCGGCGAACAATACCCGGATGTGTTCGCGCAGCGCGCGCAACTGTGCGGTGCACATCTCCTGGATTCCGGCGTCGGCCGGAGCCAGGCCGCGCTCGGTGAGCCACTGGTTTGTCGACTCGGGGGTGCTGAGGAGGTCGATGAACTGCCCGCCGGGCAGTGCGATGGCGCTGTTGACGAAGTCGAGAGCGAGATAGTGCTCTGCGCCGGGCGCGGGCGGTAGCGCGGGCTCGGCGGTCAGGGTCTCCCTCATGGATCTCATGCTACAACTTGCATTTATCCGTGAGAAACACTTACCGTTCTCACGGATAGATCGAGCTTCATCCGTGAGGAGTTTTTCGTGGCCGTTACCGAAACAACCAATGAGCAGGTCCGCGTCCGCGTCTTCGGTGGCCCGACCGCCCTCATCGAATACGGCGGGCTCAGGTTCCTCACCGACCCGACGTTCGACGCTCCCGGCGACTACCGGCAGCCGGGCGGCTTGCTCACCAAGACAGCGCCCTCCGCAGCCGCACCGGCCGACCTCGGCCGCATCGACGTGGTCTTGCTCTCCCATGACGAGCACCCCGACAACCTCGACAACTCCGGCCGGGCCATGCTCTCCGACGTCCCGCTCACCCTCACCACGACCGGGGCAGGGCAGCGCCTCGGGAATGGGGCACGGGGGCTGGCCGACTGGGAGTCGATCGAGCTGGACCGCCCCGGCGGCGGCACGATCACCGTGACTGGCGCGCCCGCCATACATGGGCCCGGCCCCCGCGAGGAGGTTGAACCGTTCACCGGTCAGGTCGTCGGATTCGTGCTGACCGGGCGGGACCTGCCCACCGTCTACGTCAGCGGCGACAACGCCTCGCTCGAGGCGGTGCGGGAGATCGCCGAGCGCTTCGGGCCGGTGGACACCGCCGTCCTCTTCGCAGGGGCTCCCCGCTTCCCTGTCCTGTTCGAGGGTGCGCCGATCGTCCTCGACAGCCCCCAGGTCGTCGAGGCCGCCGAGATCCTCGGTGCCCGCCGGGTGGTTCCCGTCCACTATGACAGCTGGGCCCACTTCACCGAGGGCCGTGACGAACTGGTAGCCGCTTTCACCGATGCTGGGCTGGTTGACCGCCTGGACCTGGGCGATCTGGGCTGATTGGGCAGGGCGGAGCGCGTACGCCGGGGCCCGTAGCCCGCCTCATCGCCTCCCGTTGGACTCACTCGCCGCAACCGCGGCGTGGCACCGTCCGGCCGGGGCACATCTACCGAAAGTGCTCTCTCGTGACAACTTCCGTGCCTGTCCACCTCGAGGACCTCCCGCGCTCGCAGGCGCAGCGCCGCATCCTGATCGTCCTGGTCGCCGCGCAAGGGCTCAGCGGCGCGGGGCTGGCGGCCGGTGTGACGGTCGGTGCCCTGCTCGCGCAGGACATGCTCAGCTCCACCGGCCTCGCCGGGCTGCCCAGTGCCCTCGGCACCGCCGGTTCCGCGCTCGCGGCCGTCGCCGTCGGACGCATTTCTCAAGCCCGCGGCCGCCGCCTCGGCCTTGTCACCGGTTATCTGATCGGTGCGATCGGCAGCGCGGGCGTCATCGCCGCTGCTGTCGCCGACAACCCCGTGCTGCTGTTCCTCGCGCTGTTCGTCTACGGCGCGGGCACCTCCACCAACCTCCAAGCTCGCTATGCCGGAGCCGATTTGGCCGCTCCCGCGCATCGCGCCCGGGCCGTGTCCACCGTGCTGGTCGCCACCACCCTCGGCGGCGTGGTCGGCCCCAACCTCACCGCGCTCACCAGCGAGCTCGCGCACACCATCGGCATCCCGGACCTGTCAGGGCCGTTCCTGCTGGCCGGTGTCGCCTATGCCACGGCCGCCTCGGTCCTGGCCATCTGGCTGCGCCCCGATCCGCTGCTACTTGCCCGCACCATGGCGGCCGAAGGCGCCGCCGTGGCGGACCTGCCGCCGGGCGATCCAAGCGGCCTGCCGCAGCCCGCGGTCGAAAGGCGCAGCTCCGGCCTGCTGGTCGGCGTGCTGGTCATGGCGATCACCCAGCTCGTCATGGTCGCGATCATGACGATGACGCCCGTTCACATGCACGACCACGGCCACGGCACCGCCGCCGCGGGCCTCGTCATCGCCATCCACATCGGCGCGATGTACTTGCCGTCGCCCCTGACCGGTTGGCTCGTCGACCGCTGTGGCCGCCTCACGATCGCCGCTGCCGCCGGGTTGGCCCTGCTCGCCGCGGGAATTGTTGCCGCCGGCGCCCCGGACGACTCCGTCGCCTCGTTCGCGGTGGCCCTCGCACTGCTGGGCCTGGGCTGGAACTTCGGCCTCATCGCGGGCACCGCGATCATTACCGACGCTGTTGCGCTGGCCACCCGCGCCAAAACCCAGGGCTTGGTCGATGTCTCCATCGCCATCGCGGGCGCCATCGGTGGCATGGCTTCGGGACTCGTCGTCGCCGCAGCGGGCTACCCGCTCTTGGCCTTCGGCGGTGGCATTCTGGCACTGGTTATGGTGCCCGCGGTCGTCGTCGCACGCCGCCGATGAGGGTACCTTCGCATTCGCGTACGGCCAGGCGCGGTCCGGGGCGGCTCAACTGTGTTGCTGGCCGCTCAACTGCTGGACGATGACGCCCTGTAGCCGTTGCAGGCCGCCGACGGTCATGCCGCTCTGCAATTGGCCCTCGATGGTACGAACCAGCATGGAATCGCTGAGGACCTTCTCGCTCGACTGGATCAAAACCGTTCCGGCGCCGGTGAAGTCGAACTGTCGTTCCTCACCGGAGTTGACGCCGAACCGTGCCGCGCCGGCGGCCAGGAAATTCGAAACCCAGCGCTGGTCGTAGTGATGGCTCGGCGCGGGGCAATCCGCCCAGCCGACAAGGGATTCCGGATCGACCCGCAGTGGCGGCTCGGCGAAGATGACCGGGCCGTTGGACGAGGCAAGGAATTTGCCGCTGCCGATGAGGGTGAGGAAGCCGGGGACGATGGACTGGTTCAGCGACAGACCCGGTTCGAAGGCGAGCAGGTTCGCGGCGCGGATGGTGAGATTGCCGTTGTCCTCCAGGTCATAGGAATTGATGTCGTAACCACGGTCGCCGATGATCAGTTTGCCGTGGCCCTCGGCGACCACATAGTCGCCGGTGAACAGCGGTGCGGAGAACTGCTGGGACACCATGTGCAGCAGCCCGCCCTGTAGGCCGTGGGTGAGGGTCTGGAAGCGCATATCGCCGTAGTAAGCGATCATCGCGCCCTTGCGCATGAACCACGGCTTGATCAGGTCGATGCAGTAGGCGTAGCTGTTGCCCGGAATGTTGTCGCTCTCACCGAGATTCGCCGGGTTCAAAATCTGAGTCATGGCTCACAACTTCTCTTCGGAGGCCTGCACATAGACGACACCCTGTCCGACGCAATGCAATTGCATCGCCTCGCCGGCGCCACGTCCCACCGCGTCGCGCCAGCTCATCGCCGTCTTCAGCTCGGTCTGCACATTGCCGTAGGTGGCGACGAACGCCTGGGGATCGACCACGATCGGATTCGGCCCGCCCACCGGAAGTTCCAGGAACCCGCCGTGCGCGAGCAGCACCGCCGAACCCTGGCCCGACAGCTGGGTGGTGAACATGCCCTGCCCGGTCAGTGCGCCGCTCGCGGCGCCGCGCAGTGCACCCATGATGCCGCCACCACCGCCGCTGCCGCCACCCGAACTCATCACCGAGACAATCGAACTCTGTAGGGCCGCGGTGTTGGCGAGTAGCCGCGACGCTTCGACGCGCAGCGTCGCCCCCTGCTGCATCTGGACGACGTGCACCTCGAGTCCCGCGAATCCGTAGTGCACCTCGCCGGTACCCTGCGCGAGCATGGTGCGCTCGTGCTCGCCCGCCATCATGCGACCTGCCATCCGCATCAGACCGCCACCGCCGCCCATGCCCTGGCCGCCCGGAATCTGGTGCGGCGCAAAGGAAATGTCACCGGTGTAGAACAGCATCGCGCCGCTGCGCGCGACAACACCGCCCGCCATCCCGACGTTGACCTTGACGACCTTGCCGTTGACCTTCTCGAACATCGCCCGCCCTCTACCGTTCCGCCGGCTGGATCAACACGAGACCCTGACCGTCCCAGCGCAGCGAAAACGCCTCGCCCGCATCCTGGCCGACGAAGCTGCGCCACGACACGTCGGTCACGAACGAATGATTGATATTGCCGCGCGCGGCGACGAACGCATCGGGGTCGACGACCAGCGGGTACTGCGGCGACACCTCGAGGTGGATCAGCGGCCCACCCGCGGAGAGCAGCGCGACCTGACCCTGCCCGGTCACCGTGGTGGTGAACAGACCCGCTCCGGAGGAGGCGCCACGCACTCCGGCGAAACGGACATCGGTACGCAGGTTTCCGGCAAAGGCGAGCAGCTGTTGCGATTCGACCTGCAGCGTCTCGTTGTTCAGATCGATGACGGTGACGTGCTGACCGTTCACGGCGAGGAAAACCCTGCCGTTGCCGGCGCACTCCATCAGCGACAGCTTCTCGCCGGTGGCTCGCCGCTTGAGGCCCGCGATGACGCCGTCCCCGCCCCCGAAGCCGGCCGACTTGAACTGCACATTTCCTTCGTAGGCGACCATCGAGCCGGAGATCGCGCGGATACTAGTTCCGGCGAGATGGGCCTCGATCACCTTTTTCGACTGCTCGAACAGTTGCGCCATAAGGGAGTTTGCCTGCTGTCTCGATCGGGAACACGGGAGTATTCGCCATATTCCAACTTCCTGCGGTCACTTTAACGGACACAGCAGGGCACGGCCCCGCATTGGCCCGCGGGGAGGTTTGCTTTCGCAACATTCGGTGTCACGGCGGCGTCCACCCGGTTCGCTTCTCGTAGAGTGGCAACGTACGCACCGACAAGCGAAGGGTCGACCTTGTCCGCAACACTCGCCAAGGGCCAGAACGGTCCACTGGCCACCAACGACGTGGTGATCTCCGTCCAGCTCACCGCACCAGCGGATTTGTCCGCGCTGCTGGTTACCGAGCGGGGCAAGGTCCGTTCCGATGCGGACTTCGTCTTCTTCAATCAGCCGAACGGGCCCGGTGTGAATCTGCAGCCCGCGCCGTCCGGGCAACCGGCGTCGCTGGCGGTGTCGCTGAACGCGGTGCCCGCCGATATCGATCAGATCCGCGCGGTGATCACCCTCGACGACACCTCGAGCAGCTTCGGCCGCTTTCCGGCACCGACTGCGGTTGTCTCGGATTCGACCGGTAATCGGTTGTACGAGTACCAGGTTGATGGTTTGCAGAGCGAGTCGATCGTGATCGCGCTCGAGCTGTATCGCCGACAGGGCTCATGGAAGGTCCGCGCCGTCGGGCAGGGTTACGCGGGTGGTTTCGCGGCGCTGGTCACCGACCACGGCGTGACCGTCGACGAGGCGCCCGCCGCGGCACCGCAGGCCGCGCCGCCGCCCCCGGCTCAGCCCGCGCCCGCCTACCCGACCCAGCCTGCGCCGCAGTACGCGCCGACCCAGGCGAACCCGGCGGGGCCCGGCTACCCGCCGCCCCCGACCGCGGGTTATCCGCCGCCGGGGCCCGGTTACCCGCCGCCGCCCGGACCGGGCCAGGGTGCCCCGCCGCCAACCCAGCAGGCCGTGCCGCAGCAGGCGCACGCCGAGGTGAGCCTGAGCAAGGACCGGCCGGTCAGCCTGCAAAAGGGCCAGAGGGTCACCCTCCGCAAGGAGGGGGGCACCGCGCTGACCTTCGTCAAGATGGGTCTGGGCTGGGATCCCGTGCAGAGCCGCGGCATGTTCGGCAACCGGACCGTCGACGTCGACCTCGACGCCTCGGTCGCGATGTTCGCCGACGCGAACCTCGTCGACGTCGCCTACTACGGGCAGCTGACCTCCAAGGACGGCTCCGTCCGGCATCAGGGCGACAACCTCACGGGGGAGGGCGAGGGCGACGACGAGGTGATCCTCGTCGACCTGACCCGTATCCCCGCCCATGTCAGCACGCTGCTTTTCATGGTGACCTCCTACAAGGGGCACACCTTCGAACAGATCCAGAACGCGTTCTGCCGCTTGGTCGACGGTGGCAACAATGCCGAACTGGCTCGATACACCATGGCGGGCGGCATGCGGTTCACCGCGATGGCGATGGCCAAGGTGTACCGCGTCGGAAACGACTGGAAGATGCAGGCCCTCGGTGAGGGTTTCCAGGCCAAGCACCCGGGCGAGGCGGTTCCGCAGCTCGGCAGGTTCCTCTCGGCCGATTGAAGAACAGCGCGAATAACGGGGGCAGTCAGCATGATTCAGCTCAAGGCCGGTCAAAATATCCCTTTGACCGGCGATGTCGTCCGACTTATCACGAAAGCCAGTGCCGCGCTGGATATTTCGGCGCTAGTGGTGGCGGAGAACTTGCGGGTGCTCGCGCCCGAGGACTTCGTGTTCCATAACCGTCCGCGGGCGCAGGGCGTCACGCTGTCGGATGGCTCGGTGACGATCCGGCTCGCCGAGGTTCGTGCCGACGCCAACGCGGTGCTGCTGGTGGCCAGCGCCGCGTCCGACGGGCAGGCGGGGTTGGGGTCGGTGACCGCGCAACTGGTCGAAAACGACGTGGTCGCAGCGGAATTCGCGATCACACCGTTGGCTGGGGAGACGGCGCTCATCTGCCTGGAGGTGTACAGGCGCGGCACCGGCTGGAAGCTACGCGCGGTCGGCCAGGGCTACGCGGGTGGATTCACGCAGCTGCTGACCGCGCACGGTGTCGAGGTCCACGATGTGGCGGCCGACGGCGCTTCGCAGGCCGATCCTGGGTCGGCGGGCGCGCGATCCGACGGTCAGGACACCATCTCGGGACCGCAGGCTCGTGATGCCCGTGCGGGCGAACCCGTGCCGGTGGAGGTCGCGCACGGCCTGGACCGTCTGTGGATGATCTTCGAGGACGCTTCACGATCGGCCGCCGCGCTCATCTCCGCGCGCGACTACGCCGCCCAACGGCTCGATAACGAATTGTCCGCCGCGGTATCGGATCCCACCACGAGGAATACCCCCGCCGCCGAGACAGCTCGGCAGGCGGCGCAGCGGCGCAGTGATGAGCTGATCGCCGTCGCGGAGGGCAACCACCAGCGCGACAGCGAACATCTCATTCGCGAACTCGCCGATGCGGACCGGCGGCTTCCCCCTTCGCTGGCGTCCTGGGAGTCGCCGGTGTGGGATGCCCCGCCCTCGGCGAGCGACGGCATCCGGCTCGGCGAGCTGTACGCGATCGAGCGTGGGCCGCTGCGGGTGCCGTACTGCGTTCCGGTTCCGTTGAATCGACCGCTGTGGATCGATACCGAATCCAGCAGTGCGGCAGCACCTGTCGTCGGCGCGCTGCTCGCGCGGCTGCTCGCGGCCGATCCGGTTCGGCGCGTTCGGGTCGACATGATCGATCTGACCGGGGCGTTCCGTGGGCTCGTCGGTCCGTTGACGCCGGTGCTGAACGGACCGCCCGTCACCGACCACACCGACATCTCGGCCAGGTTGCAAGCTCTCGTCGATGCGGCGGAATTAGCCGAACTGGCCTATGAAGGCGGGGTTTTCACCCCTCCTGTCGAACATCGGGTGCTGCTCGCCGCGGACTTCCCGCACGGCTACCAGACCTCGGACGCGCAACGCATCGGTGCTCTGATGGTCCGCGGCGACCTGATCGGGCTCTCGACCATGATCGTCGGCAGCGATGAATCCGATTCCAGCGACCCGATAGTCGCGACGCTGTCACAGGCATGCAGGCATCTGCCGACGATCGACGGCACTCCACTGTTCGATCCGTGGACCGGAAGTCCATGGCAGCTGGATCTGGATCTGTTGCCACGGGAGCCCGAGCGTCAGGCGCGCTACCTGCGTGCGCGGCAATGACCTGCGCGGGTCGGCACCGGGCATGTTCAGGTGCGGGCCAACGCAACCCGTGGGCGCAGCGCTTCGGGCAGCCACGGTAGTAGCGGGTCGGGAGTGCGATCGACGATGCCGCCGACCGGGTCATCGATGAAGTCGCGGCGCACCAGGTCCTCGTCGGGCCGATAGATCTGTCGAATGATCAGCACACAGAGCCCGAGCACCGCGAGATCGCGCAGCACGACCGTCCCGGTGAACCACTGCTCGGGTAGACCCTTACGGTCGAGGCCGAGGTAGTAGAACATTCGCGGCACCCACACGAGTGCGTCGACGGCCATCCACGCCAACAGGATTCGCCGGTGCGGCAGCGCGAGGGCGGCGATCGGAACCAGCCACAGTGAATACTGCGGGCTCCACACTTTGTTCGTCAGCAGGAACGCGGCAACCACCAGGAAGCACAGCTGCGCGAGCCGTGGCCGCCGTGGCGCTGTGAGGGCGATATAGCCGATCACCAGGCAGGCCAGCACGAAAACCAGCAGCGACACCACGTTGAGGATGGAAGGCTGCTGATTGTGGGCGAGATCCCCGTCGAAGCCGAGCCAGCCGGTGAACGAGGTGATCACGTTGTAGATCGAGTCCGGGTCGGCGTGCCGGGTGGTGTTGAGCCGGAAGAATTCGCGCCATCCGGTCGGATACAGCAGGGCGATCGGCACATTCACCGCCAGCCAGGTCGCCGCCGCGCCCGTGACCGTGACAGCGGCCGCACCGAGCGGCCGTGCGCTGAGTAGCTGCATGCGGTCACGCACCCAGGCCAGCGCGGTGTCGAGGTTGTCGATATCGCGGGCGCGCAGCCCGGCCTGGGCACTCGGTACCCGGTGCAACGGGTCCGCGCGCAGGCACAAGACCACGATCGGGCCGAGCAGCAGCAGTGGGTACAACTTGGCCGCGCCCCCGAGCCCGAGTAGCACACCGGCCAGCAGCGGACGCCTGCGTGCCCAGGCCAACAGGCCGGTCGCCGCGCATGCCGTTGCCAGCGCATCGAAATTGGTGAAGGCGTGCACGATCACCAAGGGGGAGCAGGCGACCATCGCCGCGTCCCAGATTCGGCGCCCCGCCAGCTTGGCGGATGCCCAGACGGTGACAAGCCACGCCAAGGCAAGGCCGAATGCGACGACATTGAAATAGATGACCACTTGCAGCGCACCGGGCAGCGGCAGCGCGTCCCAGGTCTTGGCGACCTCCATGGCGACGTATTGATAAAGGCCAGAGAGCACCGGGTACTCCATGTACCTTGTCTCGGTGCCGCCATCGGGTGTCTGCTCGGTCCAGGATTTCTTATACGGGAACGCGCCCTCGTTCAGCCGTTCCGCCCCGAATAGCGGCACGGTGTCCGAATAGCACATGGCTATGTATTGGCGGCCGTCGGTCCAATCGAGGGTGAGCGAGCCTTCCGAGGTGGTGGTCTGTTGGATGCAGGGCGCTTTCGCTGTCCAACCGAGGGCGAGAAATATCAGCGCGACGGCAAGCAGCACCCGCATCGGAGTCCAGAACCTCACCCGGCCGATCAGGGCGTGGTCACCGACAGGGCCGCCGACGACTGTGCACAGCTGTGCGGTCAGCGAATCGTTGCGGCTGGGCCGATCTCGACCATCGGCCGACCGGAGATCCGGCGCGAGCGGGGCAGGGGCGGTGTAGTTTGTCCCGCCGGACTGCCCCCCATTGAACTTCGGCGCGCTCCCCGCCCCCGCCTCGTTCATCAGCTGCTGATCCATCACGGCATCCGAGGCTACCGGCCGTGGCTTTCGGCCCAGGTGGAGCGGGTCATGTTCACTCATTATGGATCGCGTCCGTCGCGGCCGGTCATGGCCGTGAATCGAGCTCCTGCGGTAGGTCCACAGGTGCTGGTTACCGAGCGAACGGGACCGGCCCCTTGTGGGCCGGTCCCGTCCGTCATCGTTCTATTCGCCCTGTCCGGCCGCGGTCCGAACTATCGGTTGCGCGTCGGCTGCGTGCCGTTACCCGACTGCCCGTCACCGGACTGCCCCTCACCCGAGTTCCCGTTGCCGGGGCGCGGTGCTCCGGTGACCGTCGGCGATGAGCCGTCGGCGGGCGCGACCGGCTGGCCTGGCAGCGGTCCCGGTCCGTTCTCCTGTCGTTGCGGACGTTGCTGTGGCTGCGGCGCGGGCTGCACGCCCGGTACCGGGATGGTGATGCCGGGCAGAATCTCCACCTGGCTCGGTACGACCACAACCGGTGGCAGGAACGGCGCGTCGGTGGTCGAGGGTGCGGTGTAGGGCGCGCTCCACTCCGGCACACCGGCTTGGCCCTTGATCGGGCCGGGCTTCGGGAAGGCCTCGTTGGGGGTGCCCTGTAGGGCACCGTCCATGGTGGCCTTCCAGATGTCGGAAGGCAGGCCGGAGCCGTAGATCATGCCGCCGCTGTAGTTACGCAGCGCCGTGTTGTCGATGCTGCCCACCCAGACCGCGGTCGAGAGCGACGGGGTGTAGCCGACCATCCAGGCGTCCTTGTTCTCGCCGGTGTCGAGCAGCTGTGCGGTACCGGTCTTGGTCGCGGACTCGCGGCCGCCGGCCAGGTTGTGGTTGCGCGACCAGGCCGCGATGGGCTTCATCGCCGCGGTCACGTTGTCGGCCACCGCTTCCGAGACCCGCCGCTCGCCCGCCACGTCACCGCGGTCGAGCAGCACCTGACCTGCGGCGGTGACGACCTTGGATACGAAATGCGGCGCGTGGTAGGTGCCCGACGCGGCCAAAGTCGCGTAGGCAGATGCCATATCGAGTGCGCGCGTCTGGTACTGGCCGAGCACGATGCCGTTGTTCGGGCCGGAGCCGTCCGGTTCGGTCAGCGACTTGCCGACGCCCGGGATGGTCTCCGGGATGCCGAGCTTGTGCGCCATAGCGGCGATCTTCTGCGGGCCGTTGGGCATGTCGATCTGCATCCGGTAGAAGCTGGTGTTGAGCGACCGCTTCAGTGCCTCGGCGATCGTGCAGGTACCGCACTGCTCGCCCTCGACATTGGTGATCTTGATGCCGTTGACGGTCAGCGGTGAGCTGTCGTACATCTGCGACAGCGGAATGCCGAGCTCGAGGTTTTCCGCGAGACCGAAGACCTTGAACGACGATCCCGGCTGCAGGCCCGCGTTGGCGAAGTCGTAGCCCTGTCCGTCGTCGCCACCGTAGTAGGCACGCACCGCACCGGAACGCGGATCCACCGAAACCACCGCGGTGCGCAGCTGCTCCGGTTCACCCTGCATCTTCTTGGTCGCCGCCTCGACGGCCGACTGCTGCGCCTTCTGGTCGATCGTGGTGGTGATCGAAAGGCCGGCGGTGTTGAGCTCCTGCTCGCTGATGCCCGCGGTGGCGAGTTCCTTGAGTACCTGCGTCTTGATCAGGCCCTCCGGTCCGCTGTCCAGGCTCTTGTCCTTGGTCGTCGATACCGGCACCACCTGCGGGAACTGCGCGGTCTGGCGCTCTTCCGGCTTGAGGTTGCCGCCGGCGACCATGCCGTCGAGCACATAACCCCATCGGGTCTTCGCGCCCTCCGGGTTCTTCTCCGGGTCGAGGCCGGACGGCTGCTGAATGGTGGCGGCGAGCACCGCGCCCTCGGACGCCGTCAATTCCTGGACCGGTTTGCCGAAGTAGGCCTTGGCCGCCGCGTCGATGCCGTACGCACCGCGGCCGAAGTAGATGGTGTTCAAGTAGGCGGCGAGGATCTCGTCCTTGCTCCATTGCCGCGCCATCTTCGCCGAGATGACCAGCTCGTGCATCTTCCTCGTCAGCGAGCGTTCGTCACCGACCAGCGCGTTCTTCACATACTGCTGGGTGATCGTCGAACCACCGCCCGCGCTCTCCTTGCCGAGGACATTGTCCCTTGCCGCGCGGGCGAAGCCGGAGATGGAGAAGCCGGGGTTGGTGTAGAAATCCCGGTCCTCCGCGGCGATCACCGCGTTGCGCACATGCGGGGGAATCTGCTCGATGGTCACATCGGTGCGGTTGCCCTCTGGCGGCACCACCTTGCTGAGCACCGTGTTGCCGTCGGAGGCCAGGATCGTCGCGACCTGGTTGGTTTGCAGATCGCCTGGTTTGGGCACAGAGACGGTGGTGTAGGCGACAAGGAAGATCGCACTCGGCACCACGATGGCCAGCGCGAGGCCGATATAGATGACCCGGCGAACGATCCGCCACGGCGACTTCTTTTTCTTCGCCCCGGGGCCGCGCCTGCTCGGTCCGCCGTCTCCGCCGTCACCGCCGCCGCGGCGCGGCGGTGGACCGGACGGTGGCGCGCCCGCGGATCGTTGTCTGCGTTCACCATTGGCTCCCACGCCGGCTCCGCGCGCGCCGTCGATAGGGGCAGGCCGCTCCACGGCGGGGCGGGGTGCGGTGGCGGGCCGGGATCCGGCGGGTGCCGTCGAGCGACGGTTGCGCTCGGCCACCGCCTCGGTCAGCGAACCGGGCCGCTGGATCTTATGGGTCGGCTGGACGGCATTGGGCGCTCCCGCGGGCAGGGGGCGGCCCTGCGGCTGCGGGGGGCGCTGTGGCGGCGGCCCTTGGCGGCGCGGCGGCTGCGGACCGCGCGGCTCGCCCGGGTACTGGCCACCCTGCGGCGGTCGCTGACCGCCAGGCGGAGGCACCGGTCGCCTGCCGCCGGGTGGGGGACCGGCAGGCCGCTGATTCGGGTTCGGAGGTGGTGAACTTCGCTGAGTACGGCCGCCGTGCGGTTCATCGCCGTAAGGGGAAGGCTCGTAGGGCGAATTCACTGACAAGATCTCCATAACTGGTAACGGGCTGTGTGGCTCGATGCGGTCATGATCACCGCGGCGGACGCGTGCAGGCTCCGCATGTCATCCGACGGGCGGATGACCAGGCACATTATTCGGCGGCGCGCCGCTTGGCTCGGGTACCCGTGCGACGGCGCGTTGGCGCGGGAGCGGTACCGAGCACGTAGGACTGCACCAGATGGTTCCAGCTGCAGCTCCGGCACACCTCGACGACATGGACCGAGAACTCCTCGCGAGTTTCGTTCAGTCGTATCAGTTCCTCGGGCGTGCGGGCCGAACCCGCCATCGCTCCGAGGCCGTCGCCGTAGACCCAGGATACGAGTGTGAGCTGTTCTTTCCTGCAGATAGGGCATGTGACCTCGCTCCCCCGGCCGTGGAACTTCGCCGCACGTAGCAGGTAAGGATTCGCATCACATACCTCGGCGACATCGACACGGCCCGCATAGACGTCGGCCAGCAGCGACCGGCGCCGGAGCGCATAGTCGACTACTTGCCGCTGAATTCGCACGAGAACCAGAGTAGCGGTGATGTAAACGGGCCGCGCTGGGCTGTGAGTATTGCCGGAGTGGTAACAGGTCCGATCATGGGCGGCGCCTGGTCAGGCCGACTACTATGCGTCTGTGTCCACAGCAGCATCCGGGCGCACGCGAGCGCGTGACCTCGACCGCGCGAATACCTGTGGCGTGCTGGATGCCGCATACGCCGAAGGTCAGCTCGGCGCCGACGAGTATCACGACCGAACGGCGCAGGTCACGACCGCGAAGACGCTCGGCGAGCTGGAGCGGGTCGTCGGTGATCTGCAAACGCCGGCAGCCGTCCGCGATCTCATCGCCGCCCAGCCATCCCCGCCGCGAAATCTGTTGCGCCGCCCCAGATCCGCGGATGGTTACCCTGATCACACTCGGGCCCGCGACGCCGATCGTGCCACCACGGTCGAGCTATTGGACGGTGCTCGTCGCGATGGCCAGCTCACCGAGGAAGAACACGAGACCCTCACCGAGTTGGCCGCGGAGGCCACGACGCTCGGCGATCTGGCCGGACTCGTCGACGATCTGCAACGTCCGAACGATGCGACGCCGTTGCCGCAGCCGCCGCACTCGAATCGTCGCAGGTGGTATCTGGTCGCGGTCGCCGCCACGGCCGCGTGCGCGGCTATTGCCGCCTTCACGCTGACAAGCCGCGGCCCGGAGCCCGAGCCCCGGCCCGTCGAGCAGGTCGGCGCACCACCGCCCGCCGCGGTGCCGGCGCCCGAGCCGGAGGCCGTGCGGCCTGTGGTCGTTGCGACACCCGATCTCCTTACCGGCGAGGGACTTACGCTGTTTCTGGAGCGGTATCGCGCGAAATTCGGTGATCTGCAAGTCGACGACCTGACCCTGTACGACAGCTATGCGCTCTTTTCGCGCGCCGTGCCCGGCCAGCCGAATCGCGGGATCAAATATGACTACCGCGGTGGATTCGAGCAGGAGAGTGCTGTCACCGGCCGCAAGGCCGATAAGCCCGCGAATGATCTGGCCGGTCTGAACCTCGCGGCGCTTTCCGATGTGTTGGCGAGCGCGGTCGCGACGCTCCGGATACCGGACGGGGCTGTCACACATATAGGTTTCGAGGTCGACGAATCCGGAACGTATGGCCGCTACGGCATCGCCAAAGGCGGGCCGTACATCGAGATTTTCGCGAGCAATAAGTTCAACGAGGGCGGCCATCTGCTGCTGACTCCTGCGGGCGAGGTCCTTCGCGCCTGGCCGTTCGAAGGGTAAGGCGCGCAATGGCTGCGACCCGATACAGCGGAATCCGGGCCCGCGATACCGATCGGGCGGATGTTTGCGGCCTTCTCGACGCCGCGCTCACCGACGGTCAGCTCACCGAGGAAGAACATGCCGCCCGCACCGCACAGGCGATGCGCGCCAAGTCCTTCGGCGAGCTGGACGACATCTTCGGGGACCTGCAGATTCCGGACGATCTGGTGGACGCCCCCGTGGTCAGGGTCGATCGCCGCCGCCCACGACGCTGGCTGGCGCCGTTGGCCGTTGTCGTCGCGGCGGCGGTGGCGGGCGCGGTGGTCGGCGGGATTACCCGCGGTGTGGCGGATTCGCCGAAACTACCGGGATTGCCTGGGGCGCGGGGACATTCGGAGCCGTCCGAACACGTGCCGATGCTCACCACGGGCGCGGGTCTGGGGTATTTCATTGCCGAGTATCGCGCCGAGTTCGGTGATACCAAGGCCGATGAGGTCACGCTGTATCCCGAATATGTTCTGGTCACGCGACCGGCGAGGGACAACCCGGCCGCGACGGCCAGATATCACTACGACGGAAATTTCGATAAGTCGACCACCACGCCCGGGCGCAAACCCGATGTGCGGACCTTGGATCTCGCCACCATGGATGTGCCCGCGCTCGCGGGACTGCTGGCAGGCGCTGCGCAGACGACGAAGGTCCAGGGCGGCACCGTGACGCATGCGGCTGCCGAGTTCGATTCCAGCGCCACGGCGGGTGCCGGACCTGTCTTCCGGATGCACACCACAAACCAGGCAGGGGCCTCGGGATCCCTGATCGTGTCGTTCGCCGGGGAGCCGCTCCGGGTAAATGTGACCACCGGCTGACCCTCCAGCACCTGCGTAAACACCTCAACTATCGGTTACGACTATCCCTGGTTATATCGCTCCGATATAGTGGGAAGTCGCATCCACCGGTTAGGTCTGTACATAAGTCAGGGAGGTGAAGCCCGATGCTCGAGCTGGCAATCCTCGGGCTGCTCCTCGAAGCGCCCATGCACGGGTACGAGCTGCGCAAGCGGCTGACCGGGTTGCTCGGGCCGTTTCGGGCCTTCTCCTACGGGTCGCTCTACCCGACGCTGCGCAGGATGCAGGCGGACGGGCTGATCGCGGAAGAGAACGTGCCGGGCGTGGTCGCGATGCGACGCGCACGGCGGGTCTATCAGCTGACACCGGTCGGACGGGAGCGGTTCACCGAACTGCTCGCCGACACCGGCCCGCAGAACTACACCGACGACGGCTTCGGCGTCCACCTGGCGTTTTTCAATCGCACCCCCGCGGAAGCGCGGATGCGGATTCTGGAGGGCAGGCGGCGGCAGGTCGAGGAGCGCCGAGAGGGGCTGCGGGAGGCGATCAAAAAGGCCAGCGGGTCACTGGATCGCTACACCCGCCAGCTCCACCAACTCGGTCTGGAATCAAGCGAGCGCGAAGTGCGCTGGCTCAACGAATTGATTGCCGCGGAGCAATCGACGAATGCGGCACCACAGAAAGAGGGAAACATCGGCCATGACTGAAACGAACCAGGCTGACACAGTTCGCGTGGCCATCGTGGGCGTGGGCAACTGCGCATCTTCTTTGGTCCAGGGTGTGCAGTACTACAAGGACGCCGACGAAACCGCGACCGTGCCCGGCCTTATGCACGTCAAGTTCGGTAAGTACC